>JAIOPX010000354.1 GCA_021413705.1 Planctomycetota bacterium | reverse complement strand
CGCCTCCGAAGCCAAAGGTTAGTGGTTCGAATCCACTCGACCTTGTGGTCTGGCCCCGCCAGCGGCAGCACGAGCAAGTGTCGGAGTTCTTCCGCTGGCTGAGCGTCACGCACTCGCAGCGCTGGCACGCCCATCATGCCACCGCGGGCATGGGGCATGTGTATCAAGGACGGTTCAAGTCGTTTCCCGTCGCCAGCGATGAGCACCTGCTGACCGTTTTGAGATACGTCGAGCGCAATCCGTTGCGGGCCGGCATTGTCCGCAGCGCGGAGTTGTGGCCATGGGGGAGCCTCTATCGGCGAACATAGGGATCGCCCGAGGACCGAGCGCTGCTCACCGATCCGCCGGTTCAACTTGGCCGCTCCTGGCCCGAGCATGTCAATCAGCCGGAAAGCGAAGCGGAGTTAGCGGCGCTGCGCGAGAGCGTGGCCCGCGGGCGTCCGTACGGCGCGCCGCGGTGGCGCGATAAGGTAGTTCGGCAACTCGGGCTGGAGCACACCATGCCGCCTCGCGGACGGCCGAAGAAGGAATCGTCGGCAGGAGTCCCGACGCCGGCCGAGGCCGACAAATGACTCCCGTCCCCTTTATTTACTCCCATGGCTATGGGCACTGCACGGTAAAGATTCCATCGATGGCCTGGTCGTAGTGGACCCCACCTCCTCCGCTGATGGTCAACGTTTTGCCGATCAGGACGCCAAATGTTTCGGCGTTTCCACTGGAGCGCGTCACGTCGCTGGTTGGGGCGTAAATGGCCCCGTAGAAAACAGAGGATCCAGAAAAGTCAGCCTTTGAGCCGGTGCAGTAAACCTTGAAGTCTCTGGCTCGTGTCGACGGATTGACGAGCGTACCACCGCTTGCAGAAAAATCGCCCGTGCAGTAGATGACGACGGCGCCGCCGAGCGTGAGAGTCGCCCCGCCGGAGAGCGTGAACTTGCTGAAGTAATACGTGCCGGCCGGCAGCGTTAGGCTATCTCCCCCGCCGAGCGTAAACTGCGTGCCGCTTAGCGGATTCTTGTGTTGAGTGGACAACGGGATGTTGGCATTGTTGTTGACCGTTGCCGAATTCCCAAAGTTCACGGCCGGCATGCTCAGCGCGTGGGCGAGCGGCGCCGAAGAACCGGAAACCGTTCCGCCCGCGACCGTGAAACCTGAGCCCGGGTGCGCATCGCCGTAGATCTTTGAGCCGCCGCTCAACGTAATCTTGCCGTTGCTGCAAACAGTTACCGGCGGTCCCGCCCCGACGCCGGAATAGTTGCCGGTGTCAGAGTCGTAGGCGTCACTGAATGATCCGCCCGAGAGGGTAACTCCGTTAAGCCCGACAAACGGCCCACACGAGTTGCAAGTCCCAGCCCAAGTGGGATCGGTGCTGCCCGTTGTTGTACCTCCTGTTGAAGAGCCGCCAGCGATTGTCCCACCCGTGGTTGAGCCTGGTGAAGTTATCCCGCTCGTGGTCGCGCCACCGGTCGTGCCGCCGGCGGTACTTCCTCCCGTGGTAAAGGTGCCGGTAGTCAGCGCCAGTTCCGGCGGAATAGTGCCCAGTTCGTAGCAGGTGCTCAGGTTAATGTTCTGGTCTTTCTCCGGCCGCCAATACTTGACGTAATAGACGCAGAAGCGAGGGTCGATATCCAGAGGCGCGTATGATTCGTTATGGCCGTCCGCGAGCGAAACATTTTCGCGTTGGAAGTGTCGCGCCGCCTGGCTACTGGGCCAGCCTGTGCTCGGGGCGTTGAGCTGCGCAAGCGATTGGCCGATCACCTTCGCTTCGACCTGCAAATAGTCCAACAACACGATCCGGCCCGCGTCGGGCGACGAGTTGAACCGCCAGGCATGATCATTCAATGCGAAGCTGGATGTCGGATGGGGATTCGAGTCGTCGGGACAATACAGGACGTTGGACGACCCTGACACGTATTGGCCGAGACGTTGCGTCCAGGCGTTGCCGCGGACCGGTTGCGACGGATCGCGGCTGTTCGCCCGCATCCAGGCCATCCAGACTTGCCGCTGGTTGCTCGCACACAGCGATTGACGCGCACGAGCGCGCGACGTGCCAATTGCCGGCAACAGCAGGGCCACGAGGATCACGATCACCGCGATCACAACCAATATCTCAATGAGCGTGAAGCCGCAATGGGCATCGCTTGATTTACCGCAGTGCCCCGGCAGCGCTCGTCTCAACATGCAATAATTCACTTGATGACTGACCATCGGCGCGCATTCTCCAATTCGCCTGCCAGTCTCTGTTCCTCCGCAACGAAAACAACCACTGTACGACGACCCGCCCCTTATTGCTTCTCTTCTCGACTATTCGACTATTCGTTATTGGTTCGCCTGGCGCCTACCCCTGCGGCGCCAGGCAACAAATGCCAGTGACGCAAGGCCCCAAACGGCCAACACGCTGGTCGACGGCTCAGGCACGGCAACTTCCTCAAGCTCCAGAGCGGCAAAGTCGCTATTGTGATCGAGGACCGCCCACACTTTGTGATTGGCAGCGTCATAGCCGTACGCTCCCAAGGTCAACGGCGAACCTGCATCGGCCCAGCTACTTTGGTACGAGACGATGGTGTTCGGGCCGTGATTGCCATCGACGGCCAATTTCCACATGTCATCACTCTGGTCGAGCCAGGCCAGATAGACGTCGGCCCCTGCATTGGCCAGCGGGCCCACGGTCATTTCCAGAACGAAGATCGTACCATCCGTGCCGGTCAAGTTGACCACGTCACTTACCAAGCCCGCCGCGTCGGAGGGGAGCGACACTGCAAACCCGCCCGCTTCCGCCGTCGTGCGATTGCGCCAAGTCATTTCGACGACCGTGTCGTGGCCACTGTCGTTTGCCCCGTCAAGCAAGGTCGCCACACTGGCCAGATCCTTGTCGCTTACTCCATGAAGGTCGGCATACGATTCTCCGTCAGTCACGTCGGCCGTGCCGTTGCCGACGCCATTGACGACCGTATGCGACAGGCTCCACGACAACGAACCCAGATCCTTGTCTGCCGCTCCGGCAATCGCTTGGTCGTTTTCCAAAGCGACGGTGAGTGTGCCGACCAAAGTTTGACCGTTGAGCAGGCCGGTGTCGTCGAAAGTGACGTTGGCCGTGGGCGTGCCGGACCCGGGCGCGATGTAGCTCGTATTGTCCAGGTTGTGGAGCGTCCAATGGGGGCTGATCGTGGTGACCGAATCCACATGGGCCGAAGCTCGCGCCGGCGTGGCCGCTGCGTTCTGAATCGACACCAGCGAACCGCTGTCCAGCGTGATATTCGTGTTGTCCGTCAACAATGCCGCCGCGTAGACGTTAATCGTGCCGATGGCCGAGGCGGCGTAGGTCGCCCCCCGGCCCGAGAGATTCGTGTCCCGCACGGTGGTGGCGAAGGTCTGGCTCTGGCCCAAGCCCACAGTGCTGGTATCGAACGTGCCGCTGTAGCTCTCGCTGCCGTTGGCGGACACCAGGGCGGCGCCGGTGGAACCCGACAGGTTGCTGCTAAGGCTGTTGACGTCCAGTGCCACGTTGTTGGCCCCGGCGTTGGTCAGACTGAGGCCGGCCGTTGCTGCCGTGGCGTTCTCAAGGACGTTTTGGTTGTCACCGTTGTTGAACGTAAGCGCACCGTTGGAATGGGCATACACCGTGTAAGTGAAGTTCTGACTCAATGTACTCAGGGCGTTAGCGCCGGTGATCGTTTGTTGATCCCCCGCTTTTAGGCTAGTGGCCAATGTCTTATTGAGGCCGACCGTCGTGGTATCAAACCCCGTGGCGGTGTACGTTCCAGTGCCGCCGGAGGCGACGGTGCTGCCGCCGATCAGATTACTGAAGGTGTTGACGTCGAGCGGGGCCGGTGTCGTTCCGGCCGTGTTGGACAGACTGGCCGTGGCTGCCGCCAGGCTGCCGCCGGTGATGATCGACTGATTGTTGCCGCTGGCCACGGAAAGCGTCGGAGCCGAGTGGTTGTAGACGTTGTAAGTAAAGTTGGTGCTGAGCGTGCTCAAGGCATTTGCACCGGCAATCGATTGCTGGTCGCCAGCCTTGAGGCTGGTGGACAAAGTCTTGCCGATGCCCGCGGTGGTGACATCAAACCCTGTGGCGGTGTACGTCCCGCTGCCCCCAGAAGCGACGACGCCGGAACCGGTGGTGCCGCTGAGATTGCTCAGCGTATTGACATCCAGTGGCGCGGGCACGGAGCCCGCAGTGTTGGAGAGCGTGGCGGTGGCCGCGGCCAGGGCATTATTGACGATTGCCGACTGATTGTCGCCGCCGGCGATGGTCAGCGTGGGAGCCGCGTGGTTGTAGACGTTGTACGTGATCGTCTGGCTCAGCGTGCTCAGGGCGTTAGCGCCGGTGATGGTTTGCTGATCCCCGGCCTTGAGGCTCACACCCAAGGTCTTGCCGATCCCGGCCGTAGAGTTGTCCAGCGCGGTTGAGGTGTAGGTGCCGGTCCCGCCCGAGGCGACCACGCCCGAACCGGTGCTGCCGGTTAGATTGCTCAGCGTGTTCACGTCCAGCGGAGCAGGATCGGTTCCGACGATGTCCTCCAAAAGGAACGTAGCATTCGTCAGCGAGCCGCCGACAAACGCCGACTGATTGTTGCCGCTGACGAAGCTCAGTGCCGCGGTCGAGTGGTTGTAGACGTTGTAGGTGAAGCTGGTGCTCAACGGGCTTAACGGATTGGCGCCAGTGATGGTCTGCCGGTCCCCCGCGTTGAGGCTCACACCCAAGCTCTTGCCGATCCCTGTCGAGTTGGTGACAAAGCCCGTGGCCGTGTAAGTTCCGGAGCCGCCGGAGGCGACCACGCCCGAGCCGGTGCTGCCGCTGAGGTTGCTCAACGAGTTGACATCCAGCGGAGCCGGCGTGGTGCCGGCCGTATTGGCCAAGGTAGCCGTGGCGGCTGCCAGTGCATTATTGACGATCACTGACTGGTTGTTGCCGCTGGCTATGGTCAATGTCGGGGCCGAGTGGTTGTAGACATTGACCGTGCCGTTGACCGACGCGTTGTAGGCCGAGCCGCGCCCGGAAAGATTCGTGTCTCGCACGGTGGCGGTGAACGTCTGGCTCTGGCTGAGGCCGATGCTGCTGGTGTTAAATGTGCCGCTGTAGCTCTGGCTGCCATTGGCAGCAACGATTGCCGAACCGGTGGGGCCGGAGAGATTGCTGGTCAGGCTGTTCACATCCAGGGCCACGTTGTTGGCCCCAACATTTGTCAGATCCAGCCCGATCGTGGCGGCCGTGGCGCCCACGATGACGTTCTGGTTATTGTTGGAGCTGATCGCCAGGGCACCGTTGGAATGGGCATACACCGTGTAAGTGAAGTTCTGACTCAATGTGCTCAGGGCGTTAGCGCCGGTGATCGTTTGTTGATCCCCCGCTTTGAGGCTGGTGGCCAGCGTCTTGTTGAGTCCGACTGTAGTGGTGTCAAACCCAGTGGCGGTGTACGTTCCGGTGCCGCCGGTGGCGACCGTGCTGCCGCCGGTGAGATTGCTCAGCGTGTTCACATCCAGCGGCGCGGGCGTGGTGCCCGCCGTGTCCGACAGCGTGGCGGTAGCTGCCGTCAGGCTGCCGCCGGTGATGATCGACTGGTTGTTGCCGCCGGCGACTGTCAGCGTTGGGGCCGAGTGGCTGTAGACGTTGATAGTACCGATCGCCGAGGCGGAGTAAGCCGAGCCGCGGCCCGGGAGATTCGTGTCTCGCACGGTAGCAGTGAAGGTTTGGTTCTGCCCCAGACCGACGCTACCGGTATTGAAAGTCCCCGTGTAGCTTTGGCTGCCGTTGGCAGCCACTAGGGCGGTACCGGTCGATCCTGACAGGTTGCTCGTAAGGCTGTTGACGTCCAGCGCCGCGTTACTGGCCCCAGCATTGGTCAGGCTCAAACTCGAAGTCGCAGCCGTGGCACCAACGATGACGTTCTGGTTGTTATTTGTGTTCAGGGCCAAAGCGCCGTTTGAATGATTCAGCACGGTAACATTGAAGTTGCCGGCGACCGGCGACGTTACACCCGAATCGGTGGAGCTGACGCTCACAGAGCCTGCGGTAAGGCCGACCGTGGTGCCGTTGAAGAGGAAACTTCCCACCGACCCGCTACTGGCTTGAGGCGCAAGCGGGCCTCCACTGACCGACGAGCCACTCACATTGGTGCCAGCCGCCACGGTGAATTGGGCGAGCGAATCGCCCCCAGTCTGTGCATTGTTCTTCACGGATACCGTGACCGAGGTCGTGCCACCGGTAATAATCGTCGCGTCAGTCGGAGTCGCGGTGGGGAGGATGACCGCCCCTTGAATGAGGTCGATCGTGCCATTACTCGCGTTAAAGTTGGCGTAGGAGAGGCGATAGCCTGTCGGCACGCCTGTGGCCGTCGTGAAACCGGTCGAGCCCGAATCCGACTTCGTGCCGGTGTAGGAGAGGAGTGTGAATTTTCCGGCGGTCGGAGCATTGACAATGTTGAAGACAATATCGTCTGTCGCCGTGCTGCTGAGCGTCAAGTTGCCATTGATAGTCAACCGATCGGCGGTTCCCCCGTCGATGTCAACCGCGAACCGGCTGAGGTTGCCAAAACTGACCGCCGTGTTGACGCCGGAAGTCCCGACCGTGAGCGTGCCTATGTTCGTGCCGCCATCGCCGGGATTGAGAACGGCGCGAGTGGCGGTGCTGCTGATCGTTGCGCCGGCTAGCGAGATACTTTTGCTGGACTGCAAAGGCCCAATGGTGCCAATGCCACCGAGAGTGGCGTCGTTGCCGGCCACGGTTGGCGCGATTGAATAGTTGCTGCCGCCAGAGTGCGATCCATTGACGAGCAATGTTCCCTGGTTGACTGTCGTATTGTTGTTGTAGTTGTAGGTACTCGTCGTTCCGCCAATTGCCAAGGTGCCAGTGCCTAACTTAATCAAAGAGTGACCACCGGTCAGGCCACCGGCAAAGGTCAATCTACCTGCGCCGGTAACGCTAGTGTTCCTGTCGACGCCCAGCGTCACTTGCCCATTGAACGTCAGATCGTTGCTCCCGCTAAATGTGATGCTATCCTTTGTCGTTACTCCAACCGAACTGCCAATGACCCTATTGCCGCCGGTGGCCGACAAGGTGCCGCTGCCCCACTCGAACGTACTGGTGCCAAATGCCGCGTTGTTGCCGATGGCAAGACTTGCAGCGGCGGCGTCCATTAGCACGCCGCCGGCTCCGGTGTTCGTTCCCGAGAGTGTGATGCTGCCGCCGCCGATCGTCAGCTTGTTGGAGAAAGTCAGAGCAGAGGAGACAATCAGGCCAGTTCCGCCGTCCCAACTTCCATTGCTGCTAAGATTCAATGTGCCGCCGCTAAGGGTGACATTGCCTTCCTCGACAGTGAGATTCCGAATGTTATTCGTGCCACTGACATTGATAGTAAAGCTGCCGGTGGCATCGGTACCCGCGGAGAAGAACGCGTCATCGCCGGACGACCAGGTGGTTGTCGCGGTGGTCCCGGCCGAGTTCGCCGTCCAGTTAGCAGTAGCGCCGGTGTCCCATGTGCCAGTCGGTGTCGCACCTCCTGCGCCAGCGGTATTTCCGTTGAGATCCCAATACTTGGTCCCCGCGATCGCCGAGCGCGCATTTAATAACGCAACCGCTGCGACGAGAAGCCACACCGCCTTACGTAGTCCGCGAGAACGAGAGGACACGACACAGGAGTCGCGTAAAGGCAAATACAAAGTTGTGTTATCACGTAGCCGAACTTCCATTAGCGTGCTCTCTATATTTTTTAAGCTTACTCAGAAGGCCAATCGCAATTTCCAAAGACGATGATTCGGCTTTCTGGACCTAAACAAAGTTTCTACTTGCAGTCTTCAGTGGTTATTGTTGGGAACGAATTGCGGCGGCATGCGTGTACCTAACGATGTGGATCGCTCGAACATTTTGCCGGGGGGAGCAAACAAAAAAACATCCTAAGCCGCCTTGGTAGCGCATGTCGTAACAACCACGACGGCGCAACAAAGCGAGTTAGGATGTTCTTAAATCCGGGTCAGTTGCCGGTATTCCTTTTTTGTGGTCGCCTTCCTTTCCGCAGATGCCCCTGCGGGAATCGGCACATTCTAAACAGACAGATACGTTCGGCACAACTGTCGGGAGAGAAATTCGTTGCAATTGCCCCAAAATCCCCATTGCCACGACACTGCGACCTCAATTTTGGCTTCTAGGTTGCCGTCCCGAGGCCCGAACCCTATCGCAAGGGACGACGGATAAAATATGCCTTAACTCATTGCCTGAAAATGGGTTAATGACGTAACGAAAGGACATCAAGGCAGCGTTCCTTCATGGTCAGGAGGGTAAGTTAGCAAAAATATCCGGTTGGATGCTTGCAATCGTGGATTCTTCGTTTTATAGTCATCGCACAGGGAATAGAGAGCGGAGAATTACTAACCCAGACTAACTGAACGCCACTGTAAAAAAGCTGTCCAAAGTCTCTTAGGTATTGCGCAAGCGATGCCTACACGTCGAGTCTTAGGGCAGCTTTTTTCGTTGACTAGAAAACCAAGAGCGCCACTGTAAAAAAAGCTGTCCAGAGTCTCCTGGGTGTTCGCTCACGCGCCACCGTTATATGGAGTCTCGGGGCAGCTTTTTTTCGTTGACTCGTAGCTCCTTTTCGTTCACCAGTAACCCACGAGTGCCACTGTAAGAGCCGCACGGATTCTCCTCGGGTGTTGTCGCTTAGGCGACTGCGCGCCCATGGAGATTCCTTGCGGCTCTTTTTATTTAACCAGTCGCTTTTTCAGGACCACCTATGATGACAATGTTGAGATTTTCACGCCTAAATGCCGTTATCGCCGTAGCGATTGGCGTAGTCTCGTTCGCCAGCCCGAACAGCCAGGCCGCCTTTGTCGGTCTTGGCGAGGCTGGCAAATATGTGCTGTTCGATGTCTCCAACACACAGTGGTCGATGAACAATTCCTCCATTACGGGTGACATGGCAGCGGGGCCTGGCTCAACTTTCAACTTCTCCGGCAGCGGCGGACCTTACAACGGCAACTTCTACTACCACTTCAAATCCCCCGCCGATCCTTCACCCAATGGCAACTCGGCGGTGCCTCCAGTTGGCAATTTGACCGGGTTCACGGGCTCGACGATCGCTAAGGATCTCACACAAGCTGTGGCCGACGCGCGGAGCGCATCGACCCAACTTGCGGCATTGACTGCCAATCAGGCCCTTACCAACATCACCAGTTCCATGACCATTACGGGTGCTGGGGCGGGAAGCATGAACGTCTACGATCTGACCGACGTCAAGCTGACCAATAATACGGTTTCGATAACTGGCACGTCGACCGAGGTATTCATTTTCCGAGTCAGCGGTGACTTCAGCGTCGGCAATTCGCAGATTCGAGTGGCCGGCGGAGTGACGCCCGAACATGTGCTTTGGGACGTTACCGGTACGGGCAATGAGGTAAAGTCTCCCAACGGCGGCTGGGACGGCACGCTATTGGCCCTGGGTCGCCAAGTGAACTTCGACAACACGCCTGGCAGCACCCCGCTCCACGGGCAAATCATTGCGACGGACGACGCAACCGCCACTTCCAACATCAAATATACGATCGTCTCAGGGCTCGAAATGGAATATCATCCGTTCACCCTGCTGCCCCCAACCGTCTCCATCACCACAACGGACGTTCCTACGAAGATCATCGTCGGATGCGATAACGATTTCTCTGCGTTGGTGAAGAACACCGGCGGAGCATCGTCGGGTCCGCTGAACTACACTCTCTCGGCAGGCTTTACTGCGGGCAGCGGTACGATTGGCGCCATCTCCCCGAACTCAGGAAATCTCGCCCCCGGCGCCAGCCAGTCCAGCACGTTCAACCTTGCGGGAAATATCGGTGTGAATACTGTCAGTCTCACCGTCACCAGCCCCGAGGCGTCGAACAGCCCTCAAAGCGTCAGCTTCACGCAGACCGTCTATGACCACTCCGACGCGCAGTTCCAGGAAGCTGTGCCGCCCGGCGATGGCACCAAGACTTTCTCCAATACCAATAATGACCTGCTCATTGACTTCGGAACACTCCAGCAGGGTGCAGGCGGCGGTTCACTTTCGAGCTTCTTCGACATACTCGCGGCCATCACAACCCCCAACTTCACGGCCGGATTGGACCTGGACGTGATCGACATCCTGCAAGCTAATCCCGCCTTCGCTCTTCTGGGACCGTCGAGCTTTAGCAACATGGCTGCCGGCGACACCCAGGGTTACACCGTGACCTTCGACACCAACACGGTGGGCGACTTCGAGGCGATTTATCAATTCGGCTTCTCGGATGAGAATATCTCAGAATGTTCTACGGCCCCGGGGAGCGAGCACCTAAAGCTAACGATCAAAGGCAAGATTGAAGCCGATCCTGTTTCCGCCCCCGAACCAGGCACTTTTGTCCTGGCCCTGCTTTCCTTGGGCGGCCTCGGAATGCTGGCCTATCGCCGCCAAAGGCGCGGTTAGTTCAACCTGGCAACCCTACAATCCATAGCCCCGCCCGGTCCTCGCTGGCTCGGCGGGGCTTTTTATTTGCTAGCCCTTTAGCATTCAGACGGGTCGTGAAGTCACCGACTCGCGATGTCGCATCAGGCGATCCAAGAATCTGTAAACGAGCCCGGGAGCAGGGCGCGTAAAGCGGGCCGACGCGATGGATGATTCCGCCGCGTCGGCCCTGACTGCGCATTACAGGGGGCTAACAAGAATGCAGCGGCCAACAACAACCTTGCACTGCAGGTGCGGAAAAACCGCGCATATTCGCATGAATGAGCCGCTCCGGAACGGCCATCGTTCGGAGCGGCTCTCGCGATCGCACAGCAGGAGCAAACTACTGGTGCGACACCACAGCATCCTAGACAACAATTTGGAATCCTACCAAGGGTGCACGACGCCAATTCATTGTTGAAGTAAAAGCTGTCAAAGAGCGGAAGTAACCCAGTGCCAGCAAGTGTATTGTTCTGGACTACATCGCGCCGAGCAAAGCCCGCAGGGGCCGAGCGATGTTGTCCATCGCTTGTCAGACAACCGCTTCCAAATCGTTGTAAGTCCTGTAAAATCGCGTAAACTGTAGACGAGTTGAAACGGTTCGCGAAGCCGTCGCAAGTCATGACCCGACGCGGCCTTGCCGCATTCAACGAACCCATTTTTGGCGCCGCCTCCGAAGCCAAAGGTTAGTGGTTCGAATTCACTCGTGCCACAGCCAAGCTACCGCGGCCGACCATTTATGGTGAACTGTGCGATGGGCTATCCGACAGGAGGGCGAATTCGCTGCCAAGGGTTCAGCGATGCCCGTTCCCAGAGCTTTTGCGGTCGCTTCCTGCGCCGTCCATGCCGTCCAAAATGTGGAGGAGCGCGATGGGACTGGCAGCGAGCGCAGACGGTCTGCATCCGCTGACGGCAGTGCGCTCTCTGCCAGCGCCAGTGGATCAATGTCGTCGCGCCAACGCTCTATGTCTACGCCGACGCGTCCGTCGGCAGTAGCGGCAAAAAGAAAAAGATTTCCCGATCGCGACCAATTAAAGTCCAACGCAGCGGAATCGAGCGATAAACGCCCTCGCGGACTCGCCTTCCAAACAATACCGGTCGGTGACACTCCGAGCATGCTTGCCAGTAGTTGGCGCGCCAAGACGCGGCGGCGAACGAAATGCCGGCGGTCGGACGGAAGTTTCAACCGCGCGGCGCGCTCGCGCTCGTTCGCATCGAGCAAGCTCTCATCCAGCGGCGCGGTAGTATCGAGGTCGAGCAACCAAGCATGCACCTCACCCCGCCGCAAGGGTGCGGCCGACGGCAGATCGTGCCAGTAGGGGGTCCAGTTTCTAGGAGAGTTCATGATGCACCGCGCAAGCGGGGCTCCCGCGCCAAGCAGTGCCGGCCGGCAGGGTTTCCCCTTTCATCAACATGGACAGATCATCCAAGGCGCTGTCCGCTTCCATGCGCGAATCATAAAGTGTGATGGCCGAGGCGCCCACAGTGCAGCGGGGGCCAATGTCCACGGTGGAGATCTTCATGACGCGGTCCTCGAACAAATGCGTCTGCAGTCCGCAACTATTGTTGAGCGCCGCGTCGTCAGCAACGCGGACCACGTCAAACTCGGTGATATCGGTCGTATCAGCGTACACACGTTCACCGAACCGCGCCCCGAGTAATCGCCAGAACCACGGCAGAAACGGCGTGCCTCGGAGGTGCTCGGCAAGGTACGGCACGGCCAGTTCCTCGTACGTGGAGGTAATCAATTCACTCCGCCAGACATAATTGTTCCAGAGTGGCTTTTCCAGTTTGCGATATCGGCCGATGAGGCACCACTTGAGCACCACGACAAACAGCCCAGCGCACAGGGCAAGCCCCATATACGCGAACGGAAATATCACTGCCGCCCTGGCAAGCGAATCGACGTCCCGCCAATCGGGCGGCAACTGCGAGGGCTCCTCGTCCGGACGAGTTGGCAGCGGAGAGGCAGCAGTCTTCGTTGAAGAAGTTGTTTCCTGTGGGCTCTTTTTCAAAGCGTCCTTCTTCTTGACGGTTTTAGCCACAGGAGCCTTCTCCGTCACCGTCTTTTCCGCAATGGACTTCCCCGTACGGCTCTTTTCCGCCGCCGCACTAGCCAAGGCATCTTCACGGCGTGTCTTACGATGTCGCTTGTGTTTAGGCTTTTTGGTCCGCGAAGCGAGAGCGGGTTGCTCCACATGCAGCGCAGGTTTTGGGCCGTGATCTTCCACTGCTGGGCCGTGATCTTCCGCTGCAAGCGGCTGGTTGCCAGCCGGCGTGGTCGGCTCATTACCTTCCGGCGTGGTCGGATCCTGCTTTTCCGTCCTGGCTGGATCGTGACTTTCAGTTGTGGCACGAACCGGCTCTGCGGCAGGAGCTTCTCCTCCTTTCCAACCCAAGACCAGCGAGATCAACAACGAGTTAATCGCCACGATTACAGTTAGTGGCAGAATCACCCGCACCAGTTCAATCGCGTAGCGCTGGGCAATCAACCGTTTGCCTGGCCGAAATGTGCTGCCTTCGTCAAACTGCTGGGCACGCTGCCGCTGCGGCAGAAATACGGCCGGTGTGCCGAACCAGGATGTGCACTTCTGCAGGGCTCTGGTTGCCTCGGCGGGGGGGACGGACAAACAGCCAATCAGCACCTCGTCGCCAATTCGTGAACCGGCGGGCAGCAATGCGCTGTTGCCAATAAAAGCCCTCCGTCCGAGGCGTGTCTCCTCCAGGACGATTTCTCCGTCAGCCACTCGCGGCGCACCAAGGATGACGGCGTCGGCGACGAAGCTCTCGTCGCCGATGCTCAGCAGGTCGGGACTGATCGCAGACGCGGTAGACACCTCGGCTCGCCGGCCAACCTTGACGCCTAGCAAACGGTACCATGGCGCCAGATAGACCGTGGCGTACAGCGGCTTGACCACTTCCAGGCTTAATTCGAGCAAGTGATTCACCACCCACCAGCGCACATAAAACCAACTTCCCACCTTCCGGCGGCCGGCCTTTAATCTTCCCAACATGAGCCACTTAACAGCCACAATCTCCAAGCACATGAAAATCACAAACGACAGCGCCAGCGGCGGTGCCAACCACAAGAAATGATAACCGGTCGTCGTCTCGTCAATTTCAGCCAGCAGCACCATGCCGGGAAGAATCGGGGCGATCGCAAACAGGGGGACCACAAACACCAAGACGGCAAATACCAGGCCGAATCCCAAACGCCGGGCAAGCGCAGGGCGCTTTGGCACCGGCGTGTCCACCACTCCAATTCGCACCGCGGGAGAACCAGCCCAACGCTCTCCCGGCGGAATCGTCGCCCGGTTCGGCAGCAGTGACAATTCACTGAGTTCCGCACGTTCGCCAAGAACAGCGCCGGCACCGATCACCGAGCCGCTGCCGATAACGCAACCCGCACCAACGCGGATGCGGTCCATCTTGAGCCATCCCCGCTCCACGTAGGCACAGCCCAAGACAGCGCCATAACCGATGCTGGAATCGGCCCCGATCTCAATTAGCCCCAAACCCTCCAGCGCATTGGTTCCCAAATGCACATTCGGTCCGATCCGAGCCCCTAGCAGTCGATAATAAACTGCCAACAGCGGCGTACCCCGCAAATAACTAACGGGAACGATGCCGAGCATCCGCTGCACAAACCACCAGCGGAAGTAGTACCAACCCCACAGTGGATAGCGGCCTGGCTTCTCGCGACCCAGCACGATCCATTTTAGCGCGATGGCCAGCCCCAGCATCAGCGGTATCATCACCAGAAACAGGCCCAACCCTGCGGTTGCGGCCCACAATCGGCTGTAGTAGTAATTTGTAAGCCAGGCGTATGCCAGATATGGAATTAGCAGTTGCAAGGAGAAGCAGACGTAGATCAACGGCAAGCTTGCCGCCTGAGCCAGCCCGCACAACGCATGCCGCCAGGGCGGAGTGGCCGCAAACGGCTCGGGGGCTTCGCATTCCGCCGCCGGCACCAGCACTTCCATATGGGCCGCCAGCCGCCTGGCCGTCGGATGCTCATACAAATCGAGCATCGACATTTGTCGCCACTCGGGATGGCGCCGCAAACGGGACACCAACTCTGCGGCACGCAGCGAGTGTCCGCCCAGGTCCAGAAAGAAGTCATCCTCGACTGACACCGGCACGGGCGCAAACAAGTCGCTCCACACTTCATGCAGCAGGCGCTCCGCCGCCGTCGCCGGCGGCGTCAGCGGTTTGTCGGCAATCGCGGCGGCGTGAGTCGGAACGGGGAGATTTTTCCGATCTGTCTTTCCATTTGCCAACACCGGCATGTCAGCGACCACCTCGATGATCGCCGGGACCATGTACGCCGGCAATCTTGTTAGCAAGCGCGAACGCACGTTCGACTCATCCAGCTTTTCGCCGTTGCGCAACACAACCCACGCCACCAACGTCTCGTGCCCCGCGGGGTCGACCCACAAACCAGCGGCCGCTTGGCGCACGTTGGACTCGTCCAGCAGGGTTGCTTCGATTTCGGCCAATTCGACGCGAAACCCACGAATCTTTACCTGCGTATCCGCCCGGCCAAGAAATTCGATCTCGCCCGCCGCGTTGAGTCGCGATTGGTCGCCAGAGCGGTAAAGTCGCCCCAACGTCTCGTGCTCGACAAACTTCTCCCGTGTGAGATCGTCGCGCCCGACGTAGCCAATCGCCAGTCCTGGACCCGTGATGCAGAGCTCGCCGATTTCGCCAGAGGGAATCACCTCAAGGTCTTCGTCGAGAACATGAACCGTGTAATTGGGAAGCGGCCGGCCGATGGTGACTGGGCGATCCGGACTGACCTCCGCCCAAGTGGCCGTGATCGTCGTTTCCGTCGGACCATAAGTATTGAGAATGCGGAGGCCAGGACGCGACCAACGTCGCACCAGGTCCGGAGGGCACGCCTCACCACCGAGGTTCAGTAGGCGCAGCGTCGGCACTTCGGCCTCCTGCATCGCCAACAACGTCGGTACGCAGCTCCACACGGTCACTTGTTCGTGGGCCAACACCGTGGCCAATTCCATGGCGGCATGTATCAATTCACGCGTGGCAACGAGCAGGGTCGCACCAACCGCAAAGGCCGGCCAGATTTCCTCCAGCGACATGTCGAAGGACAAGGAGAAGCCTTGAAACACGACATCCTCTGCCTCCAGGCCAAGCACGCTCCCTTCGCTGCGCACGAGGTGACAGATCGCCCGATGCGAAATCGCTACCCCTTTCGGTTGTCCTGTCGTGCCCGAGGTGTAAATAATGTAGGCTGGGTCGTCAGCCTCGACACACGACTCTGCTCGGCTCACCGGCCGCGCCGCATGGGACGCAATGTCACCCTCCTCGTCGTCGAAGCAAATCACAAGACAGTTGACGTCGAGGCGATCCGCCATCGCACGCAAAGTCACTACGGCCCGTGCGCCGGCATCGCTGGCCACGAACGCCACGCGATCCGGCGGAAAGTCCGGATCGAGCGGTACGTAACAGCCGCCAGCCTCAAGGATGCCGAGAAACACCGTATACATGTCCAAACCGCGTGGCATCCAGATAACGACCGGCGCAGCGCGGCCGACCCCGTGATGGCGCAGGTAGCGCGCAAATCGAGCCGCGTGATCGCGAAGTTCGGCGTAGGTCAACGATTCGTCGCCGCAGCGTAGTGCCGTTTTGGTGGCATGGCGTTTCGCCGTTTCAATGAATGTTTCATGAAGACGCTCGTCGCGCAACAACTCCGGCGCAAGCGGTCCGGCGATCGTAGAGAGGGAACTTGGCTGAAGCATTTCGGAGGGGGGCGTGTGCAACTGCGGCCGGAAGCCCCGCAGATCATTGGGAAGATTGCGGTTCGTCCGTTCAGAAGGGGTAAATAATTTTCCGGAACGAGGCTAAATCGCCGGAGCGGCAGGTGGGACCGAGGATCGACAAGATATATTACTGGTTCCCATTATAACTAACCACCGGCCCCTGTATTCATCGAGTCATGTCGGAGGGAAGGGGCGGGAAAGGTCACATGCCCAAAACTTCGGAATGATCTGCTCCGCTGTCAATGGCTTTTTAACATGAACTCGTCCACTTTTAGGCGTCCAATCCGCTCGTCTTCTGCCAATTCGGCTGGACTCGGTTAACGGGAGCAGGTCAAACTCGGGGAGGTTTTGGCTGCTTGCCGGGCGCATTGGCTCGCTTGTGGGGTTAGGCTGAGCCAGATCCTCGCTCACTAAGGGAAAAGGATTGAAATCCTGCCCTGTTGTCCCGAATCGTGTTCGGCCGAGATCCAGTGGATAGAATAGTTGAGATAGTGCAAGGTGACTGAGTGATTGGGCGACGGGGCAACTGGACGACGGGCGAACCATCATGAAGCGACTGCTGTTAGTCTGTGCAGCACAACTGCTTTTGCTGTTAGTTGTTTTTCTTCTCGGCGGCATGAAGCGGTCGCCCCATGCGGACCGTACCGAATCATTGCAGCGCGAGTTCTTGAAATACTCGGGCGCACGGCTTGTGTTTGACGCGGGCGATCTGCCGGAGGGGCGTTATTTTGACTCCCTCCCCTCGCTCTCCGATCCTCGGCAAGCGCAGGCCGCCAGGATTTGTCTCGACGAGGTGAAAAAATATCCGCCCGGCTACCTGGGAACAATTGGCGTCAAGGCGATCGGGGTCTTTGCGGCCTGCGTGATGACGGAGAGCGACGGCTTTCATCGCTTCGACGCCGACCTGCAGGGCTATCGCTACTATGGGCGATGGTGCATCGCCGGCGGAATCTCCGCGGCGTACTATTCAGACCGGCAACTGCCCATTACCTTTCACCACGAAATCTTCCACCAGGTCCAGGCGACACATCGCGGGATTAACGTGGGCACACAGTATTCAAGTGGACAGGATCTGCGATTTCGCGAAGCCATCTCCGGCGCGAGTCCTTATCCGCCCCCCTCGATCCGGCCGGACGATCTGGCCGCCCTCAAGCGGATTGCGGAGGGGCGTATTCTGGACGACACGGTCAGCAATTACGCCGCCAAAAACATCCGCGAGGATCAAGCCGAGACGGCGCGCCGATTCATGAATCTGCTGCCCGACTCGCTCGTGCAAGTAGTCGAGCAGCCAGCGCTGCCCGGCAGCCAGCGCATGTTGCACTGCCTGCAACTGTATCGCGACTCCGCCACCCCCGGCCCGGATGTGGATTGGTTTGTCGAGGTGGCGTTGCACAGGGCGCAACAACCCTCCTCGCCTCCTCGCTGATCAAGCGAGCCCAGGATTGGCTTCAATCTGTCGATTGTATCGGGCGACTCCCCGCTTCGCGGTGCTCAGTGATTCCGGTGCGGCGATTCTGGTCCATCAATACTTGGGCTCCACTAACGATGATTCTAAGGTTTCTACTGGGCTGGCGTTGGTTGTGCAGCCCCCTCCTTCACTCCATCTTTTCGTTGGCGTTGAAGTTGGTATGTCCATTTCTTGAGATTGATCGTGGCCGCCATTTTTGTGTCGGGTACGCTATAGACGCAGATCATTAAGCCATTGGCACCCTGTTGGGCGACCGCCTGGTCGTCTTTGTCACGATTTTCATGCTTACGGCCGTCCTTCTTGGCCTGTGCATTCAACAATAGGCTCGAATTCTGGTAGACGTCATTCCCAACGTGGGCAATTACCGGCCCGAAGTTCGTCAAGGATCCTCCGGCCCACGCATGCAAGTCGCCGGTGGAGCGGATCATGTAATACGTGTTGCCAAACGAATTGGCATTGCCTCGAATCCACACGGTGTTCGGGACTCCGGCGTAGGTCGCCGTACCATCCGAATAAAACCCGTGTTCTTGATTTAGCTTTTGCAGGTTTTCCGTTGACTGTCCTGTAGGTTGAGATGTCACATCGACGTTCGGCACACCGCTGAGCGTGATGACATCGCCTGCCTCCAACGGTTGAGTGTCTGCGGCATTGCTCGCAAGTTCGACACTTCGGACAAGTTCGACGCCCGGTTCGCCTTGTTCCACCTGTTCGACTTTCAAGCGGTACACTTTTGGCTTAATGACCGTAACTTCCGCAATTTTAAGATCCGCCGAAAACTGCAGTGTTTGCAATTCCGCGTTGAGCTTGCGGATTGCGGCGCGGTAAACCGTTTTTTGCTTGGCCGGTGGACCGACCCGGCTGGCGTCTTGGCTAAGTTTTGCGACCGCATCGCAAATGGATTTGAAAGTCGCGACTTTGACCGTTGCTCCCGGCAACGGCTTACCGACCATTCGATCTCGCACATCGACTGAAGCGGGTGTTGACTTCAGTTGATCTTGTCCTGACGCAATCTGAACCTGGTCGGCCACCCCGGCGCTCGCATCGGCTAACCGTTTTGTCACTTTGTCCTTCGTCAGACCTGTCGAGCCCAATAATACCTCTCCATACCATTTAGCCGCCCGTTGCTGCACTCGCTTCTTACTAAATCCGGAACTGTGTTCCGATATATCCCACCATCCATCTGCAAGCTCCATCTGCTCGGCGGCGGTTTTTTCATCTCGAAGCTCCTTCGCCGCTAAATTCTTGAGCGTGACATCGCTCCCCAAAGCCAACGGCTGCAGTCCCTTCTCCCAGTCACCTTTGTTAAAACATTGGAACTTGCCAACGATAAAATTGGCGTCGGAATCGGTTGGTTCTTTGGCTAGGACCGCAAAAGCTTTTTCAGCTTCTTTGTGTGCCCGCTCGATCTCGTCCACTTCTTTTGACCAGGCAATCACCCGCTTCACGCGGTCCGCCTCTTTTGCTTGGTTGGCCGTCGCTAAGGCAACTTTGCCCAATCGCTGTGCGAGATCATATCTATCCGTTGCAACCGCTACTCCAATGGCATCAAGGCAATCCTTTGAGATTGCGGCGGCTTTCGTGGCGGAATGAGTAGCACCAGCCGCCTTTGTCAACAAGTCGGTTTTCATTTCCAATGTGTCGACTTGAAAACTCTTGTCCATCTCATTAACGGCTCGCACGGCAGTATTAAAGTCCGATATCTGTATGGCGATGTCCCTAGCCACGCGGAATAGCACGTAGCGGCCTGCGGGATCGCCAATCGTCTCAATCCCTTTCTCAATTAGCTTGTTGGCGAATGCCGATTTCTGCATTGTAGTTTGTGCCGCGTCGTAGTCGGCCTTGTAGACATCCTTGATCAATTTTAGGCTCTCGGCCTGCGCCGCTTCGGCGGGGACGGGCAGCTTATCCTTAGATTGATCAGCCAGGGTTACTGATCCAACAAGGCTAACGAGAAAAAGAACGCATGTAATCGAAAAGCGGCGATATGACATAGCGCGTCCCCCCGAATAATTATTTCGATGGCATCTGCTGGACGTCGAGAATGAGCAAGGTGATCCGCCGCGACAAATCTGGGCTATCACATCGCCAAGCCGCAGCCAAACTCATCTTGGCACAACATTGAGCGAAATCTTGACATTTCTCGTTGATCGCGTGCTGCAGCAGCGCACCTTGCTCAGTAACCGATCGAAAATCGCTGGGCTCTTGTGCTTTGCCCAGCCATTTGAAGTAGAGATCGAATACGTCAGGCATACACCTGCCCCAAGCCGTTGGCCAGGCAGAAACCGGCGAAGATCAGCAGCGAGCATTGTACAAAAGGGGGGGTCGTTACACAATCATTCTCGGGATCATCTACGCACGGGCTTCTCGCCTCCGTACAATCGGCAAAAGCGCGTACCGTAATTCGTGGACGAGTTGCAGCCGTTCGCGAAGTCGTCGCCAGTCATGCCTTGACGCGGCGTTGCCGCACTCTACGAACCCATTGGTGGCGCCGCCGTCGAAGGCAAAGGCTCGTGGTGCGAATCCACCTGCCGCCGTTCACCTCGAGCATGGCGATCCGCTGCGGCGCCAGCATCTTACCCGGTTTCGGCGACGGCAAACCCCGGCGCCAACCCGAAATGCCGGGATGCGGGTCCGGCAATCCAGCCGATCCCCGTCACCAAATCGAGGGTCCGCCCCGGCGTGAAACTCTCGACTTTTACCCTCGGCCACACTATAAAAACAACTGCGACGGGTGCAGCCGTCGCCGTCTTTTCTCATTGCAGGAGGGCAAGCCATGGTTCGTGCTGGCGTCACCGCGTTGTCACTTATTGCTGTTGCCGGGCTGGCCTGCCAGTCGGCGGCGGCAGAGCCGGCTCGTCAAACAGTCTTTCCGGGCGAGGCGGTGCATGCCGCGGCGTTTCAAAAGGCCAAAGCGGAAGGGCGGCTGCTGCTCAATGTCTGTTCCGGCGCGGGGGACAAAAAGATGAAGCTGTTTCTCAATCGATTGAAGACCGATCCGAAGCTGAAGCGGCTGGCGGATCAATATGTCGTCGTCTTCGTGGACGCGGATATGCAAACTCCCACCGTCAATCGCTACAACCAAACGGCCAAGGTCCAGGGAGATCCTCCCTGGGTGTTCATCGTCCTTCCGGTCGGCGGCGGGAAAGTCATCAGCGGTGCCGCCAACATCGCCGACAGCGACAAGATCCCCGAGTTCCTGCTGGGAGGCCTGGCCCAGGTCGGGATGCTGGTTCCACCCAAGGAAGCCGCCAAGTATGCCGCGGCCTTGACCAAGGCCAAAGAAATGCAGGCGGAAGACAATCCAGCCCAGGTGCTCACGCTGCTGCTGCCGGCCATGCGGGTTCGGGGCTTTTCAGATTCGGTGGCGGAATCTCGCGAGCTGTGGCAGGCGATCGCCAAGAAAGGGCAAGACGAACTGAGCCAGTGCGAAAAGCTGGCGGCCGATTCGAGCCAGGTGTTTCCCGCCGCCCTGCAGGTGACGGAAATCAAACGCAAGTACGCGAAGATTCCCGAGCAAAAGAAAGCCGCCGACCTGCTCGCCGCCAAGATCGGCAAGCTTGATGAGGGACAGACCATGCTCGCCGAGGCTCAGGAAATTTCCAAAGCACGCGGCGTCGCCAAGTCGCCCAAGCCGGAAGGAGCTGCGGCCATTTACCAACGCCTGATCAAAAAGTACCCCGGCACCGCCGCCGCCGATTTGGCCACGAACGAACTGGAGGGGCTCGCGGACAAGCCGGCCGCGCCGGCGAAGGACGCTGCGGCGGGGATGAAAAAGTAGAGAACATTGTCAAGCATCCACTGCCCGACGCGGAGTAGGGACTCGCGTTCATTCTGCTTTTACTTCGCCACAGGACGACAAATGTCTGCTTCCTTCGCTCTCTGTAGAGAATGTCTTGCCCAATACAAGTCGTTGACATACGACGCGACGTGCAAATATACGCTGAATGTGATCCCCTTCTGCTCGCTGCAATGGAAAGATGAGCACCCTGAAAAGTTCAATCACGAGCACCGCGAGTGTAGAAGGGCCATCATACGACTTGTCGGGGCTCGTACGCACTTGTGGCGACATGGAGTGATTCCGGAAGGTGCGCGCAGCGTCTGGACGGAAGCTCAACTAGCGATACCCGATTGGCCCGGGTTCAGGCGACTTGAGTTGAACGCGAAGGAGATGGAATCGCTGGACGACTGCGCGGGAGAGCTACGCGACGTGATGGGTTTCGTGGTCCAGGAATTTCCCAATGTTTCGCTGCGCGATGAAGGAGGCACGACCAGCTTTTCCGCCTGCCGAGAAGAGAAGAGCACCCACAAGACGTAAGTCAGCTTGGGAAATCGCTACTGTCCAACCACTACGCCGCGATAGGAAGCGGTGGCGAGTGGAATTGATCAAATGAAAGGATGCTGTTGCCCTTTGTCTGCGAATGGGACGGGACGGCGCCTGCGGCGCTGGTCAGCGGCAAGAAATAGCTGAATAATCGTGATGGAATGGCCTGATGGAATGGTTTGACGCGTGCGTTGGTTCGTGGCTTGTCACGTCTCGCTATGAAAAGGTGCCGGCGCTTCAGCCATTCTCACTTTATGACTTTCACCTTGACCCCGGCATTCGATCGTTCAACGTCTGCGGATACCTTCTGCGGCTGCCCGATCACCCCGATCTTCCTGAAGGCCAGATTCCAGATCGCGCGGATCTCTCTCTGTTCTTTATGGACATCATGGATTTGCAACTGTCCGGCCTCCCAAATCGCGATGGGGGGACCATGCAGATTACCAAGCTTGACGATGCCAGCACACGGTTCATTTACGAATCGGGCACATTTCATTTCTCCGGCGTCTGCGATCGCGCCGTGATCGGCGGATTCGGCGTGCTGGCAAAGCACGACCCCAGTCACCCGGAGCCGCGCGGCCCGCGGTTATTTAGCCACTGTAACGTGTGGAATTCCTGTCTCTTGCTGCTGCGCGAATTCGGTTATTCACTCCAGGTGACGGGTCATCCCGCGCACGGAGAATTTCCTTCGCGACTGCACTGGCACGCCACGACGGATAACGGCGCCGAGCTGTCCGCCAACTCGCCCATAGAACTCCTCGGCCTGGCGTCGCTCCATCGATACCATCAACCGAATATCGACAAACCGTATTGGTGGCGCATCAACGGTGAGCCGCTGCTTAACGACTTGCTCGCGCAGTGGCAGCGACGTTCAACTCCATCGGGTAGTGACAACGCAGACCCGGCGTAACGGCAGGGTACTATCGTAGCGTAAAGACTGTGAAAATTTTCCGATGGCGTAATCTATCCGTTAAGGCGTTGGCAGTTGAGTGACGATACCTTGCTCCGCCCCTTCTCTCCCGCCGATGTGCCGGCCATTGTCGCGCTGTTTCGCGATACCGTTCGTCGCGTCAATTGCCGGGATTACTCCCCGCGGCAGGTCCTCGCCTGGGCACCGGACGAAATCGACGAGGCGGCTTGGTCGAAAAAACTCGCCGGGCGGTATACACTGGTTGCTGCGTTGCAGTGGCAGATCGCGGAGCAGCCGCGGATCGTCAGCTTTGGCGACCTGGAAAGCAGCAGCCTTGATAGCGGCGGGCATCTGGGCCACCTGTATGTCCACGCCGATTGTCAGCGGTGCGGCGTAGGGCGGAAGCTGCTCTCGGCGTTGGAAACCGAAGCGAGGCGGCTGGGCGTCCCGCGGATTTTCACCGAGGCAAGCATCACTGCCCGGCCGTTTTTTGAGTATTGTGGATATCGACTGATCCAGGAGCAAGTGGTGGTGTTCCACGGCGTCGAGTTTGTCAATTATCAAATGGATAAGCAGTTGTAGCCGCACCACAGGGCCTTCGCATGGGTCTGCTCAGCAAATTGTTCGGCCCTCCTTCGCCGGAGGCTTTTGCCAACCTCTTCATGGCCGAACTGCTCAGGCATGGGCTGGCCTCCACGTTCGATCCAGCGAACTTCTACCTGCGAGCCGCCGATTCGCAGGTGATTAACCTGGGCAACTTCTATAAGGAGCATTGCCTGCTGCCGAAGGAGCAGCGGAAGGACCACATCCGAAAATCGGTCACTGCCTGCCTCGTCGCTCAACAGGACTTGCCGGAAGAGTTCGAGGACGCCAAACCCGATCTGCGGATCAAGCTGTGGTGCCGGGCGACGATTGAAAAGCTGGACCTGGAGCGGATGATCGAGGCGAACAAGAAGGGGGTCGACCTGCCGCTGCAAAGCGTTGGCGAGCATCTCTACGCGACGGTGGTGTACGACTTCCCAAACTCGGTCCGCTCGGTCAGCAGCGAGGAAGTGAGCAAGTGGGGCGTGACTCCCTACGAGGCGATGGAAGTGGCCAAGCAGAATCTGGCCGAGGACAACTTCGCCTTCGCGAATATCGGCGATCGCCTGTACGCCGCCGTCACCGGCGACAGCTACGACGCCTCGCGGCTGCTGCTGGTCGACCTGATTCGATCGCTCAAGGTCGACGGCGACCATGTGGCGATGGTTCCCAGCCGGGAAAGCCTGTTCATCACCGGCTCGGACGACGACGAGGGGATTTCCATGATGCTCGATCTGGCGGAAAAGGCGGTCGAGAATCCCCGGCCCATTTTGTTCATGCCGCTGCGGCTCACGGGCGACACCTGGATGGATTGGATGCCGGACAAGTCGCACCCGCTGTTCAGTCGCTTCCAACTGCTGGAGATGAAGCACGTTTTGCCAGAATACGAAGAGCAGAAGAAGCTGCTCGATGCGTTGCACGAGAAGCAGGGGGTCGACCTGTTTGTGGCCAGCACGATCGTCGTGCAGAAAGTCGACGACAGCCTGTTTTCCTACTGCGTCTGGTCCAAAGGAGTCAACACTCTGCTGCCAAAGACGCAAAAGGTGGTGTTCTTCGAGGATGGCAAAAACATGGTCGCCGCCGGCGATTGGGACAAAGTGGTCGGCATTGTCGGCCATTTGATGGAAGAAACCGACTATTACCCTCCTCGCTTTCGAGTCCGAGAGTTTCCAACGGAAGAGCAACTGGCGGCCATTGGGCGGTTAGAATAGCTGGGGCGATGAGCGGCGAACGGCCCGCGGGCCGCGCTCGCGCAACATCGTGCGCCCCATCCGTCCAACCACGAGGAGCCCTTCCAGCTCAATCCCATGTCAGGCGAACCTCCAGTCAATCCGGCCCCGTTGTCCAATCCGGCTCCGCTGTCTCAGCCGAATTCATCGGCCAATCCATATTTGGTGGCCATCCCGGTTCCCTTGGACGCCCTGGTCCCGGCACCTTCGGATGCTCCCGCTGCTGCGGTGCAGTCGGCGCCTCCCGCGCCCTCCGGCCGGCTCGTCTCGCTCGACGCCTATCGCGGGTTCATCATGCTGGTCCTCTCCGCCTCGGCGTTCGGCGTCGTGCCCGGCTTGTTGCTGAAGTTCTATCCAAATAGCCCGGCCTGGCAGGGGATGGTCCATCACCTCGTCCTGCAGTGGGACCACGTGGGCTACGCGATCTCGTCGGTCGCCGATTTCCGCTTTTGGGATCTCATCCAGCCGGCGTTCATGTTCATCGTCGGCGTGTCGGTGCCGTTCTCCTACGCCGCGCGGCGGGCCCGCGGCCAGGGTTTTGTTCGCATGTTCGGCCACGCCGCGTATCGCGCCCTGCTGCTGATTTTGCTCGGAGTGTTTCTCCGCAGCGGATGGTCGGGGCAGACCGTGTGGACGTTTGAAGACGTTGTCTCGCAGATCGGGCTGGGCTACATCTTCCTGTTCCTGCTGTGGAACCTGCCGTGGCCCGGGCAGGCGGTGGCCGCGGTGGGCATCCTGGTCGGCTACTGGGCGTTGTGGCAATACTGGCCGCAGTTCGCCTGGCTGCTGGGAGTAAAGCAAGCGGCGGTCGCCGGGTGGCCCAAGATCGGCAATCCGGGGCAGGCCTTCGACGTTTGGCTGCGCAACTGGCTGCCGCACAACAAACCGTTTGTGAATCACGAATACTACACGCTCAATTTCATCCCGGCGCTGGCGAACATGATCTTCGGCCTGATGGCGGGTGAGCTGCTCGGCTCGAAGCTGCCCGCGCGGCACAAGCTGCTGATTTTGGTCGCGACCGGAATCGCCGGAATCATCCTGGGGGTGCTGCTCGGCCTGGGTGCGTCGCCGGTCTGCCCGATCATCAAGAAGATCTGGACCCCCAGCTTCGCGATCTTCAGCGGCGGCTGGACACTGCTGCTGCTGGCCGCGTTCTACGGCGTGGTCGACGTCCTCGGCTGGCGCCGTTGGACGTTTCCCGCCGTGGTGTTGGGAGTGAACTCCGTCGCGGTGTACGTGCTGATGTGGCTGTGGCCCGGCTGGCTGACGCCCAACGTCAATCGGCACGTGGGCTTCTGGCTGTTCGCCGGCATGTCCCCGCCGTGGGTAGCCGTCGTGCGCAGCCTGCTGGTGTTCGCGATCTTCTGGCTGGTCTTCTTCTGGATGTACCGCCGGCGGATTTTCTTGCGGATTTGAGCGAGAATAACCCATAGCCCCGGGCTCCGCCCGGGGGTTGCACTACCAACTGACCCAGCCTACGAACCAACTCACTAGCCCGAAGCGCAAGCCAGGGGGCAGCACGGAAAGCTACGCCCCCTCGCTTGCGCTTCGGGCTAGTGACCCGGCACGCCCTGAAAACATTCCCGAGATTCACCATGCAAACAACAATCAAAATCGCCCTCTTCCTGCTGACTCTCTGCGCGTGCGGCCTCAGTACTGCAAACGCTCAACCGCCCACCACCCCGCCGCACCCCTTCATCCTCACCCCCGACAAGCTCCTGCACTACGTCGAAACCTTCAACAAGAACGACCAGGAACTCTACCGCCAGCACATCCCCAACGCCGCCGCCGCCCAGTTCCTTCAGAACAACATTCCCTTGCTCGATTGCCCCGACAAGGACATCGAACAGACGTACTACTTCCGCTGGTGGACCTATCGCAAGCACATTCGCCAGACGCCCGACGGCTTCATCATCACCGAGTTTCTGCCGCAGGTCAGTTGGTCGGGCAAGCACAATTCCATCAACTGCGCCGCCGGGCATCATCTCTACGAGGGGCGCTGGCTGCACGATCCCAAGTTTCTCGATGGCTACTCCAACTTCTGGTTTCGCAAAGGGGGCGAGCCGCGGCGGTACAGCTTCTGGGCGGCCGACTCCTACTACGCCCGCTGGCTGGTCAACCAGGATCAAACCCGCCTCGTGAGTTTTCTGCCGGACCTGGTGAAGAACTTCGAGCGTTGGGACAAGGAGCGGCGCGACCCGAACGGCCTGTACTGGCAGAACGACGGCCAGGACGGCATGGAGGTGTCGATCGGCGGCAGCGGCTATCGGGCGACGATCAACAGCTACATGTATGGTGACGCGACGGCCATCGCGCGGATTGCCGATCTGGCGGGCAAGCCAGACCTCGCAGCCACGTATCGCGGCAAAGCGGCCGACATCAAGCGGCGGCTCCAGGAGAAGCTGTGGGATCCCAAGGCGCAGTTCTTCAAGGTCTCGCCGCGCGGCGAGGTGCGCCTGGCCGACGTCCGCGAGCTGCACGGCCTGACGCCGTGGTACTTCAATCTGCCCGATCCGCAGTATGGCGTGGCGTGGAAGCAGGTGATGGACCCGCACGGCTTCTACGCCGCATTCGGCCCGACGACCGCGGAGCAGCGGCACCCCAAGTTTGCCGTCGCGTACAAAGGGCACGAGTGCCAGTGGAACGGCCCGAGTTGGCCGTACTCCACCGCGGTCACGCTCACCGCCATGGCCAACGTGCTGAACAACTACGAGCAAACCGACATCACCCCGCGCGATTACCTGGACTTGCTCACCATCTACGCCAAGTCGCACCGGCTGAAGCGCGACGATGGCCAGGTGGTGCCGTGGATCGACGAGAACCTAAACCCGCTCACCGGCGACTGGCTGTCGCGCACCCTGCTGCGGCAGCGCAAGCAGCAGCCGCTGGAGCGCGGCAAAGACTACAACCACTCGACGTTCTGCGACCTGGTAATCACCGGCCTGATCGGCCTCCGCCCCCGCGCCGACGACACGATCGAGGTGCATCCCCTCGTGCCCCCCGACACCTGGGACTACTTCTGCCTCGACAACGTCCTCTACCACGGGCGGATCATCACGATCCTGTACGACAAAACGGGCGAGCGGTATGGGAAGGGGAAGGGGCTAAGAGTTTTTGCTGATGGGAAGCAGATCGCCGAGGCGGAGAAGCTGCAAAGGGTGACGGGGAGGGTGGGGGGAAATAGAGGGGAGGGTGAACGCTAACATGGGGTGAAAACAGCGAATGACTCCCGTCCCCTTGATGTACTCTCAGTTCGCTCCCTTGGAGCACCGCGATGCGCACCGTCTTATTTACGGACAAAACCCGAGAGAAGGACCCTCGCGTGCTCTTGTTCGCGATGGAGGCTTTTCGGGCCACGCTTTGCAAAGTGGCGGATGGGTGGAAGTCGAGATTCTACAAACCCTCACCCACTCGGACGTTCCTCAGAAAAGTTGCCCGGAGCATTGGACTTTCCAGGTATGTGCGGCCAACGCGGTGGATGCGGGATGAAGCGCGGTGGCGGCAGGAAGAAACACGACGGGGTCCACTCGCATTGCTGGAATGGCTGGATAAACAGGAAACTCAGCCCGTCGTTGTAGATTGCTTCCAGTGGGATCTGGATTGGATGTACGACCTAGTGATTCCCGGTCCCACCTTTTTTCCCTCATCGACACCGCGAGAAACGCTTAGCTTCATCGAGGCGTATTGCGGCGAATGTAAGTGTGCATATGTTGCGGAGGATCTGAGAATGAAACAGTGGTCGTACTATCACGGCCCGCTTGCCGCCGGGGGAGGAAGGCGATTGTTCTGTTCGGAACAGCATGTCGTGGTAAGTATTCAAGATTGGATTTCCTGAGCAGTTTGGCGTCATTCGTCCGTAGGGGACGCGAAGCGTACCACTTGGGCCGGGCACTCTGTTATTGGTATGCTTCGCATACCCTACTTTGTTCCAAATCCTTCATTTCCCGCCGAGGCCTCCCAATGCGCCCCACTGCCGCTTGCTGCTCGCTCGCCCTCTTGCTGCTGTTGTCCGCCCGGCCGGCCCTCGCCGTCGAGCCCGTCACGGAGTTCTTCAACGGGCATGACTTGACCGGCTGGAGCGATGTGCCGGGGAGCATGAAGTATTGGTCGGTGGTCGACGGCGCGATTGTGGGGCAGGCCCAGGAGAATGTGCCGCACAACACGTTCTTGTGGAGCGATGTGCCGGTGGGGGATTTCTATCTCGGTTGCGAGGTCCGGCTGACGCCCGACAGCGGCAACTCGGGGATTCAGTTCCGCAGCCAGCGCGGCGCGGATGGCCACGCCAGGGGGTATCAGGCCGACATCGGCGCAGGGTGGTGGGGGAAGCTCTATCACGAGCAGGGACGGGGCCTGCTCGACAAAAACAACGTCGGCCAGCAAGCGGTCAAACCGGGGGACTGGAACCGCTACGAGGTGCTGGCCGTCGGCGACTCGATCTGGACCGCGCTCAACGGGCAGCTCTGCACCGCGCTCGGCGACCCCAAGGGAGAACGCCAAGGCCGCATCGCCCTGCAAATCCACTCCGGCCCGCCCATGAAAGTAGAATTCCGCGGGCTGAAGCTGATCAAGAACCCAAAAGTGGAACTGGCGGGGATGGATGAGGCGAAGCTTAGAGCGGCGCTGCGGAAGTAGGGCGGAGCTGTGCATTGCACGTTACCCGCGGCTAGCGCCTTGCGGCTCACTTGCTGCGGTCAATTAACCAGGAGGTCGTTTCTTCGTGTTTTCCAAACTGCTGGCCACTGTTGCTCGCGCGGTGACGTTTGCCGTGGTCCTGTTTGGCGGCTGCCGGGCGCTGCTGGCCGAATCACCGCCAGTGCGGGTTGTTCGCGCTAAAAACGCTGACGAAATAGAAACAGTCGAGATCGACAACGGCCTCGTAAAGGCCCGGTTCACCACCGGCCAGGACGGCGTGAAGCAGCAGTACTTCGCCGCCCGCGGGGCGGATTGGGTTTTGCTGGCCGAAGGGTATCGGCCGAAGATCGGCGGCCAAGGGAAGGCGGTGACTCCCAACGCACAGCCGCGCGGGCCCGTCGCGCCGCTTTACGACACATCGATCGATCCGGCCCATCGCTTCCTGACGAGCGAACTCCTGCAAGGCATCGGCCCGATGGAAGAAAAGGCCGACCTGGCCCAGGTCGTGCTGCGCGGCAAAAGCGGCGAGACGGCGATCGAGCAAACGGTGCGGCTCCGCCGCGGGGAGCAGTTCGTCCACATTGAAGTCAAGGCCACGCTGGCCGGCGCGCCGCCGAAGCTCGAGTACCTGTTGGCGCCGGTCGTGGTAGCCATCGACGGTAAGCTGGACGTCACGCATGCTCCCACGTACAAGCCGACTGCCGATAGCGTGATCGGCGATCGGGTGTTCTTCTCCCCGGTTGTGTACGTGCAGCAAGCCGGGTTGTTCGTCGGCTTGGTCCCCGATCTCGACGTGATCGAGCGGAATGTTGTTTTTGCCAAGGGTGCGCGGCAGCATCCCGATTCGAACTCATTTCCAGTGGCGGTCGATCCGGCAAAGGTTTCGATGCCCACGGCGCTCGATCTGGAACTGCGGCCGGGGACCGGTGCCCGGCTGATTCTGGCGTATGGCATGTTGGACTCCATCGTGCATCAGCATGTCTGGTTTCAGCATATCAATACACCCGGGACAATGGTCCGCGAACTGTCAACAAATGAAGTGCGGATCGGCATGGACCTGCTGATGAGCGCCGAGGCGCCGAAGTGCCGCGGCTACCAGATGGCCGCGCGGCACCTCTGGCAGCGGTATGGGAGCGACTGTTTTCGCCGCCCCCGCCCGCAGGCGATGCCGTACGCCGACTATGCGAAAGCCTGTTATCCGGCCAGCTTCAACTACCAGGGTTACAACGTGGCCGGGCAGAATTTGCATCACCGCAACGATCCCCAGCGCCCCGACTTGCGCGTGTGGCAGCAGTGGGAGGCGGAGGGGCGTCCGGTCGGCGGGCTGCGGCTTTACGCGCCGCAGTGGTACAACCTGATCACCAACCTCGCCTGGTGGAACAACGTGTGCGACGCCACGGGCATGTATTTTTGGGGGAAGCAACTCGACGACAAAGACCTGCTGGACAAAGCGCGGCGGATGGTCAACCTGGCCCTGTCGGCGCCGCAGAATCAGGGGCTGTTTCCCGCCATCTACGATCTGGCGGGAAAGCGCTGGCTGCGGAGCCTGTGGAGCCCTCCGCTCAATGGCTACAACCCGGCCGCCGGCGCGGCGTATTGGGAGTGGAACCACGGCGGCGCCTACCAGACCGCCGCCGCCAGCGTGACGGCCGGTTACTTGTTGCAGTATCGCCGGACGTGCGAGGACGACGGGCGGATTTTACCCTACGTCCGCCGCTACGGCGATTTCCTGTTGGCCAATATGCCGGCCGACGGGCCGACCAAGGGTTGCGTGCCCGCGTGGTTCACGGCCGACTTGAAGCCGCTGCCGAGCCTGAAGTGGAACGCTGACGGCGGCGCCCACGTGTGGGTGCTGAGCGAATTGTATCTGGCAACTAAACAGCAGAAATACCTCGACGGTGCGAAACGAGCGGCCGGGTTCCTGCTCAGCGAGGTGATGCCGCAGCAACGATGGGCCGACTTCGAGGCATTTTACTCGTGCGCGATCAAGCCGGAGATCTTCTTCGACGCGCGCACCGCGCAGTGGCCCTGCAACAGCATGTCGATCTCCTGGGCGTTGCAAGGATTCTTGTCGCTCCACGAGGCGACGCAGGAGCAGCAGTACCTGGACGCGGCCGAGTCGGTGGCCGATTTTGCTTCGCTGTTTCAAGCGGTCTGGGCGCCGCACTATGTGATTACCGCCTATCCGTTCGGCGGAGTCTCTTCGCAGTTGGGGGATTCGGAATGGCTGGACCAACGAGCGCACCGGTTTGCGGAACCGCTGGTCCGCATCGGGCAATTGACTGGGCGGCAGGACTTGATCGAGCGGGGTGTCGCCGCGGCGCGCTCGTCGCTGACGCTGGCCAGCCATCGGCGCCACCGTGCCAACGGCATCTATACGCACACCGATTTTCCCCTCGGCCTGGGGCCGGAGAATGTGGACCACGAGGGTTTTCCCCAACGGCCGTTGAGTTCCGGGCCCAGTTGGAACAGCGTCGGCGGCTTGGCGGGCGTGGCCCATGTGATGAGCCGGCTGGGCGGGGTGTACGTCGACTTTGAGAGGAATCTGGCCGTAGGCGCCGACGGGCTGAAGGTCGAATCGTTCCGACGCCAAGGGAACACGATTAGCCTGAAGCTGGTCGGTCAGCTTGCGGAGTTGCC
>JAIOPX010000382.1 GCA_021413705.1 Planctomycetota bacterium | reverse complement strand
GTGTCATGGGGGCCGCTGTGGCTGCATTACTGGTGCGGGTGATCGATGTTGCTCAGCACTATTTGCCTGCTTCCCGCTTGTTGTCGGGGTTGAGCCTGTCACGGCTCGCGTGGAAGTCGCTCCTGGCCGGAAGTTTCATGGCCGTGGTGGTGTGGGCATCTCGAGACGTCGGGTTGATCGTGCCATTGCTTCTCGGAAGTGGCGTTTATGTGGGAGCTTTGGCGGCGCTGATGATCTTCAGTCACGGCGGAGTGAACAGCCTTCGGGAACATTACTTCCCAGGTTTGGCATTAGCGGGTTCAACCAGCGGTGCGAGTGCATCCGAAGCACTGTCGGTATCGCTTTCTAGTACCGCACCAACTTCATCCCTTCTGCACAACGAGCGTGAGTATGAGCAAGTATCTTGAATCCGCTCTGAAACTGCACGACCATCTGGTCCGACGGCACTGGCGCTCTGGACTCGTTGGGCCGGATCCTGGCATCCGTTTCAACTTCCGTATCGGCCGGTTTATCAAGAGTGCCACCAGCTTTTTGCCGTGGAAAGACGACTTGTATTACCTGCAAGGGCAAGGCTATTGGATCCTGGGCAACTGGCGGCTGTTTGACTTGACCGGCGACAAGAAATTTCAAGAGCTGGCTACGAAAGCCTCCGATGTGGTTCTCTCCCAGCAACGCCCCGACGGGGCGTGGGACTATCCCAACCCAGAATGGAAAGGACGCGTCGCTACTGCCGAGGGAACTTGGGGCGTGCTGGGGTTGCTCGAATCGTATCGCCAGACAGGCGCCTCGGAGTATCTGCAAGGCGCGCTCGATTGGCATCACTATTTGATCAACACCATCGGCTTCCAACAGGAGGGGGACGAACTGGCGGTCCACTATTTTGCCGATCGCAGTGCGACAAGAGTTCCCAACAACTCCGCCTTCGTGTTGCGATTCCTGGCCGAGCTGGCGCAACTGACCGGTGACGATTCCTATCTGGAACCATGCCAGGGCATGTTGACATTTCTGGAGCGCGCCCAGCTCAGTTCGGGCGAGCTTCCCTATATCGCCCCGAGCGCGGACCGCCCGGAACGCCGGCATTTTCAATGCTTTCAATACAATGCGTTTCAGTGCCTGGATCTGATGCGCTTTTTTGAACTTCGAGGCGGGCAGATCCTCTGTCCGTTGACTTTCAACTTGCTGCATTTCCTGCAGAGTGGGTTGTCGCCGGCCGGAAATGCCTACTATCAATGCGGCGTTCGTCACCGCACGGTCACCTATCACACGGCAGTGCTTTCTGCGGCATTTCGCACGGCCCAGCGGCACGGGGCCGAGGAATTCCGCCCCCTGGCCGATCGCGCCGTAGACTATGTGTTGAAGACGCAACATCCCCAAGGAGGATTCAGCTACTCCCGCGGAGACTATCGCTTGCTCAGCGATCATCGCTCGTATCCTCGTTATCAAGCCATGATCATGTTCCACTTGTTGTCGCACGAGAAACAGACCTTACCGATGGAAACGACCGCCGCCCTTGGAATGTCAGGAAACGTATGAAGGTCTTAGTTGTCACTGCTATGTATCCCAAGCCGGGTAATCCGGCTTTTGGCTCTTTCGTGAGCACGCAGGTCGAGTCCCTGCGCCAATCGGGCGTCGAGGTCGAGCTGTTGGTGCTGTCTGGAAAAATGCGGAAGTTGATCTACCCCAAAGGTGTGATCCAGCTTCGTCGTCGGCTTGCAGATAGGTCGATCGATCTGGTGCATGCACACTATGGCTATGTGGGTATGGTGGCCAGAACTCAATGGCAATTGCCCGTTGTCGTCACTTTTCACGGCGACGATCTGATGGGAACCATCGGACCGCAAGGTCAACGGCGGCACTTCAGCCGCCTGGTGGGACGTGCATCCCAGGCGCTGGCTAATCGTGTCGATGCGGTTATCGTGCAAAATCGCCAAATGGCCAGTCTCATACCCAAGGCGAATGCCCATATCATTCCGCACGAAATCGACTTCGATGTTTTCCAGCACACCCCCAAAGGACAGGCTCGTACCATCCTGGGGCTGGATCCCTCCAGGAAATACCTTCTGTTTGCCGCCAATCCCACCATTCCGGTCAAGCGCTATCCCTTGGCCCAGGCGGTCGCCGAACATCTTGGCCGGGAAGACTCGGGTATTGAATTGCTCGTGGTGCATACCGAAACCCAACCGCGGCTGGCTCTCTACATGAGCGCCTGCGATGCGTTGGTGTTCCCTTCCTATCAGGAGGGATCGCCCAATGTGGTCAAACAAGCCATGGCGTGCAACTTGCCGATTGTGGCGACCGACGTGGGGGATATTCGCGAAGTGATTGGCGGAACCGCAGGTTGCTATGTCTGCGACCCGACGGTGGAGGCATTTGCCCATTCCGTGCGGCAGATTCTCCAGACTTGCGAGCGGACACAGGGAAGGGACGATGTGCAGCAATTCGACACGCCGATCATCGCGCGGCGAGTCATCGACCTCTATGAATCTGTTCTCTCAAAGAAAAACCGCTTGGACCGCGCCAGCGGTATGAGCGTGGGGCCACCTTCTCGTAAGTTTAACGCGGAGAGCCGTTGCTCCGCTCGGAAGCAATACGATGATTGTGGCTGAACCACGAACCATATCGGCAGATTCCCAGGTGGCGACACGCCTTTCGGGCGGCCCTGCGCTGCGCTGGCTACAAAAAGGCAAATTGGCCCTACTCCCTTCCTACTATGCCGCCACTTGGCCGTTGCGGTGGGCCTATTCTCGCTGGTTGAAGGGGCAAGGGCGCGTGCCCATGCTTGTTCTGGCACTGCACCGCGTGGCCGATGACACGGCGACCAGTTGGACAACGCATACGGACGCCTTTCGCCGCAAGGTGGCCTGGCTCCAAAAACGATTCGATCTGGTGTCGTTGGAAGAAGTCCAACGCAGGATCCGTTGCCCGAACAACTACCGCCCGACAGTGAGCATAACTTTTGACGACGGCTATTCTGAGAATTGCCGAGTTGCGCTGCCGCTGCTCCTTAACCACCATATTCCATTCACCTATTTCGTTACCACCAATCCCGTGCTGCAAAGCGGCTACTTCGAGCACGATCTGCGGCTGGGTTTGAAATTACCTCCCAATACCGTGGAGCAACTTCGCGAACTGGCCGCCGCCGGCGTCGAGATCGGCGCCCATACCCGTACGCATGCCGACCTGGGCGCGATTGACGACCCACAGCGACTCCATGATGAAGTCGTCGTGGCGCGTGACGAACTGCAAGCCGCTCTCAACTGCCGGATTCGCTATTTTGCGTTTCCCTTTGGGCGGCCTGAGAATCTCAATCGAGAAGCATTTCGCATCGCCGCAGATGCCGGATATGAAGCCGTGGTATCGGCCTATGGCGGATATAACTTTCCTGGAGATGACACGTTTCACTTGCAACGTCCTTGCGTGGACGGTTCCACAACCCGCGTCAAGCACTGGGCATTGCCCGACCCTTGCAGGCAGCGAAACATCCACCGCTTTGATTATCGCGAACCATCCACTCCACTTTGATTCCTGACCTCTTCACAAGAAGCGTATCATGCGCATTGCAGCCATTGCCTCGATGAAGCGCGGACTAGAGCAGTTCATCTACCGCGAGCTCGAGCACATCGAACGAGCGGGGGCGGATATCAGCCTCTTCCCCACGAAGTCTCGTCCGGGATTGTACAATCCGCGCCCTAGCTGGCGCGTGCATCGGTGGAGTCCCTTGCGCGCCATGCTCTGGCAACCCTGGTGCTTCCTGTGCCATCCCTGGACGTACGTGAGTCTTTTGGTTCACGCACTCAAGCTGCGCGCCCTCATTGATTTTGTCATCGCCTGGGATTATTGCCGAACCATGTCCGACGCCGATGTCATTTACGCGACTTTTGGCGACCATAAACTCTTCATCGGCTACTTCTGCAAACGCATTCTGAACAAGCCGTTGGCGGTGGAGATTCACGCCTACGAGCTGTATGACAATCCCAATCCAGCATTGTTCGCCGTGGCGTTGGCCAACTGCGATCAGATCATTACCGTCACTGAGCACAACCGCGATCTGCTGGAATCCAAGTTCGACGTCCCTCCCGATCGGGTCGAGGTTGTCCGCTGCGGCGTGGATCTCACCTCGTATCGTCCTGGCAACAAATTCATCATCCTGATTGTCGCCTTTTTCGTTGAACGCAAAGGGCATGAGATTCTGCTGAAGGCCGTGCAGAAATTAGCCAACCCGGATCTTGAAGTCTGGGTTGTGGGGGACCGAGGAGCCGAGAAAGACTCCGTGGACGTGCGCGGGCTAGCGGCCAGACTTGGTATCGAACAGCAGGTGGCTTTCTTCGGAAAGCTCAGTGGAACCGCGCTGCGATCAGTCTTCCATGCTTGCGATGTGTTTTGTCTCCCGTGCCGCTTCGATAGCTCGGGTGTGGCCGAAGGTTTCCCCGTAGCCATCATTGAGGCCATGGCTGTTGGCAAGCCCGTGATTACCACTCGGCATGTGGAAATACCGCGTGTCGTTCCGGAAATTCTCGTGGATGAGAATGACATCGATGGTCTGGCGGATGCCATCCAACAAGTTTATCAATCGGAAGCGCTGCGCACTCGCCTGGGCCAACAGAATCGGCAAATCGCCGAGAAGGTGTTTTCCGTGCGGAATGCGCGGCGCACGAAAGAGCTTCTGCATCGGCTGGTCTCGACAGTCGAACAGTCCGATCCGACGACAACCCCAACTGCCAGCGAGATCGCAGCAGAGCAGCCATCACCTGTGGAGGCATAGCAGGGTTCTCCCTGCACGGAGTTACGATGTGTGGAATTAGTGGAATCTATCGCAGTGATGTCGGCCCCCCTGTGGAACGGCGTATCCTGAGCGGAATGCTCGACGTCATCCGTCACCGTGGCCCGGACGACGAAGGCATGTACGTGGCCGATCAGATTGGCATCGGCATGCGTCGGCTCAGCATCATCGACGTGGAGGGAGGCCACCAACCGATTACCAATGAAGACGGTTCGGTGATCGTCGTTTTCAATGGCGAGATCTACAACTACCGCGAATTGGCCGATCAGCTTCGCTCGCGCGGACATCAGCTTGCCACTTTCTCCGACACCGAAGTGATTGTACACCTGTATGAGGAACTCGGGCCGGAGTGCGTCCATCAGTTTCGTGGCATGTTCGGGCTGGCGATCTGGGACAAAAAGCAGCAGCGGTTATTCATCGCCCGCGACCGGTTAGGCGTGAAGCCCCTCTACTATGCCCATGCAGGCGACACCTTTGTCTTCGGATCGGAGATCAAGTCGCTGTTGCAATACCCTGGCATGAGCGCCACGCCGAATATCGACGCGATTAGCAATTACCTGTCGCTGAAATACGTTCCTTCGCCGCAGACGATGTTCGCGGGCATACATTCGCTCCCTCCAGGTCACACGCTGACGTACGATCGCAATGGGATGCGCATCGAGAAGTACTGGGACGTCTCCTTTCAAGGGGAGAATGGCCCTTTTCAGAGCGAAGAGGAATATGCGGAGCGGCTCGATGCCCTGTTGCGCGAGTCGGTGAAGTTGCGATTGCGAAGTGATGTTCCGTTTGGCGCATTCCTCAGCGGCGGGGTCGATTCCAGCATCATTGTCGCCTTAATGAGTCAGATGCTGGATGAACCCGTAAAGACCTTTTCGGTCGGCTTCGATCGGACCAAAAGACGGCAAGACGAACTCCCCTATGCACGACTTGTGTCTGAGCAGTTTAAAACTCAGCATCACGAAGTCATCATGCGGCCCGAGGATTTTGTCTCTTTGGCCGAGAAGGTCATTTGGCATCTCGATCAGCCGATTGCGGATCAGGCCACGATGGCGACCTACGCGGTTTCGCAACTTGCCGCGCAGCACGTCAAAATGGTGCTGACCGGCGAAGGGGGCGATGAACTGTTTGCGGGTTATGCCCGCTACCCTGGCGAACGCATGTCGCCGTTATTCAACTTCATGCCTAGGCCGCTGAAATCGACCATCCTGGCCCTGGCTGGTCGCATCCCGCAGATGGATCGCGCCAAACTTGCACTCAATGCGCTCTGCCAACGCGATGAAGCCAGTCGGATGGTCCACTGGTTTCCGTTGTTCAACGACGAGATGCGTGGCGAGCTGGTGAACCGCTCCGTGGCTGGACTCGAGTCGGGTTCGGCAGCGGCCGTGTTTCGCGACTGCCTGAAGCAAACCGATGCCAGGCATCCGCTGAACCGCATGCTTTATGTGGACACGAAGTTGTGGCTGTCCGATTTCCTGCTATTGCGGGGGGACAAGCTGAGTATGGCCAACTCTTTGGAAGCGCGCGTGCCGCTGCTGGATCACAAGCTGGTCGAGTTCGCAGGGACGCTGCCGCCACGGATGAAGCTGAAAGGGATGATGCGCAAGTATCTTCTGAAGAAAGTAGCGCGTCGCTATTTGCCTGACAAGATTGTCGATCGCAAGAAGGAAGGCTTTCCCATTCCGATCAACGATTGGTTCAGGGGCCCCATCCGCTCCTATGTCCGTGATTTGCTCTCGCCAGACACGATTCAACGTCGTGGATTGTTCAACCCAGCCTTCGTGGAACGATTTGTCCAAGAGCAAGAGTCGGGCTTCGGAGACCACGGGGCGCTGTTGTGGGGATTAATAAGCTTGGAGCAGTGGCATCGGGTGTTCATCGATTCAACGCCCACTCCCCGGGAAAGCGTGACTCCGGTCACCGTGGCACCGGTCCGCGAATATGCTGCTACTCCCCTTTCGTACTCGGGGCAAATGGAGGTTCGCAAAGGATGAAACCATTAGCAGGCACTCGTGTGTTGATGATTCTGGAAAACTCCTCTTACCCTGGCGATGGACGCCCACGGCGGGAGTCGCTGACGCTGCAACGCGCGGGCTATCAGGTCTCCGTCATCGCCCCCGCACGCCCGGAGCAGGCGTACCGTGAGGTCATGGACGGCGTCCAGGTCTACCGCTACCGGCCGCGCTTTTCCAGTGGCGGCGTCTGGGGCTATTTGTGGGAATACGGCTGGGCGCTGGCGCTCACATTCTTCTTGTCTTTGCGGATCTGCTGGGAGCGGGGTTTCGATGTGATTCATGCGCACAACCCGCCCGATATCTTCGCCCTGGTCGCCCTCTTCTACAAACCGTTTGGCAAAAAGTTTGTTTTCGACCATCACGATCTGGCGCCGGAGATGTATTCCGCTCACTTTGGCGGCGGCAGTCGGCTGATGTTTCGCGCGCTGGTCTTCTTCGAAAAGCTCTCCTGCAAACTGGCGGACCATATCATCGCCACCAATGAGTCTTACAAAAGAATGGCGATGGAGCGCAGCGGCGTGCCTGCCGAGCGCATCACCATCGTGCGCAATGGCCCCGATCTGACCCGCGTCAAGCTTGCGGACCCGGATCCGGTGCTACGCGCCAAGGCTCCCACCATCTTTGGATATGTGGGTGTCATGGGACATCAAGACGGGCTGGACTACCTCGTCCGTGCGTTGCGGCACCTGCTGTACGACCTGAAACGAACGGATTTCTATTGCCTTGCTATCGGAGAGGGTATCGCTCTCGACGGTCTTAAACGGCTGGCGAAAGAACTCGACGTGCAGGACCATATCCTCTTTACCGGCTTTGTTGAAGAGGAAGATCTGATGCGTTATCTCTCGACCGCCGACATCATGGTCGATCCCGATCCCTCGAATCCGTTCACCGATCGCTCTACGATGATCAAGATGATGGAATACATGGCCTTGGGCAAACCCATCGTGGCCTTCGATTTGCCGGAACATCGCGTCACTGCCGAGGGTGCCGCCCTCTATGCCGTGGCCAACGACGAGGGGGAGTTCGCCTCCCAACTTGTCAGATTGATGGACGATCGGCAATTGCGTCAGGAAATGGGACGTCGTGGGCGCCGGCGCGTGGAATCGCATCTCCAGTGGTGCCACCAGGAAAAATGTCTGCTGGCGGCGTATGAGCAGATCAGACGCCCTCAGAGGTCTCCCGCTGCTACGACGGATCCGGCAGGCCCAAAGTGCGTTACCGAGGAACACGCCGAACCAGCCGTCTCCCGCGTGTTATGAAGAACAATCAATTTCGGCTGTGGCTACAAGTACTCTCATGAGCATCCCTAGCATTGATTCGCCTGCACCGGCAACTGCCGTTATCGATCTATTTCGAGATCGCGCCAGCGCCGTTGAGGTGCGTCTGCTCTCCCTGGATGAGTGGCAGGGATTCGTCGAGGCCCAACCTGACAGCACGGTTTTCCATCACCGTAACTGGATCGACATGCTGGTGAGCCAGTATGGCGGCCGGCTCGTGATTCCGGCCGCGACCTGCGATGATCGAATTGTGACTGCGATACCCTTTCTGGAGACCCGGGGGCTGTTAGGGAAGCGAAAGCTCGTTTCGCTCCCGTTCAGCGACTACGTTCCCCTGCTGTGGTCCAATGGGATCAAGGCCCGTCCCGCAGATTTCAGCTCTGCTCAGGAAACAGCGCTGCAAGCGATTCAGTCCTTTTTGAAGTCCGAGACTTATCGGCACTATCAGGCCATCATCGTCAGGTCGCCTGCCCCCCTCGGCGATGCCCCCTGTGAGAGTCACTGGTTTCGCCATGTGATCGATGTGAACCGCCCCTACGATGCTATTCTGGCCGGATTCAACCAGTCTGCGCGGCGCAACCAACGGCTTGCTGAATCCAAGGGCATGAACTTTGAGATTCGCACCGACCGCAAGGCCATGGAGATCTTCTACGCGCTGCATGTCATGACGCGGCAAAAGCTGGGTGTCCCGGTGCAACCCAAGAGCTTCTTCTTGAAAATGCACGAGAAAATCCTGGCCCAGGGGCTGGGCTTTGTCGCCGTAGTGATGAAGGACGACCGCCCGGCAGCGGCAGCCGTGTTTCTCACCTATAAGCAAAGCATGATCTATAAGTATGGAGCATCCTGTCCGGGCATGCTGGAGCACCGGCCCAATGAACTCCTCTTCGGCAGGGCCATACGCTGGGCTTCCGAACACCACTACCGGCTGTTCGAAATGGGCGTTTCCGACAAGGAACAGGAAGGTCTATGTTCGTTTAAGCGCAAACTTGGCGCGGTGGAATCGAAAGCATATCATGTGTTCCTTGCCGGCACGCCTCAACCCATGATGCAGCAGTGGCGAGTTCGCCAACTCGTGACCGGAATCATCCAACGCTCTCCGGCATTCGTGTGCCGTGGGATCGGCAAACTACTCTACAGATACAGCCAATAGCAGACGACATGGAAGTCCGTTTCCTTATCAACGACGGCTCGACCGGCGAAGTGTTCCGGCGGCAACTTCAGCGCGACGCGGAAGCGGCCACGTTATCTCCGCTGATGCGCTTCTACTATGGCTGGGCACGACCATGGTTGCCGTTACGGGGGCGACAGTTGCTACAGTCGCTTCGCAAGTCCAAGGGCAAACTCGGCGGCTGGTATTTGCCAACTCAGTTCATGGACGCTTTGGAAGCCAGCGTCGCCCTCCATGAGAAGGGCATCCCGCTGATCCATCCCTGGCCGGATGGAGCCTCCTACGCCTTCGTCTTGACGCACGATGTGGAGGATGAGCCTGGCGTGCGGCATTGTCTGGCCCTGGCTGATCTGGAGGAGGAACTTGGCCTTCGCTCCTCCTTCAATTTCGTTCCTTATAAATACAAGGTCGATCAGGGGGTGGTGCGCGAGTTGCAGGCTCGTGGCTTTGAGATCGGCATTCATGGTTATAACCATGACGGCCGCCTTTTCTCCTCTCGCAATATTTTCAAACGGCGCGTCCCGTCAATTAATGACGCGGCGCAACGGTATGGCACCGTAGGCTTTCGCAGTGCCATGGTGCATCGCAACTTGGACTGGCTCCAAGATTTAGAAGTCGAATACGACGCCTCCTACTTCGACATCGATCCCTACCAAGCCATGCCAGGGGGCGTCGGAAGTCTGTGGCCCTTCATTGCGGGCCATTTTGTGGAACTCCCCTATACTTTGCCCCAAGACCATACCCTGCTGATCGTGCTGGGCGAGGCGAGTACACGAATCTGGGACGAAAAGCTCAAGTATATTCAACGCCGCTCGGGCATGGCCTTGATGCTGACGCATCCCGACTATCTCCTGGACCCTGACAAGCTAAAACTTTACCGCGATTTTCTGGCTCGCGTCAACGACGCCGGGGGATTCTGGCACGCGTTGCCACGCGACGTCGCTCGTTGGTGGCGACGGCGCGATGAGTCCAGCCTTCGGCTGTCTCCGGGAAATAGGGCATGGATCGAAGGGCCGGCAGCAGAGCGTGGCCGTCCCGCCATTCTTCGCAGGGGAGGCCAGCATCTGGAAATAGCTTCCCTCGACTCCACCGACATCGTGAGCGACGGTTCGCAACCGGCTGGCTTCTCGCAACGAAAGTGACCCGTTCACTTCTCTTCCAACCCTCTCTCCACGTCTCTCCTCGCATGCGGCGCGGCAATTTGTACGGCCTGCATAAACCTTGCCATTTTCTCCGCCGAGACCGGTCTTAGGGGTCGTACCGTGGGAATTTAACGGCTGCGGAGAGCTTGCCGCGTGGGTGTGACCCGGCTGCGCCGATCGTATGGATTTGCCTCAAAGTGCGGTGAGTTCCTGACGATGGGTTGGAATGTTAACCCTCCTCAGCAGCGCTGTTTCCACGACTCACCTACCAAGCACCCCCTTCGATTTCACACCCCCAGGTCGAATGCAGATGTCAAGCTTGGTCCCGAACATCAACCCGCCGTGGTTTCAGCGATGGCATTGCTGGCAGGCACTGCTCTCCCTTGCCGGATTGCTGGTGGCCGCCGGTGGATGCCAGCCAGCGGGAACGCTGCATCGCCCAGGTGTAACGGTAACGGAGAGTCAATTCCCCCCGACAGCAGCGGATCGAACGCACCGCGATCAGGCGGTTGCTGATACCAGGAAGACGGTAGGGGCGACTCGTTCCATCCCCGCTGAAGCAGAAATGCGGGCAACACCTGTCGTACAAACGGCATACAAGGAAAACGACAAATCGACTCCCGCCACCTTCCGCTCCCCCGTTGTCGTTCACGTTCCAGCCCCGCCCGTGGGTGGACCGCCGGTGGCGGCCAGAACCAAACAACCCGTTGCGGAACAGCGCAGTTCCAACAAAGCCGCCAAACCGTTGGTCATCGTCCCCGCTGAGCCCATTAAGAATCAAGTGGAGCTGCGAATGAGCCTGGTGCCTGTTGCGCCTACGCAACTAGATCCGCACCACAATGTTCCGAAGTCCTTGCTGATCGAAGGCACTCCCGTCGCGGTCGATCCGCAAGTTGAAGTTCCGGCGGGAGAGAAGTCGATCCTGGTGCGCCGAGAAACCAAACAGGCCGCCCCCCCTGTTACCACTATCGAGAGCCCTGCACCCACGAGCGAAGGGGCAAAGAAGCCGACTGCTGTCGTTCAGGCGGCGCCCGAGGTGACGGCACCCGAAGTTACCCCCATCATCGAGACACCCGTGGTGACCTCCATGATCGCGGTCGAGCCTCAGCCGGCAGTTTCTCCCTTGCCTCGTTTGAGATTGACCGCTGAGACGCCTGCTCCGAGCGTTGCCTTGGCAACTGTAGGTTCTCAGAGGGGCGCTGCTACGTTCCGAGAAATGCCTGCCACGAAACTCGCTCCAGCTCCTCGCGTCGTTGTCAAACCGACGGCAACCGCAGTGGCTGAACCCCGCTATCGACAACCGGCACAAGCCACCATCCCCGTTCCTGCGCCGGCGAGTGTGGTTGTTGAAAGTCCGACGCGGCCAAGCGTATCGATGGCGGTGCCTCCGCATGAGCCAGCAGTTCGCATGACGGCCACGCCCACGCAAGTCAAGGTAGTGCCGCAAGCACAAGCGGTCCCTTTCATGCCTCGCATTGTCGCCGATCCTACTCCCCGTGTGACGGTCAAGCCGTCACCCCGTGTGGTGGTCGATTCCAAGCCAGCCGTCGCAGAAACGAAAACTCCGATTTCTGTTGATTCAGCACCACGGGTTGCCGTCGAAGCCCCGCGTCCGAAAGTTGTCGAAGCCCCGCGTCCGAAAGTTGCGGAAGGATTTCGATTAAACGCCGTTCCGTTGACTCAAGCAATTGCATCATCAACACCCAGCACGCCGTTGATCGTCGCTGCACCCCCACTGAAAAAAGTTGCTACAGCCCCGGCCCCGGTAAAGCACTCGAGTCCAACCAAGCCGGCTGCCGTCGAGCCAAGAATCGATCCAGCTCCTGCCCCTTCTCTCCAAATCGCAGCCTCGCGGCCTCCACAACGTCAGTACGTTGCCAGCGAGACAAACGCAGCACCTGCCCAGGTGGTGCGTCATGCCCCTCACATGGCCGCCCAGACGCCTCCACCCGTCGCCCGGCCTTATGTCGCAAGCCAACCAGAATCGCAGTTCCGCAATGAGACTAACGCCGTTGCGGGTTCAGCCCCGTACGTAGCTCCGGCCGTTACGGCGCGTCCGCAGAACTCGGCGCTGGTGTCTGTATCGCACCGAGTACATCAGCAAGTGCGCTATGCGTTCTCGCTGGCGGGGCGCGGCGCCACGCATTCGGCACGCATGGAATTGACCGATGCGTTGAAGCTGGTCGCCATGGCTCAGGATGCCGACGAAGGCACAACTCGCCACAACGAGGCGATGATGGCCGGCCTGAATGCGATGCGAGAAGCCGACGATTTCGCGGTCCGCGACTCTCAAAGCGATCTGCGAATTGACGTGGAACGACTCATTTCCACGCACAAGACACCCATCCTGAAGAACGGCATTGGCCCCGTGCCCTCTCCCATTGAGGCCTTGCAGGCCTACTATGGCTATGCTCGGCAACAATTGGTGATCGCCGGCGGCCGTGAGATCGGCGCGTCCATGGCGCTGTACGGAATGGCTCGCATCCAGATGGCCATCGGCGGTCAACAAGGAATGAACGGCCCGAAAGCCATTACGCTTCATCAGGCGGCCCTGGCTGTGGACGCGAACAACTATCTGGCGGCCAATGAATTGGGCGTGTTGCTGGCTCGTTACGGACAACTCAACGAAGCGGAGGCTTCGCTACGACATAGCGTGGCAATATCTCCCCAGCCCGAAACTTGGCGCAACCTGGCGGAGGTTCACCACCGCCAGGGTCAGGTCCGTCTGGAAGCCGAAGCCCGACGACGCGGAGACGAGCAACTCGCAGCACGACGTAGCGGTCGCGTTCCCAATCCGGCCGCCAGTGGCATCGTCGATTGGGTGGATCCAGCCACGTTTGTCGCCATGACCGATGCCGCTCCGGGTGGCGTTCCTGTCAGTGAAATCGCGGCAGCGGCCGCCGTATCCAGTCCCCCTAACCCCGCCGCCGCCGCAGTATCAGCCTCACAATCAAAATCATGGTCGCTCCCCGAGTCGATTCGCGGCCTCACCTCACGAATCGGACAAAATCCTAAGCGCTGATTTAGCCCGCCGAGTATCCCTCCATGAATCTCGCCCAGAGCCTTTCCGTTTGCCCGCCAGTCGGCCGTTTACGATCGACCGTTCGCCCTGTCGTATGCTCATTGCGAATGCTGTCGTTCGTCCTGGCATTGATTCCGGCCATTTCCGTAGCAGGGGAGCCGAATGAACCTGCGGATGGCAATCCCGCATCCGGTCAAGCGCCTCAACGCGCGCCGATGCCTCAATATCCTCAGCAAGTGCCTGTGGGCATGATTCGTCCCCAAGGCGCGCCGCCATGCCCCCAGATGATGCTTGCGCCACCTCCGGCCCCCATCTTTGGCGTCCACTGCGATGCCTGCAACAACTGCGGCGAAAACGGCTGGCGAGCCATGGGACCGCTGCCGTGGGGCGTGCTAGCGCAGGGAGAGTATATCGGCCCCGCGCGGCTGCCGGACGTGCCTATCTATCGCATCCGAGTGGACGACAAGCTCGACTTCGTCTATCGCCTGACACGGCAGGAGATGAGCCAGGCCTACAAACTGGATATCGGCGACCAGATTCGCGTCGAATCGGCCACCGAAGCAACACTCAATCAGCCGGAAACAATTGCTCCTCCCGACGTGATCGGCTTGATCATCCAGCCCGATGGAACGATCTCCTTGCGGATGATCGGCACGATCAAAGTGGCCGGCCTGACGGTTGACCAGGTGCGTCGCGATCTGGAAGACCGCTACAAGAAGTTCTTCCGCGACCCGCGAATCAACATTGTTCCGTACACCTTCAACCTGAAATTGAAGGACATTCGCGACTCAGTGGACCGTCGCTATGGAGCCGGAGGTCAGGCCCAGCCGACCCGCGTCACCCCAGAAGGGACCGTCCAACTCCCGGGCATCGGCTCGGTGCCCGTGCAGGGACTAACCATCGACGAACTGAAGCGTGAAGTGGACCGCCGCTATGTAGACCGGTTTGGCGAAGGGCTGGAAGTGACGCCGATTCTCACCGAACGGGCAGTTCGCTTCCTCTATGTCGTGGGTGAAGTCAAAACCCCAGGTCGCTACACGCTTGAACGCCCCACGACGCTGATGGGCGCAATCGCTATGTCTGGCGGTTGGAACGTAGGGGCTAACTTGAATCATGTGGTCGTTTTCCGTCGCGACGACAACTGGCGGTTGATGGCCACCAAGCTCGACATCCGCGGCGCGCTATATGGCAAGACCCCGTGCCCTTCGGACGAGATCTGGCTGCGCGACAACGACATTGTCGTGGTGCCGAAGAGCCCGATCCTGGTCGTGGACGACGCCATCAGCCTGCTGTTCACCCGCGGCCTCTATGGCGTAGTGCCCGTGAACTATAACGTCGATCTGATCCGGATGAGCGCGTTGTAGATCCGCGTAGATTAGCCAATTGCGACCAACCTTAGGTGGACTCCGCGAAGCGAGTGGCGCCGAGAGCTGAAGCTCGCATGTTCGCCCTCTGCCGTAGGCAGCGCTGGTAGTGCCAACTCTTGCGCGACCCTAATTTGCGGTAGGTCACGTCGGCCAACTCGCGAAATCCCAGGGAGCGGGCGAGCTTGAGTGAAGGTTCGTTACTGGTCAGCGCGCCGCCATAAAGCTTTTGGATGCCACGGTTGGCTAGCTCCCTAAACACCCGCAGCCGCAGTGCCTTTGCCAGGCCTCCGCGGCGAAACGCGGGCAATACAGCAATGTGATCTGACCAGGCCGTACCTACCCGGAAGCAGCGCGTCATTTTTAATAAGGGAATGTAAGCGTCTCCAAACGTAATCAAATTGAAGCCGGCCAAAGTTTCTCCTTGAACGGCGGCGACGCAGAGATCTCCTGACTGAAGGCGAGCCGCCAATTTGCCTTGCAGCCATTCCGCGGAATTTTCGACTTGCTGGATGAGCCCAGTCTGCCGTGGACTGACCAAAACCAGATCCAAGTCGGTGCATGGACCAGGAGGGGGAATGTTGGGTGATTTCAGGTCAAGGACGTAAATGCGATAGACATTGCGCTGATACAGCGGGCTCAACAGCGCCTTGGCGGTTTTGGGAACGGCCTGCCAGCCGTAGTCGCGGTAGTTGCGGACCAGTTTTTTCCAGAGCAGGGCAGGGTTCATGGATATTGCCGCAGCAGTGGTGGGCTGAGAAGATTTGCCAGTGTCAGCGGCATCCGCCGCCAGACGGCTTCGACAACCGCCCTGGAGCGTCCCCGCTTGCTGCCGCTTTCTGTCTTTCCCTGAAGACCGTAATACTGGTAGTAGTACTCGCGTCGCTCCCCTCCCCAACCCAAGCGATAGGCCGGTACGGCCCCGTTATTTGGGATGCGCCCGGAGTGAACTATCTGGAATCCCTCGGCCGAGAGCCGCTTGATCATTTCCCAATAAAAGCGACGAGCCCAATTCACACCCACATCGCCACGCTGAGCGACGCAGGTGTAGGGAAACGAAGCAGTCTGCCGGAAGACCTTGAGCATCGTGCCGGCGACCACGCGACCGCCAGATCGCAGCAGCGCCATCTGGTACAACTTCGAACCGAGCAGCAGTTCGATCCAGCGGCGGCTGGGGGCCGGAACCCCGCCGGCCCGCTGGTGGCGCGACAGAGCCAGATGGAACGCAGCCACGTCGGTCGATGGATAGTCGAGTTGCAAGCCCGTCTCGGAGATGGATTCGATCGACTCCTGTAGTGTGACCGGAAGGTTTTTCCAAACTTGAGCTGCGCCGGCGGAAAGCGATAGTTCCTGGTTGTAGTATCCGCCGTCGGTCCTGAGATCGCCTGCTACACAGTGGCCGTATTGCTTCAGCGCAATAGACGGAGAGCCCATGCTCTGGGAAAGTCGAACAGACTCTTCCAGCACAAGTCTTTCCGCCTGTTCGTCATCGGCCACAATGCCGCCGGCGACGACATAGGGAATCGACACCAGCGATACACCCGTGCGCAGCGTGCGGACGCGATAAAGGGGGAGAATCGCACGTATCTCGTCTCCCTCAAGTGCCGCGATGGGATGGAAAGTGGTTCCGTAATAAGTCCGCAGCACATTGGACCAATCGTAGAGGTGCCAGGCGATGGTGCCCGGATGACGATGTACGAAGGCGTCCCAGGCGGCTTTGTGGCGGTCGTCGATGACGGTTGCTTGGAGCATGAGAACTGTTATGCGATTGCCGGCTGAAGTGACTGCTGAATCTCGAGGGACTCGACGACGACCATTTGATATTTTCCAGAGGGATGTGGTTCGATCCCTTGGACATATTCAAACTCCAGCGGCGTCTTGGAAGAGAGATTTTGCCGGAGATAGGCGAGGATGGTGGCTTCCGTATCCGAGGTGTACGTGGGACGAGCGACGATGCGAAAGCGGACGCCTCCGTCGCGGCGCAGCACCACCTGAAATCGCTCGACCGAGTCGCAGGCCTCTCGCCGCATAAATGTGCGACACCAGAAGTTCGGAGCGATCACGCGACCATCGTCGGTGCGAAATACTTCGCCGGAGCGGCCCAAGAGATTCTCGATCACACGCTGCTTGCGTCCGCAGGGACAATCTGAAGTGGCCCACTGCCCGATATCGCCGATGCGGTAACGGATGAAGGGAAGGGGGGTCTGGAACAGGGGAGTAACCAGAATTTCCCCGGGTGCGTTGTTGACCCCCTCCCCAGCGCCGTTGATCGGCGTCAACTTGGACGGCTCGATTTCGACCAAATAGTTCTCTTCATTCACATGCAACCGCCCTTCCGGGCAGAGGCACGCGACATGCCCCACTTCACGGCTGCCGTAGATGTTTGACACCGGCGCCTGAAAGAATTTTTGCAAACGCTTTCGTTCGTGTTCGTAGAGAGGAGATGCCCAGGAAATAATCAATTCAACGTGGCTTAAAGCCTGTTGCAAGTTCTTCCGCTCAAGATAGTCCACCATTCCCAACAGCGCCGAAGTGACGCCGAATAGCACTCGGGGGCGGTGCGTGGCCAACTTTGCTACCGCGATTTCGTAGTCCTTATCGACCAGATTCATGCTCGGCAGGATCAGGTGGTGCCAGAGGCGCCATCGCGCCCGCAGGACGCTGCTTTTGGGAAGATATTCCGAGGGCACTCGCGCGAAACGGGCCTCGCTGGCGCCAGGATGGATTCCGAACCAGTGCTTCAACCGCAGTTCGTGCGCCCAGTTCATGGCCGTGCTGGAGCCGTCTTCATAGAAAATGGTCGGCGAGCCGGTGGAGCCACTCGATCCGTTCCGCACGAGGCGATGCTTGCGAAACCGGGCCAGAGGAATAGGCAAGCCATCGGCACGTTTCGAGTGCTCCGCGGCGTCGATGGCTCCGTGGTACTTGAGATCCAGCAACTCCTGGCGATGTGCCGTCACGACGTCGCGTGTTAGCACGGGAAGCTGCTGCAAGTCGTCAAGCGATCGTATTTGTTGCGGATCGAAACCGGCCTCCCGAAATCGCTGAGCATGAAACGGACAGTTTTGATTAGCGTGATTCAAAGTGTGCTTGAGGTTGGCCAGTTGCAGCGCTTGGAGGGCATCGGCGGAGAGCCGATCCGAGCGGAGCAGCGCACGATATTTCCGCATCACCCGACGGCGATTCATCAGGTGGTTCGTCAACGGAAACGTGACCCACCCGACGACGAAATCATCGATGTTTTTCAACAGGGACATGGGGCTTCCTCTGCCGGCAACGGCGCGCCCACCGGGCGTTCCAGCCGTCCTCTCCATTGCGGATGCGGTTCGTAATTCAGATGGCGCGCTGCCAGAAATTCATTCATGCTCAACGGTCTGCCGTCGTCAACAACCTCGATGTCCTGGAAGAAATCGCCTGCTCCGCTGAGTTGGCTCAGTCCATTGCGAATCGTGGGAATGACCCTAACATCGAAACCCATGAGCGATGCGGCCACCGCGTCGATAGCGACTGGGTTAGCGCCGGCCAAAAGCACCCCAGGCGTGATGGGATCGGGATTGACGGGGCCGTTTCGCTGGCCCCCGATGATGCCGTCGATCAAGCAAAAATGGCTGCGCTGCGGAGTCTCGCAAAGTCGGCCATTCTTATCGGTATAGAAAAGTGCGTGGGCAATATCATGCAACGTGCGCCAAATGGTGTCGTTGCCATACCACATGGCCTCCACGATATTGTCCTTGAAGGGAACCACTTTGCGCGACCACCAAATGGCGTTGCGCCCCAGAGCAGAGAGCAGTTTGAGCGGGTTGGGGGCGTCCGTGAGGACGACATCGTGAAATCGGCTGTAGAGCCGCTTGCGGAGAGAGGGATGGATATATTCGTCTCCTCCTTCTTCCACGGAACCGGTCTGATAGTGAGGCAGTGCGTCTCGTCCGGCCACCAAGCCGAAGAATCCTTTGATCGAAAGTGTCACACCGGCCCGGCGATGTGTTTTGAGCTTGGGGATACTGATGATCGCATCGGCTGCAAGAACGGACTTGGGAAACAGATATTCATGCCGCCCATCGCTGTGGCACTCGCACGTCTTCCGTGGATTGGCAATGCCGATGCGCAATCGTTTGGGATCGATCTCGCGATAATTGCTCCGCGCGCCTAGGTCTACCACTTGGTAGCCGCGCGGATCTTGCTGGACTTTTTCACGGCCCCATTTGCCTCCGCACCAGGTGCGCACGGCACGGACCTCACGCAAATCGAGCCCTTCGATCGGCAGAGTGGTATGCTGGCGATACCATTCCAAAAGCGGAGCCAGCCCTGTGACGCGCCAGGCTTCTTCGAACCGGCTATCGACCATCTGAGAATCGCCAACCAGGATCCGTCCTTCGCCTCGCAGCGCGATGCACACATAATCGAGCATCGGGCGAATCAACGAGGCGTGCGTGACAATCGAGAAGACGTCTTTGCCATCGGGATGGTTGTGCCGTACCGTGTTGGGCTTGATCAGGACGGTCATGCCCGGCCGGACAACGTGGCCCAACGGGTTCCAGTCCGGCGTGCCAAAGTTCTCCTCGTCCAAACCCAGTTGATGCAGGGTTTGGCGTACCCAAGGGTAGAGCCGGTTTTCGGGATCGACGGGACTGGCGGGCAACTCAGGATAGAGCTCGGGCGGATGGAACGGGGGCCGCGACGGATAGCCCCGTTGATCCGTAAAGCTCACAGCTACCTTAGCATCCTCGCGCCACATCTTAGCCACACAATCCTTGCACGGACCAATCGCACCGAAAAGCGCGACACAAAACGACCCAGACTTTGCAAACCATCCATTTTAACATGGGTGGTTTGGATGTCCAGCGCTGCAATTGCCACTGCCCGCACGTGGCATATTGAGCGGCTTTCAGGGCATTTTTTGGCCCACGAGGGAAGCCAAGGTGACTACTTCTTCTTGGCTTCCGCGAACCGCCGAGACACTTCGTCCCAGTTGATCACGTTAAAAAACGCCGAAATATAGTCAGGACGGCGGTTCTGGTAGTGCAGGTAGTAGGCGTGTTCCCAGACATCGATGCCCAGGATTGGCACATTGCCGTGCATCAGCGGGCTGTCCTGGTTGGGGGTGCTTTCCACCAGCAGCTTGCCGTTCTTATCGACCGAGAGCCAGCCCCAACCGCTGCCGAAGCGC
>JAIOPX010000381.1 GCA_021413705.1 Planctomycetota bacterium | reverse complement strand
TGTCAGCTCGTAGTTGTAGAACAGCTCGACTGCCTGACCGTTGCCGATCGGCCCGGCCACGGCGGTGAGGATATCGCCGATCTGGCTGCTGCTTCCGGAGTAGTACCAGCCGATGCCGAACGTGTCGGCGGGGCGACAAGCGATGGGACTGTTTCCACCCAGTCCGAAGCTGAGAAACCAACCCAGCGGATTGGTGCCGTCATCGGCCACGCCTGCCCGGCCGAAAACGCCCCAGCCGCGCAGCGGGTCTTCGGAATCGACCACCAGATATTGATCGCAGTTCCAGAAGAGCGACCAGGAACCGCGCTCGGTGGGAATGATGATGTTGGGGTATTGGGCATAGGCATCGCCGATGGAATTGTAGGTGCGGTTGTTCCAGGTGCCGCCGAGGAGCTGGTGACCTGGCCGATCGAGAAAACGGGTCGGCACCCGCACGTTGGCGGCAATCAACACGCCGTCTTCGAACAGTTCGCCAAAACCACTGGTGCCCGTCGTGTCTTGGGAATTCATCACCGAAAACGAAGCGAGCTGCTGACCCTCCTGGAGGATAAAACAGCCGGCCCCCAATGTGGAGTAGGGAACCGTGGCCGCGGTAATGGGGTTAAAGACAAAGCCCAGGTTGGAGAACTGGGTTTTGCCTCGGCCGTGGGCGAAAGCGTTCATATCTCCATCGAGCGTGTCCATCTTGCCGGCGAACACGCCGACGGTTTCGCTGAGCATTTGCGTCAGGAGAACATTGGTAATGTAAAGCCGCTCGCTGCCGGCCACCGGCAGCACGGCGGCGATCGTGGGTGAGAAGAAGGACCCCACGTCGTCGCCGATGGTCTCGCCGTAGCGATGCTCGGCTTTGACCTTCAGGAACAGACCTTCCTGGATGCCCAGTTTGCCGCAGTCAAACAGCATCGTGTAGTCGCCATGGCCGGCGAAATCAAAGTCCTGATTCACGCCCCCGGCCGTGTTGCCGAAATAGAAGTCGGTGCTGTCCGCTTGAAACGTGACCCCCGATTCCGCCAGGCAAGGACGCAGCCCCCACCAGTTTCCGGTCAGGTTGGGGGTGGTGGCGAGCCAGCAGGCTTCGTCGTCGCAATCGCACTCGTCAGCATCGCAGTCGTCAGCGGCTGTCGCAGTAGTGGCAATGGCCAGCAGCGCCAAGAGCGCCAGGCGAATAGTCCATGTGGACAGGAGCCGGCGATACACAGTGGGAATCCTTTCCCTGATTGCGCGATGGCTAGATGGGAGAACCTGTTTTCGTAACGTCGGTTCTCCATGCGGCAGTCACTATGAAATCCGAATCTGCCGTTACGACACGCACGCTAGCAAGCCACTCTTGGCAAACCTTGCCGACCGGAAGTGGATCGCCCGCCCAATGGCCTTGGAATTGGGCGCCGCGTGTGATCGCCCTCGCTTCAGGATGGTTGCTAGCTAAGCCTAATTGCTTGTACAACTGGGGTTAGCTAGGGTTGCCAAGCCAGGGGCAAATGCCGCTCTCTCGTCCAGAAGTAGTTCGCCAGAGTTAAACAGGACACACATGATGAGCATTCAAGATGAGTGGAAAAGGACTATACCCTGGACTGCGATGGTGTGTGCCCTAGCCGTGGGTTGCTCTCGCCCCACAGCACCGCAGGCCGAGGTCGTGCGGCCGGTCAAAACCATGTTGGTCGTGGCGGGAGGAGAGCCGCTGGTGCGGGCGTTTCCCGGTCGTGTCGAAGCGTCCAAGAAGGTGGAGCTGGCCTTTCAAGTTTCTGGAGTGCTGGTGAAGCTCCCCGTGCGAGCCGGGCAGACGGTGTCCAAGGGAGACGTAATCGCCGAACTGCGACAGGACGAGTTCAAAGCGCGGCTCAAATCGCTGCAAGGACAACTCGACCAATCCCGCGCGGCTCTGCGAGCGCTGCAATCCGGGGAACGGCCGGAGCAGATTCTGCGGCTCGAAGCCCAGGTCCGCGGCGCGGAGGCCAAGCTGGCTAACACCCGGACCGCGTATCAGCGCGATGCGGAACTCGTGAAGAAAGGGGCCATCGCGCGGGCCGAATTTGAATTGAGCGAGACGAACTATCGCATCGCCCAGGAGGAACTGGAGGCGGCCCGGCAATCACTGGAGAAAGGGCGGTTCGGACGCGAAGAAGATGTCGAGGCCCGCGAGGCGGAAGTCCGCGGGCTGGAAGGACGGGTCGTGGAAGCCAACATCCAGCTTGAAGACACGGTGCTCAAGGCCCCCTATGCTGGTGAAATCGCTGAACGGTTCGTCGAACAGGGACAGAATGTGCGGGCCAACGAGCCGATCGTGAAGTTCCAGAATGTCGATGAGATCGAAGTGGTGGTCGATGTACCGGAACGGGTGATGGCGGCCGATTTGAGGACGGCCGACATCGTCGAACTGGTGGCGGAGTTCAGCGGTGCGCCGGGCGTGCGGTTTCCGGTCCACATCGAAGAGATCTCGCAGCGGGCCGACCCGGTAACGCAAACTTTTCCGGTGCGTGTGGCCATGCAGTCTCCACCCGGCGTGGCGCTGTTGCCTGGCATGACTTCAACGGTCACCGTCACCTATCGCCGGGCGAGCATCCTCGGCAATCGCATCCTGGTGCCGGTTGCGGCCGTGTTGAAAGATGCCAAAGGAGAACAGGTGGCCTGGATTCTCGGCGCCGATGGCAAGGTGTCGCGTCGCAAGGTGAAGCTCGGCGAGGCCAGCGGCGGCAGAGTGGAAATTGTCGATGGGCTCCAGCCGGGTGATCGGATTGCCGTGGCCGGCGTGACGCTGTTGCGCGAGGGTATGAAGGTGCGCGACCTGGGTGATGCGCTGGGAGGGGGAGCATGAACCCTGGCGTTCTCTCAGTTCATTACAACCGAGTTGTCTTTTCCGCGATGCTGCTGCTGCTCTTGGGGGGCGTGGCGGCCTACCTGCAAATCGGCCGGCTGGAAGACCCAGAGTTCACGATCAAGGAAGCCCTGATCGTCACACCCTATCCCGGCGCCAGCGCCGAGGAAGTGGCGCAGGAAGTTTCCAACCCGATCGAGAACGCCTGCCAGCAACTTGGACAACTCAAGCGAGTCGATTCGGAATCGACGCGCGGAATGTCGGTTGTCAGCGCGATCATTCAAGATCGCTATCACCGCGATCGGATTCCCCAGGTGTGGGACGAACTGCGACGCAAGGTTGCCGACGTGCAGTCTCAGCTTCCGCCGTCGGTCCGCGGCCACTCGATGGTGATCGACGATTTTGGAGATGTGTATGGCATCTTCCTGGCCATTGGACTTTCTCCGCCGCGAACTGTCGCAGGCGCCAGGCGTGAAGAAAGTGGAGTTGTTTGCCGAGCAGCAGGAAGTGGTGTTCCTGGAAATCTCGCGGCAGCGGCTCTCGCAACTGGGAATCAGCGAGGAACAGATTTTTTCTAAGTTGCAGGAGCGAAACATCGCGGCGGATGGGGGGCGGATCCGCGTGGGTGACGAGCATATCGCGCTCGACCCGCACGGACAGTTCAGTTCGGCGGACGATATGTTGGGGCTGGTGATTGGCTCCGATCGCAGCGGCCGGCAGCTTTTCTTGCGCGACGTGGCGACGCTGACGCGGGAAGATCAAGATCCGCCGCGGCGGCTGTTGCGATTCGACGGTAAGCCGGCCATCGGGCTGGGCATCTCCACGGTCCAAGGGGGAAACGTGGTGACGATGGGAAACGCCGTCCGCCACAAAATGGAGGTTTTGAAACAGTATCAACCGCTCGGCATGGAGATCGGCGAGATCAATTTTCAGCCGGAAGCGGTGTCCGCCGCCACGAACGATTTCATGTTCAACCTGGGCAAAGCGGTGACCATCGTCTTCGTGGTGCTGTTGATCGCGATGGGGCGCAAGACGGGGATCATCATCGGCCTGGTGCTGTTCCTAACGATCATGGCCACGTTCCTGGTCATGTATATGAAAGGCGACTTGCTGATGGAGCGCATCTCGCTGGGTGCGCTCATTATCGCGCTGTGTATGCTTACCGATAACGCGATCATTGTGATCGAAGGGATCAAGGTTGGGATCGAAGCGGGTAAGAACAAGCTGGAAGTGGTCCGCGACGTGGTGGCCCAAAACCAGTGGCCGCTGTTCGGCGCCACGGCCATCGGCGTGATTGCCTTTGCCGCCATCGGGCTCTCCGAGGACAGCACGGGTGAATACTGCAATTCGCTTTTCTGGGTGATTTTGATCTCGCTGAGCCTCAGTTGGGTGTCGTCGGTCACTGTGACGCCGCTACTGAGCTATTTGTTCTTTAAGCCGCTTCCCGGCAGCCAACCGACCAGCGACGGACCCGGGAGTGATAAACCAACCAGCAACGATCCCTATGGCGGGTTCATCTTTCGCGCCTATCGCGGGCTGCTGGTCTCGGCGCTGCGATATCGCTATCTGGTGGTGCTGCTGGCGGCAGGCATGTTTGTGCTGGCCTTATACGGATTCACCAAGATCGACCAGAGCTTCTTTCCGCCGGCCACGCGGCCGCAGTTTATGGTCGATACGTTCCTGCCGGCCGGGACGCATATTCGCGATACGGAAGCCTTCGCCGCATCCGTCCAGCAATATATTCAGCAGCAGCCGGGTGTGACGCATGTCACCTCGTTCATCGGCAGCGGCGGTCTGCGGTTTTTGCTGGTCTATTCGCCGGAAAGGGAGAACCGGGCGTTCGTGCAGTTCCTGGTCGATGTGGACGACTGGAAAAAGATCGATGGCCTGGTCGAGAAAATTCAACAGCATCTGGACACGGAGCGGCCCGGGGCCAACTCCGTCGCCAAGAGGTTTCTGCTCGGCCCTGGACAGGGAGGTCGCATCCAGGCCCGGTTCCGCGGACCCGATCCGGCCGTGTTGCGTCAGCTAGGAGACGAAGCCAAGGCGATCATCGAAGCGGACGGCGGAGCCGTTTGTGTGCGCGGCAATTGGCGGCAGCCGGAAAAAGTCATTCGTCCCGCACTGTTGGAACAGCAAGCCCGTCGCAACGGCATCACGCGAGCCGAGGTGGCGCAGGCTCTGCAAAGCAGCTTCGAAGGCCGCCCAGTCGGATTCTACCGTGAACCAGGGAGCGCCGGCGCGGGTGTCTATCCGCAAGAGACGCGACGGCTGCCGATCGTGGTCCGTCCACCGGCTGCGGAACGGGGAGACGTGGGGCTGATCAACAGCTTGCAAATCTGGAGCCCCGTGGCGCGGCGGATGATTCCTCTGAACCAGGTGACCTCCGGGGCCGAAGTGGTGTGGGAAGACCCGATCGTCATGCGCCGCGATCGCTTTACCACGCTCACCGTCCATGCCGATCCGCGCACGGGTTTGCCCAGCCAGTTGTTCGGCCGCGTCCGCGCCCAGATCGAACAGATCAAGCTGCCGCCGGGTTACTCGATGGAGTGGGGAGGAGAGTACGAGGACTCGCGCGATGCCAGGGCGGCGGTCGTCCGGCCGCTTCCGTTCGTGTTGGCGATCATGGTGTTTATCGTGGTCTGCTTGTTCAATTCGTTCCGCACCACGCTGTTGATTTGGCTGATTATGCCACTGGCCATCGTGGGCGTAGTGGCGGGCTTGCTGCTGACCGGGTTTCCATTCGGATTCATGGCGATGCTGGGCACGCTCGCCCTAGCCGGAGAGCTGATCAAGAATCAGATTGTGGTGCTGAGCAAAATCCGCACGGAGATCGACCAGGGTAAATCTCGCTACCAGGCGATTCTGGACGGTGGCGTGAGCAAGATGCGGCCCGTGTGCATGGTGGTGCTGACCACGGTGCTAGGCTCGATTCCGCTGCTGGCCGATCCGTTCTTCGGCGCGATGGCAGTCTGCATCATGTTCGGGCTCTCGTTCGCCGCGGTGCTGTCGCTGATTCTGACGCCCGTGCTGTACGCGATGTTTTATGGCGTGCGCGAAGAGCCATCGGCAAACGCGATTCCAGGCGAGCGGGGGGCGTAAGCCCTCCTTTCACGCTTTTGGCATGGCTCCCGCCGGAAACCCTGTTCACAACACGGTTTGGGACCAAGCCCACTGCACTTCGTTCAGAGGCGGCTATATATGTTGCAGCCATACATTGGCTATATTTACTTGATTTATTAGCCGATGAACGTATACTGCAATGAAAGCAATGGAGGATAGATAATGACAAAGCGGACGATGACCCTCAATCTAACAGACGCCGAGATGCAGGCTCTTGAAGTCCTTGCCTCTAAGAAGGATCTTTCCAAGACCGCCGTGTTGAGGCAGGCGCTGCGCCTCTACCAGTTAGTGGATGTTCGGCTGGAGCGTGGGGAAAAACTCTTCTTCGAGGACAATGGCGCAAAGCAGTCTGAAGTCGTCGTTTTATGAGCCCGATTCCGATTTCTATCAACATCATTCGCCGGGCCGATCAACAGATTGTTGGTGCTTCGTTGCGCGACGGTGTGAGGCCGGAAGAATTGACGGAGGTTGAACATCATTGGAAGCCCGAACGAGTCAAAATACGGCATGAACTAATTCATCATGGCATCCCACCCGCGCATTGGCCACAAAGCCTGCATTGGAATTGGCTGAATAAGGTCCCTGACCTGCTGCTCTTGGAGGCGAGCGGGTTTATTGTCGAACACCAGGACGCCCCCCAGGGTGTCATGCTGACGAAGACGGCATCCTATGTCGCGAGGCTCGATCGAGGAAAGCCGCTGGTTTACATCGACTACTTGGAGTCAGCCCCTTGGAATTGGAATATCCCTGAGCTGGGCCAATCAGGTCAGTTCCGTGGCATAGGTTCGGCACTGTTATACGTTGCGATCATGCAGAGCAAGCAGGAAGAGTTTCACGGCAGAGTTGGCCTCCATGCCTTGCCTCAGGCGGAGTCGTTTTACTTGGACGTGTGTCGAATGACCACATTCGGTCCCGATCCGCACAAACAGAACCTATTGTACTTTGAACTTAGCCAGGCTGAGGCAGAAGCTCATTTGCGCGAAGGAGGAATGCGATGAAGGAGCGTATACATAACGAATCGTTTCCCAACCCCGATTGGCTGCGGCACATGGCGGATGCCGAGGATCGCTGCCGATCCGTTGCCGTTGCAGGCTTAGCACAGGAATTGGGAATGCTGCAGAACCCCGCCTGGGAGAGGCCAAGAATCTTGGGCCGCCTGATTGAATATGCAAGGCGGGACAAGGGACTTTCGCTCGAGGCTCTGGCGAAGGCCGCGGATGTGGGCCTGGCGGAAGTTGTAGCTATCGAAATGGAGGCGGATGTTTTGCCGCTTCCGCGGACGGTTGTCCAAATTGCCCAGGTGCTGGGGCTACCTGCCGCGACCATCACGGAGCTGGCGGGTTTGGCTCGGCCGCAAAAAATGCTCAGCGAAGCCGCCGTTCGCTTTGCCGCGCGGTCGGAGCCAACTGCCCGCCTATCCATCGACGAACGAGAAGCGTTTGAAGAGTTTGTGAAAGTGATTGTGGAGACGTCAACTTGAAGCCGGCACTTAAACGGAAAGTATCAGTCCAGTATCAGATATTTGCCTTACGGAGACATGCTGAGATGGTACGCTTACTGCTTTCCCTTTGCGTCGTTTGCGTCATGGGATGCTCTCGAAACAACGATACTCCTGCAACCGAAAACAGAACTCAAGAGATGACAACAAAAACTATCAAGCATGGTCGAGTATCGCTTGTTGCCCAGAAGATCGAAGCCGGCAATCCCAATAAAACCGCTGTTCAATCAGGTTTGGACACAGCGACATCCGTACTCAACGGCTTGCTTGAAACGGGAGAATTGAAATCGGCATCTGGAATGTTTGTTGGCAGATTTCGACTTGAAAGCAATGGAACTGTTCGCATGTTTCTAAGTGACAAGTCGAGTTCATTGACGAATTCCGATGGATTGGAAGATGCATTCGTAGGTGCTGCCTTCGGTGGGAAATGCAGGTTTCCAGAACTTGGTGATATTGCGATGGTCTACGCGGAATTCAAGATTGATCCACCGCAATGATTGGCACATTGTCGGGGGGCGTGGATCGCGACGGCTGAGAGTCGGCTGCTAGCGTTGTGTCGCTCACTGCAAGAGCCGGTGGCTACTGAGAAAGTCGTGGGGCGATTATTGCGGCGCAGGTGTCAGCTCAAACGGACGATAGAGCTTGTTTTGCCAAGTGGAATCGTCGGCTTTGGGGGCAGCCGGTTTGCCGTCTTGCGTAATCCAGACGGCCATCTCGCCGGCTTGGCGATGGTCCCAGACGTGATAAGGGACTGCCATGATATCGCGTCCCTTCCGGTCCACACCCTTAATGACGGTCACTCCTCCCAGCAGATCCTTGCGGAACTCGGCCGTAAACTTCGGATCGCGCGGCAGTACTAGATCTTTCACATGACCGCCGTTGTCCACGGCTTCGAAGCAGTAAACGACGGGCCCGCGCTGAACCGCCACGCGGCCGGCATCAGCTTTGACGCGCGGATGGGCTTCGATCCGCTGAATCTCCATGGGTAGGTCCAATTCAACCACGTCGCCGGCGCTCCAGGCTCGGTCCAGGCGCAGGTAGCCTCGCTGGATTTTCGGATTCGCTACAGGTGAGCCGGCCACCGAGACCTTGGCTTCCCGGCACCAAGAGGGAATCCGCAGGTAAAGGGGAAAGCTGGCTTGGCGATCGGGAGTCACAGTGAGTTTCACTTTGCCGTCCCAAGGGTAGCGAGTTTCTTGAATGAGCTTGACGGCATGATCGCCGAGTTTGATGTTGGCCGTGCCGGCTACGTAGAGGTTCACAAATATGGCTTGGGATTGTTTCGGGGAACTCTCGGTTTTAGGCTCAGTTGCTGCTGTCGAACGATCGGCTCCCACGGCGTAGACATAACCTGGCACCGAAGGAACGAACCGCACGACGTTCGATGGGCAGCAGGCGCAGGGAAAGAATGGCTGGCGATGGTGCTTGCCATCGGATGCCAACGGATTGACGTAGAAGAACCGCTCTCCGCCCAGTGCCACGCCAGACAAAATGCCATTGTACAGCAGCTGTTCGAGGACGTCGGCGTATTG
>JAIOPX010000380.1 GCA_021413705.1 Planctomycetota bacterium | reverse complement strand
AGATCGCCTCCAGGCCCATCTGTCGCATCAGCCGCTGCACCCGCTTGCGGTTCACCTTCAACTCGTGCCCGATCCGCCGACTGCCGTAGAACGGCCGATCCAGGTAGAGCTTATCGATCCGCCGCATCAACTTCAGGTTCGCCGCCGTCTCGCCGACCGGTTCGTAGTACCAACTCCCGCGGGCCAGGCCGAGCAGCTCGCACTGTCGGCGAAGGCTGAACTCCTCATGGTCTGGCTCGATCACTGCCCGCCGGGCGTCAACCGAGCTGGGTAAATTTTTTTCAACCACTCGACCTCCATCTTGAGGCGACCGATCTGCTCAAACAGTTCCTGCTGGTTGCTCTCCTCGGTGCGCTGCTTACGCCGTCGATCCTCGAAGAGGCCTGGCGCCCCCTCCAAGAGACGCTGCTTCCAGGTCGAGTTCTGCGTGGAATGCACGCCGAACTGACTGGCCAGTTCTCCCAGCGTCTTGTCTCCCTTCAAGGCCGCTAAAGCATCCGCGCCTTGAAGGCTCCGCCACGACCATTTGCAGCCGCCGTCCGTGCTGTCTTGACCTTCCTGGCCATACTCCTGGACCTCCTCATCGATTAACATCGGTACCACTTTCCAACATAAATGTAGTCGTCCACATTCTGGGGTCCACCTCACTCAACACGGACGTGAATCAAATGGCTGACACAATTTTTTATGCATGGCAATCCGATCTCCCCGGCTCAACAAATCGCTCATTCATCGAGGATTGTCTGGAACGTGCGGTCAAAGACCTCAAGGCCGACGGATCATTGAAGGTCGATCCTTGCGTAGATCGGGACACCACCGGCCAACCAGGAAGTCCCGACATTGCGGAGACCATCTTTGAGAAGATTGATGCGTGCGCGGCATTCGTTGGCGATGTTTCCATCGTGAATGCCGGAGCAATTGACCGCTTAACCCCTAATCCAAATGTCTTGATTGAATTGGGACGGGCCACGAAGTCAGTCGGCTTCGACCGCATCATTTGTATTTTCAATACGATCACAGGCAAGGTCGAGGATTTGCCTTTCGACATTCGCAAGCGCCGAGTGTTGACTTACTCGCTACAAGCGGGAGAAGAAAAGGCGGAAGTGCGACCGAAATTAGTCAAAGCCCTCTCTGGGGCATTGCGCTCCATTCTGGAGATTCCAGTCGGCGTACTAGACCTGCAGTTTGCCGAACCTCAGAAGGACTTGCTACTCGGAAGGTCCATCGCCCTATCAAACTTGCTCTACGACCCTTTAGAGTTCGACGATCTTCCGGACTATGGCAGCCGGGCAAATGAAGTTAAGTTAGGCGGGACAAGTTTATTTATACCAAGTGTCAGCAGTTTGAAGGACAATCGTGACTATTACCGGGAAATGTGGAATTACATTTATGCTCGCGCACTAATGAGGCATCTATCATTTGGTATCCACAATGCGGGTTCAAAGACCCTCAATAATGTCCGGATTGTGGTTCAAATAGAAAAAGACGCAGTGGTTGCACATGAAGCCAGTAAAATGCCCTCCAAGCCGAAACGTCAATTTGACACGTTCGGCATGCAGTACAAACTGCCACAATCCCTGTTCACTGATAACATCAGTGTCAAAGACCTTGATGATAAGTTCAAACTTTCTGCGACCCTGGGAAAGATACAGCCGAAAGCGACGGAGTTCACGGGCAAGGTGATGATCGGAAAGCTTGAAACCGGCGACGTTGCTCTTAAGGCAACTATCTACGCCGATGAACTTGCCAAGCCGATTGAGGAAGAATTGATAATCAGTTTTACAACTGAGCATCGTGAAATGACATTCGACGATATTGATCCGCCAGACGAAGGCGCGGTAGAAAACCAAGATGATACCACTGAAGACCATGAAGACGACACCTAACACCAGGATGAGTTATGGATACTTGGGTTAGCATGCTAATTGGCGCTGGACTTGTCAGTCCTCTTGCTGCTGGTGTGGGCTATCTCGTTCGCTTCAAGCTGGAAAAGCGGTCTCGACACATTAGCTTGGACCTCGAAGGAAAACTAATCGAGAATGCCAAGAAGTTTGTTGAATTACATCACTTTGCAAAAGAACGGGGCTATGTCCTGCAACCCGACCTGCCAAATGTGAAGTTCCAGGATGAAAGTCACTTGCCCGTCGATGATGTCTTGTCCATGTGGAACTTGGCGCTCCAAGTTGCCTACCACGGCGCGATGCGGCTCGAAGAGGTGTGGAGCGAGCATCCCGAGTACGTTGAATTACTCCACGATAGTCAGGACACATTCCAGCATATTTTTGAGATATGCTCAGAAATTGGGGTCGAGATCAAACCGCCATCCATTGCGCCGGTGCTCCAGGCATATGACAAGTATTGTCGAAATCCAGCGGGGCAGACTGCCCTGGCCGTTGGAGATGCACTTGAAAACGTTGACTGGGCAAAGTTTGACCAGGAGATGAAGGAGATGTCCCAGGACGGGTCCGATTCTGCAAACTAAGGAATAGCCTCTGAGGATTGACCATAATTGACTTATGTTTCAAATGTCCAGTCCTCTCCAAAAGTGCTAGCACATTTTCGTTGGCATTTACTTCGTGAATTATTGGTGCTAGAGATTTGGCGTACAGCCACTTTCATCTTGGAGACCTATAAAATGAGCGGGACCATATTTCGAGGGCGAATTGTTAATGGCGAGGAAGTTCTGATCCCCGAAGTGTGGGGATACTTGCAAACTGAAAGAAACGATTGGCAGGGGACGTTTCAATTTTCGGGTGATCCGAAAATTGAAGACGGTCTAGCATGCTCCCTGGTATTGAGCGATGGCCGGCAGGGAGAAATCATAATTGAGGAAGTAACGATCAGTTCGGACGAGGAAGGTCTGGCCGTCTTTGGTGGCGATGGCCCTCCGCCAAGGGGACAAGGTTCGCTCTCTTGTTTCTCAAATTGAGCAGCCTGGGGCGGACCCGGTCATTTTGGGGCAAACTGACCCATTACCCGTCCTGGGGTCAAATTAGGACATGACCCCAGGGTGCAGAGCATGGCCCAGTTACCGCCGCACGAGTAATCTGCAAGCCACGCCGCGCAGCGTGTGTAACGGTGGTGCAATCCGCCGACCTGAGGGATCGAGATCACCGCGCCTCGATCGGGCGCTTCGACCTGGCGGGGCCGGGGTGAATTGCGGTCTAACGCCAGATGACAGCGTGATTCCTGATAATATTGAAAGTACGCGGTCAGGATGCGTTTGAGATGGGCTTCACCCAGGACGATCACGTGATCCAGACATTCTCGGCGGATGGAGCCGATCACCCGTTCGCAATACGGATTCTGCTAGGGCGAGCGTGGTGCAATCAAGACTTCTTCGATGCCCATGTCCTTGATGCGTTTCTGGAAGTATTCGCCATAGATGCCGTCCCGATCCCCCAGGAGAAACCGCGGCGCTTCCTCGTACGGGAAGGCGTTGATGATCTGCTGGGACGTCCATTCGGCGTAGGGAGTCGTCGTCACGTTGAAGTGGACGATCTGTCGCCGGTCATGACGGAGCACGATGAAGACGTACAGGACACGGAAGGTCACGGTGGGAACCGTGAAGAAGTCGCAGGCGGCGATATCGTAAACGTGATTGGCCAGGAATGTTCGCCATGTCTGAGAGGGCAGTTTACGGATGCGGACCATGTACTAGGCCACGGTCCCTTCGGCAACGTCGTAGCCCAGCAGAAGCAGTTCCGACTGGATTCGCAGTGCGCCCCAGGTAGAGTTCTCACGGGACATGCGGCGAATCAGATCCCGGATCTCGCGATCGATGCCAGGCCGCCCTACTTTGCGGGCTCTCGACTTCCACCGCCAATACAGTTTGAAACCCTGGCGATGCCAGCGGATGACGGTTTCGCGCTGCACGATCGCCAGCGCGGAGCGCCAGTTCGGCCACAGCCTCGAAAGCCACACCCAAAAATCGCGATCGCGTGGATGCAGCTTCGGGCGTTTGACGGATTGCTTGCAGACCGCCAGTTGCTGGCGCAGGGCCAGATTCTCGACGGCCAATTGCATCTTGGGAATGAGCATCGCCCGGAGAAACACCAACACCGCTTTCAGCATGCCCATGGTCGCGCCCTCGTTCACCGTGGAAATCGGTGATTCTAGTCCGGCGCCCCACCCCAGAGCAAATGACGTAAGTCCTTGACTGCAAACGAGGATGGGATTATTAGTAGCGACAGGTGGACGTGGAGGCTTGCTCATGCCCTGGAAGAAGCATAGCCCTGGTTGTGGTTGCTGTGCGCTTCCGTGCAATGGATGTGTAGATGGTACGACGCCTACAGCTTGGCAGGTCGTCTTTGCGGGAATCACCGACACGATTCCCTCTTGCCCCGAATGCGTCACGCTACGAAATGGCACTTTCATTCTGGAACACACTCCGGACTGGACACATCCCTTTTCGTCCTACGAATGTTCGTGGGCATGGTTGCAGGAGGAGAATAGCTGTGCGTTCAATGGCTCCTTCGGGCCGATCTCGCTCGGCATTTCCTCCGGCTTCATTACGGTAACGACAGCGTTAGGCATCATCTCTTGGCGGGCATTCGTCGATTTTCCGCTTGAGTGCAATTCGGTGAGTGGTGTTGTGTTGCCGTTTCTCGGCGGGGGCGGGCAGTGCAACTACTTTGGCTCAACAGCAACGGTGACGGCAATCCCATGATGTGCGATTTTCTACCCACCGGAAATGAGGACGAATACGCCTGTTCTCGGTGCGGATTCAAGGTGAAAACAAAACACCTACCGATACGTCGTAAATGCCCCGCGGGTAGCTCCGCATCTTCGCGAGCATTTCCGAGAGAGATGCAGGGTGACGACTGTGGTTGTGGTGAGAGCGGTCCCTTGAAAGTCCGTCGCCAAAGTTAAGACGGAGGACCGATCATGAGTGACCGCATTGCGACGACACCCGCAGACATCATCAACGCTATCAAGCAGAGGCTGATTGACGACGAGGTGTTCACGGAAAGCACGATTCGGATGCGGAAGAATAAGCAGCTTGTTCTAGCTGATCCGCCTCGTTCAGAGTGCTTTGGGGTGCTGGTTCCTGGGGGCTTCCAGTTTGACTTACCGAAGGTTGCGGGCGGCGGCCGGGCTGTGACATGCAGCGACTGGTCGATTTCGCTGCATGTGGTGGTGCAACTGCTCCTGGACCAGGGGGACGCCGACGACCAGTTCCTCACGCATCAGACGCTGGGCATTCTGGCCAAGGTCCATGATGCTGTTGACTCGCTGCAGCTTTTCGACCCGGAGGACGAGGAGAATCCGACTGAGGGCAATCTGCTGTTGTCGAAGCCAATGCGGATTGAGTCGATCAATGACGGGTCGAAGGAACCCGCGAAGTGGGGCGTGTACGAGTTGACGTGGCACGTGCCGTTTAAATGGGACTTGAATTAGTCGCCCGATTTACAAACAGGCAGACCTCTAGATCCTCACGTGTCGGTACGCGACCTTTGTCAATGATTGCCAATATGAGGCGGCGGACCAGGGCGTAGGTGTTGCAGAGTGCGTCCAGAGAAATATCCGAACCTCCGTGCGCAGCTACGGATCGTGCATCGTAGAGCTTCGCGACTTGCTTTTGGAGTGTAAGACGTCTATCGGACGGCGGCTCTAGGTAGGCCGCTATGCTGGCAGAAACTCTGAAACGCAACTCCGCTCTCGCAGGCGAGAAAAGCCCTTCGATTGCGCCCCACAGTGAGACCATTGCTAAAGCAGGGTATCGGACGAATGTGGATTGATCGAACGCTTGAACCAACAACCTAAACTCGCTGCTTTGATTCATCAAACTTGCGGCATGTCGCCAGTGAACTCTAATCCAGTCTAAGTCGTCTTCGTTAATTATGTTGTTCGCATTCTCAATCAGCTTAAGTCTGCGTGTGTCAACTTCCATCGGCCACAAATCGACTTCGTGGCTGAGATTGGGAGCATCTGCAAATCGCTCACTGGACACGACAGGAAGGAGAGCGAAAGGTACAGCGCGCAGACGAATTAAAGCCGCAAACCACCAGATAGTGTTAAGTCTGTTGAAGCCGTTTGGAAAAATGAATGTTCGTGGCACCACCAGTTGGATCGTGATGTCAAACCCGAAGCCACCGTTCTCAGCCATCCAAGGCGGAGGATGCGCCTTTCCTGGCTCCGGCCGCTTGAAGGCCATCATGATAGGGGCCATCAGATGGGCATATGTCCTTGAAATGGTAATGCCTTCGCCAAAGTCGAATTGCTCAACCGCAAGTTCAGCGCCCGATATGCCGCCGATAAGATCGCAATCCGATTGGGCCATGCTTCATCCTCCAAGAGTACTTAATTGACGACACGCGTGAGGCTACTAGGGTTCGGAAATGAAACATTGTAACGGCCCGTTTCTCGTGTTCCGATGGAAGGGCCACCCGGCGTGGGGCCGGGGCACTAGAACTACACAGGAGCCTGACACATGCACCGCGAATTGCAACAGTTCTTCGACACATTGCCCACAGACCAGTCGCCGCCAGTCCGCCACAGCACCCTTCCGCCAAGAAAGCCCAAAACGACACTCTTCACCATGAATCGGCTTGTCGTGTTCGGGTGCGTAGGTGCGAGCCTCATGGTGCTTGGTGGCGGTGTTCGCAGCGTCAACCGGCGGAACCACGAGCGCCATTCGCCGCTATCTCAATGCGAACCTTGCCGATCCGAACTATGAGATTGTGAGCCAGGGGAAGTCGGGCATTGCCGCCAGCAACTCATACGACCTGGAGAGTGGCGCCTATGTTGCGCGTGCTGGGGACCAGGTTGTGCCGGTTTGGGTGCGGGCTCGAAATGGCTTCGGCGGCTTGGTGATTCAGGATATCGTGGTCATTTTCCGAAATGGCGCACCGGTGGCTCATCAGTCGGAGGACGAGTTCATGCGGTTTCAGGAATCGTCGCCGTGGGAGAAGATGCTCAACGGCATTGCCCGGCCAAGATAGTCAGCACAACTCGACGCCCCGCCTCCTGGTGTAGGGAAGACCAGGACCAGCGGGGCGTCGTCGTATCATTGCTTTCAAGACCACGGAACGTTGATCTTGCGTTGTGATTTCTTGAATCGTTCCGGTATTTCTCTTTGCCAATGGCGGTTCAACGCATCACGGTCATGCTTCTCCAGAAAGTGCTGCGACAATAACTGTTCAAGCTGCTCTGTAAAAAATGCGACGAGTCCACAGACAGCCCACAAATTGGCGGGGTGTCTTAGCGGATACAACGCACTTCCCGCTGGGTTGTCTGGGTCCGGTGCTACTTTGTCCAGCGCGTCGCCCGCATGAACATTTCCAGACCACGACGAGTATATGAGATCGTACCAGAACAACATATCGAAACGTCTCGCAAGCTTGCGGACACTTGATGGGCCTCCGAATAATTGATACCAGTGAGGCGGCGGTCGTTTTGGATCTTTATGCAGCCTTTGCCACTCGGTGTTGACTTCAGCATATGGCGATTCTGTGAGCAATGCCTCTCTGCGCGCGATACGAGCGGCATAGTCAACCGGATCAAGGGTTGCGAATATTTCGGCCTCCATTGATCCCTTGGTTGCTGTCGCGCGTAATTCCTTGCCAAAATCAGAACCGGGCATTAGTTGCCGATCAATTCGATTCCGTTGGTGAACTGTGGCAACATGATACGCAACACCTCGCTGCTCGCTGTCCGCTTCGAGCAAATAACGAATCTGAAGCGACGCCTCAAATGCACTTCGTAAGTGTACTTTGCACGCTTCGCAACATCCCTCGCTTGCCAATACGGCAATTGCGTCAAAATGTTCCGCGACATGTCGAGTCAATAGAAACACGACTCCAGAGTATAGTTGGGGCTTTCGTTTCTTCTCCGGATCGTTAAGCAGTTCCAAAATGCGCAACAGAAAATCAACGCAGGTGCGGCAACAATCATGATAGCCCTGGAGTATCTCCCGGTACTTTGGCTCGTCGCTGGGGTCCTGAAGGCCGAATCGCAAAAAGACCATGGCGTCTTGCTCCTTGTTGCACTAGAACCCAACCCACTCGTAGCATTCATCCGACAATCTGCAATGCCTTACGCGCTCGTGCCTTAGTAAATCGGGATTGAGCGGATTAGCGGCGAAATGATTGTGAAATAGACTGAGAATGCAGCCGGGCCTGGAACTCCAGAGGACGGCAATCGCACTGATCGTGGTGTTAGAGTTCGCAGTTAAGACACCACCTTCCCCGGCATAAATAGGACTGAAGCCCTCCTCTCCATGGGAACCTTGCCAGATGCGTACCGTCTCCTTGCCGAACATCGCTTCCTTGATGTCGATGGGGTCTGTTCCGCCGGATGTTCCGTTGTCAAAACAAACGGCTAAACCAGGGACACCCAGAGCGCACTTGGCTTTAAGTTGCTTGTTCGCTCTCTTGATTTTCTTGGCCCAACGTTGTTCTGTTCCTCCCCATGCCGAAGCGGAACCGCGCGATCGAAGTTCTGACAAGACTGCTTTGTCCGCAGGGTTGAGGTCGAGTTGCTTAATCTCAGCAATCACTTTTAGGCTGCCAAATAGCAACTCGTAATCTGGCGTCGATCCCTCCTCGCACGGAATTGCCGTGAAGGGAATGGACACTTCTGTGCAGAAGCGCTCAAACAACACTTCGGATGTCGTTTTATTTCGAAGTACCATGATGACCCCATGATAGCGGTGGCGAAATAAGACGGGTGGCAAGCAACCAGGCTGGTCTCGCAAACATCACTTGAAAGCAGCAGCATTGCCATCACGGACGTGCTTGCGACATCGGCAAGCGATTTGCTGACTAATTTGACCAGGATCAAACGATATTGGATATACCATGGTTGCCGCCACCCGCTTCAACTACACATTCAGTGTCTGGCCCAACGAAACGTGGGGTTTCGATCCCGCCGTCTTCAAGGTTTTCAAGACGCTACACGGGCGCGTAGAGTTGTGCTTCAGCCCGGAAGAGTTCGAAACCTTCCGGTCCGGGCTATCGAGCCACGGCCTCACACTCCGTGAGATCGAGCGCACACCCTACATCGAGCCAGAACCCGTTCCCTAGTCCAAGCACGCGCTCAAACCAGAGTTCGGCCCCGGCGGGAGGCCCAGCGCGGTTTCCAGCTTGTTGCTGTTGATGCGCAAGTCATCGAGCAACTTCTGAGCACTGAGCCTGCTACCCGTAAGCCGCACCGACTCCGGCCGCGGGTTCTCAACCTGTTTGGCACGGTAAACCAAAACCGTGTCTTTCCCGGCCAAGATCGCGGCGCGGCAGACCGCGCGGAGGTAGTAGCGGTTGACATCGCCCTCAGCCAGCATTTGGGCTGCCGTGTAGGGGATTCGCGCCCAGTGGGCGACACCATTGCGCACGCGTTGCTCCTGATCCTTGATCCATCCCCGCATCTTTATCTGCTGTTCCAACCAAGGCGGATCGTGCGATCGGACGGCTTCCAACAGCAAAGCTGGATAGCCTGCCCAACCCTCATCGGTGAGCCGCGGGCTTTGGTACATGCTCCGCGCGTCGATATCCATTTGCACTTCCTCAACCATCAACTCACGAACGACCTCCAGATTCTTCAACAACATCTCAAATCCTCCAAACGTAGAAATGAAAGTAAGCTGCGCTGGGACCGCCCCCGCACAGCGAAAAACGCTCCTGGGATAAGACACTTCGTGTGTGCCTTCCCTTTCCGGCGTCCGTACCGGAACATCTTCCGTGGCCCCGCCGTGAGGCGAGTGACTATTCGCGCTGCGCAGTAGAGAGCGCAGCGCTTCATCCGTGTGTGGGAACCGCCAGAGTGGCTGAGTGCAAGCTAAACCATCGCAAGCTGAATCCTACGTTGAAATCATTCGCGGCTGACCGCAGGAAGTCCAGTCACAAAAAGTGGGCCGCTGGCCCAAAGAGGAACCAGCGGCCCGAAGGTCTAGCTTTGCTCTCGCATTCTAACCGCGGATTCGTCGCAGGCAATGCCCAAAGCAGGTCAGTTTCCTGTTGCCTGTGGCTTACCCATCTTACCAATTGCTACCTTTTTCGGGTGGCAGGTGGCGCGACTGGCGTGCGCTCGGAAGAGACATACCAACGTCGAGACGGTTCGCCGTCTTGGCCCGCCCGGCACTGGTAGTGCCCCACCTGTGACGGGCTCTTTATACGCACATCCGAGCAAGAGAAAGCCCGGCGAACGGACTAGGCCGCCGGGCTCCCCACAACAATTACCAGCGAGGGTGGCGCTCCCGAATCAGCTTCGCATGGGCCTGGAGATCACGTGTCGCAAAGCACTCCGCGTTATTACGACGGCAGACCTCCACACACCGCTGCATCGAGTCCGCAACATTAGGATTCAGCTTCCCTGACCATATTTCGGCGTCCAGTTCATCCAACCGGGCAATCGTACGAGCATCCGACTCGTCGATTGCCGGAGCCCACTTGTTGTGCATCCACACCTGCCATTGGTCGCCCTCTCTTCGAACTTCGAGCATAAATAGTTCCTCCGTAAACAAGGTTGAAATAACCCCGATTCATTCATCCTAACAGTCCGCAGCCCAGCGCCACGCACAGCATTTAATATAAGACACCCCCGGCCGCGAAATATTCAGTTGCTAAAAACACCGACAAAATAGGCTTAAAGCGACATTTCCGAGACTTGACGACCGACACCGGATACAATGCTCCCACGGCCAATAATCCAACCCAAGGGTCGTCACATGGAAATCACAGAAAAGGAAATCGAGCCCGGACTCTGGCACGTAAGCCGCGGACGCCCCACCCAGACAGTAGTCGGCATGGGCCTCAACAACCACCTCGCAGACGACCCACCAAACTGGTACAGATTCACCAACTACGGCCCCGGCACCATCTTCATCACAACACATCCCGAAATAAGCGAAGGCACCGACTTTCTAACCGCTAAGCAATCCATTGACCTCTACACCAACTATGCGGTGATTCGATTGCTTCCCAACACATGGGAGGCAGAAGGCACCTACCAAACCCTAACCACACCATTTTAAGCAGGGCAACATGAAACCAAGAATCATCTTCGTAGTCGGACACGCAGGCTGGGGGAAATCCGAAACCCTCATCGCCCTGACAGATGACACCAACAGCATCACTATCAACAAAATCGACTACTTCGTCCGCCGCATGTCCAACGACGACCAGCCTGATGGCCTCGTCGCTTTCGCCAAGAAATTGGACCCCGACAAGAAACCCAACGTCATCGCAACCCTTTGCCCCAACTTCATTGACTCTGACCGCTACACCCACGACATTCTCGGCGTCATCAAGGCCAAGGGCTACCAAATCCATTTCTGGGTCATCCAGAACAGAGCCAAGACCAGCAAGAATGGCCGGAACACAATCGAACCCAAAGAAATTGCCGAACTGCGATCCTACGGCAAGGTGAAGGTTTACGACGACGGCGGACTCCCCAAGACCCACGCCGACAACCTACGGTCCTACATCGAGAGCCTTTAGATCAACCAATTCAACACAAGGAACTACACATGCCGAGCTTTAAAGTTGCCCACATCAATCAGCAGGGAGTCGATTTATTGATCACGCCGGTCAGCCATTCCTTCCAAACGCTTCCTGAATCCGAGCAGATCACGACCATCGCTGAACTAGAAGTCGCTGCCCATGCAGCAGGACTTAAAGGCACCGTCGTCCCCGTTTGGCGAGTTGGTGACCGAATGGCCTTCATAGCGCCAAATCCCTGGCACCCATTCTTCAAGAGTATCAGTTGGAATGACGTGCTGAAAAACGTCAATCGCGAGATATCTTGGTAGTTCTGGAGCTAGAAGAACCCCAACAGAAACATAAATAAGGAGAACCAGCGACCCACCAAGAGTTTCCAAATGCCATCGCTCCTCGATATCATCAAGACGCTCAGCGACCCCAACGCTGGCGTCGATGACCTTGTCATATGTCTTGGTAATCGTCGGATCGACATCGACCAACCCCACGGCATCGGCCAGAACGCGGCCGGAGGCCACGTCGTCCGACAGCTCGATGACCAGATCGCTGGCATCCTCGATCGTGATCGACGTGAGATAGTGCCATGCCTGCCCGTGGCTGGTGTAATCGTCGGGTGCTACCTGCTGATCGACGTCGAACGTATCCGAATCGCCGCTGTGCGTCACCGTGTAAGGCGAATCGGTGGCGGCATTGATCGCGTCGGCGGCGTACGTGACGTAGATATCGTACGTCCGGCCAATCACCAAGCCCGAGTAGGTCCAACTGGCCGTGTTGGTGCTGGTTCCGGCCGCATGATAGCGCTGGCTTCCGTTGTATGCATCGCTCTCCGCCTGCGCCGTCCAGGTGCCCGTTTCAGCGTAGCCAGTGCTCCCACGGTCCATCACATGGCCAAACACGTCGGGCAGAGTCTGGCTGGTTAGCCGATCCAGCGCATCGTACTGCGAAGTCGTCGTCCGGCCCAGCGCATCGGTTGTCGAGACCTGACGACCGGCCTCATCGTAGTGGTATTCACCTGTCTGGAAGAGTACATTGTCAACTTCCGGGTCGGTTTCATAACGGGCGATGAGCCGGTTGAGAGCGTCGTATTCGTTCTCGGTGATTTTGCTGTAAGTCAGGTCCACGAACTCTTCGATGCTGGTTATCCTCGATCGTGTACAACTCAGCATGCCGTGGTTCCCACAATGTTGTCTCCCGCACTGGTCTGATGTACAATCCCGTCTAATTCGGATTTTCGTTGAATGGCTTTGAGTTCGGCGACGGAGGCGGCAATGCGGAATTTCAACACACTCCTTGCCGAGGTTCAGCAAGATTGTGGTTGGGGGTGTATCCAGGTTCCTGACGGCAAGATTCGTGAATTGGCCTCGATGTGTGGCCCTGCAGAAGTTGCCCAAATAATAGACAGTCTAGACGCCTTAGATGATGCTGACTTGGAAGATGATGCGGGCGACATTGCCGATGAATATCATTCACTAAGTGAGTTTTATTCTGGTGTGCTAGCTGCTGTGGGAGAGCCTGCCGTTGCGCCGCTTCTAGGGGCATTGGGCAGTAGGAATCCAAATACGCGAGCGTACGCCGCCAGTACGCTCGGCCGCATCGGTACGCCACATGCGTTCGAACGGTTCCTAGCCATGCTAACTTCCGAGACTGATAACAAGGTTCGATTTTTTTTGATCATAGCATTGGGAGAATTGCGCGACGAAAGGGCAGTCGCTGTTCTACTTCCGTACTTGAAGGTAACAGAACCGCTGAATCGAGGACGAAATATCAGAACGGCAGCCAAAGCTCTCGGCCGAATCGGGAGCAACGACGTAATACTGCCCTTGGCTGAGGTGCTTGACACAGATGCGAGAGTTGGTACGACCGATACACCGTCGGAAAGCTTAACCCCGTCAACGAGTGGATCTCGTCTAAGTGGAAACTTGGCGACGTCGTGATAGAGTACTCGGGGGTCACCGTGGCCGGCGTTGGGATCAATTTGCCAACGCTCCCTCTGCCGCCTAAAAAATAGAAAATGTGAACGATAGTGTTGTCACGCGGTGTCGGCGAGTAGACCACAACCGCACCGGCGGCCAAGTGGGGGAAGCGAGTGCCGTCGCGCCGAGCCTGGGCGAGAGCCTCGACAAATCAAACGAGATGTTTATGCGTTCTGAGTCTTTAACGGAGCGATTTTCAATTTCGGCCCTTTTTCTTGCGGGCGTGGCGTTGCTGTTTGTGGGATGCCGCGAGAGAGCGCAGCCGCTGTTGACGAACGGCTTGCAGCTACGCATTGTTCGTCACGAGACCGACTTCATGCGCGGGGGCAACTTCATAATGACGCAGGGGGTAGAGGAGTTCATCTTCTACAACCGTGGGACCGCGCCAGTAACGATGGTTTTCCCGCCTGTCGAAATAGTCGAGTTCACGTCGAACACCAGAAGGACACTTCCCGAAAGCGACTGGCCGGGGTTCGCCAAGAAACCCAGTACCCTGACGCTCGTCCCCCAGGAGAAGCGGGTGTTCCACACCGACTTCTCGGTGGGAACTAAGGATAGGAGGGTGCCCGTCCTGCGATTCATCTTTCGCATTCCGACGAACCAGCGCAGTGATTTTGCGGATTCCGTCACCAGTGAGGGCAAATGGGATACGTCGAAGACGAAGGAGTACGTGCGGCACTAGTGCTTCTATCAATCTTGGATTGATAGGTCGGTTGTCCTGGTCCAGGCACAATTGACAACTGACGAGAAGAGACGACGATCCAATTGGATATGCGGATGGCCCTAGTCTGTAGCCACGTTCACGTACAAGAGCACGCAAATGGCCGGCCGCTGGGTGGTCGAGAAGATTGATCTGCTCAACAGCGAGGACATCGACTACGCCTACACGAGCGGCTACCTGGATGAGGTGACCTTTGCGGACGGAACGCAGAGCACGATCGTCTATGGAACCAACGGCACTTCGGGCTGCACCACCGTCGTGTACAACGACGCGGCAGCCAATGGCACGCACCGCAAGAAGACGGCCTATCTGACCAATTCGGCCTGTTTCTGGTACTGGAGCGATTCGAGCGAGCCGTTCGCGGTCATGATCGGCAAGTCGGACACGGACAATGGCGTATTCCGGATCAAAATGGGGTACATGAGCGGCAGCACGTTCGTCATCAAGGCCGGTTCGTTTGCCGTCGGTACGAATGCTTCCTGGAAAGAGTTCGCCTTCAATCACACGTCGGTTACTGGGGGGCGGAGCTTGGCAAAGCGATCGTCGTCCAGTTGCAGAGCCTCAACCAATCGAGCGGTCCCGTCTGGATCGACGGCTTTTCGGTCGCTCAGCGCGAGGCGGCGACACTCAATGAGAATGAACTGACGTTCAGCACCACGGGCTTCGGCGTAACAATAGCTCGTTTCCAAGCGGATGTAGACCTAGTTAATGTCCATCGGCAAGATGCTCCTTGGTGGCTGACTCAATCGCTGCAAGCACATTGTCTGGGCTTTGATCTAACTCCACCGTGCGATCACTTGCCATAACCGCTCCCGGAGCCATCGCGGCCATCGCCTTGCAAAGATCGATTAGATCGTCGTTCGTACTCAGCTTGAACGGTGGTGTGTCCTGAGCTAACGCCACACGCAAGCCCGAGTATTCAACGGCTGCCTGGTCAAATTCTTGCTGGAGTTTGTGGATCGCACTGATTATCTGGCGATAGGGTGGCTTCGTAACCTTTTCTTTCTCGATATCATCAATCCACTTCTTGCAATCTTCTGGCAAACTGCATTTCTGGAATAATTCTCGGATTCTCGCCAAACCGATCCGCTGCACAGGACGCAATTGAACGAGCCTCGCAAGATCCTCAACATGAATCGCCGTGATAGTTTTCAGATCGCCCTTCGCGCTGGAGTTCTCGCGATCGGCATTGATTTCCTGTGCGAGGGCGCTATTCTTGCCTGCGGTATGGTCAAACGCTGGAGCCACGACAATGGCATGCTCGCATTGGTAGGCGTCTCTCTGCCGCACGATCGTGGACACCCCAAATGACTTAGTTTTCAGCTTTGCTCCGTCCTTCTTCTTGCTTTTCGCTTCAAGTGTGACGGCATACCGGCGCGGCTTGTTGGCACTATCGGCACTGAGATGGGCCTTAGCTACTCCATCAGGTTTGCCCTTACCGCCTACTCGCGTCGAGTCAAATCCGAGACTTCTAAATGCTTCTACGACTTCGACCTCAAGCTTATCCTCGTCGTTTTTGGCATTTCGCAGCGCGTTCGCGGTCGTGAGTGCCGTACGCCGACCAGACTCGTGCGCGACATACCGCAAAAGTTCGTCCCGCGCCATCATCACCGCATCGATCTGATCCTGTTTCAGGCCCTCCTGATGCAAGTGGGATTCCAGAAGTACTTCCGCCATAGCGAACATCTCCAGTGGGAGACCGCCCGCCTTACTCGTAAACTCGTCGAAGAATGCACCGATAAACGGATGCAGCCCATTAATCCTTAGTTTGCCCGTGACAGCATCATAGACTGCGATTCCATCATCCGAGGTGGCGTTGTAAACAAAGTCGATACCACTAATGAATTTCTCGGGCGTCTCGGCTCGATTCTCGAGATTGGCCACAACCTGCTCTCGTTCCGCCTTTGTCGTGGCAGGCGGAAGTGCGATGTAACGCGATTTGACCTTACCATCGAGTGCGGCCCGCGCCATTTCGATGAGCGGACGTCGTGACAGGCTCGCCGGGCTACCACCCATTTTGCGAGCGAGCTTGGTTCCACTGTCTTCTTCATCGTCATGTTGCTCTAACGTTGGCCGAACGAAGTTGAAGATGCCTCGAAGAATATTCTGAGCATCGGCAAGGACCGGGCCTTCCCGAATCCGTTCCCGATCGGACTGGAGAAAGGCATCCAGCCCATCCATGTGGACTACCACTCGGATACGGCCGAATGTCCCGTGTCGCAGTTCATCAGGCTTGATCCCGAAATGTCCGTCAACCACGTTGATGAGGCGGCCAAGTACGTACACGAAGAACCCATGGCTGCGGCCAAGCTCGTCCGATTTGCCAGTCAAGAGATCCTTATATGCTTCCGCGTATCCAGTGAACCGCCCTAGATCATTGTGAACTAGCCCAAACCGCTTCGGGGAACTCGCCTCCTCCGTTTTGTCCTCAGTTGCGTCAATGTCATCGGGGGCAGGCTTAGGTAGTTCCGTGATGTCCTTCCCCAGCACCCAAGTTTTCAGTCGCCCCTTGCCAGCCTTGCTCGGCTCCAACTTCTCGCCATCGAGATAGATCGCGAAGTCGTCTCGCATCGGCAGGGCAGTCCGAAGCACCCACTCCAGAACTCCGCGCCTAATCTCATGGACCTTTTCTTTTAGGTCGGAGAGGATTGCAAATGTCCAGGAAGATGCTGCACCCTTGCCGAACAACTTCAGGCGCGATTTCTTGAACGCCGCCGTATTAGTCCACTGATCCAGCGCAGCCTGCGCCTGCGCCTCGGTAAGTTCAAATAGATCGATTTTGATGGGCGCTTTCGGCTCTACCCCGTCGTCGACTCGTTTGTCGATGCGTCCATAATCCATCGAAGTGGAGTAGAACTTACCCTTGTGTTTGCTGATGTGTGAGAGACGACTGGCGAGGACATATGTCGCCAGTTTTCCGATGCCAAACTTGCCAATTTGCTGGCGACCTTTGGGAAGTTTGGATAGATCGCGCTTATTGCTAATGCCGATGAGCCAATGCCGTTTGAGCCCTTCCGCGTCCATTCCATCGCCATCGTCCACCACGGCGATGGTCGCTCCTTGAGCGTGAAAGTCTGGAGACAGGAACACCCCGACCTGCTGAGCACCCGCGTCAAAGGAATTGGCAACCAACTCCTCTACGGCCTTATTGGGGCTTGAGTACAGCCCTTCGGAGAAGAGTTCGACGATCTTGTAGCTCAGACGGACGTCGATGACACCCTTCGGCGTTCCGGTCGTTGCGAATGGTGGGGATCGGTTCATGGCGAAGGATCACGGTATGACTTGAAGCCGGATGCCACATGTGCCGTTCGTCGCCGTTGCAGTCGTAAACGTCATGCCAAGGGGCCTCGCGCGATTACTCGGTTAGGATACACATTTCAGCCTAGTCGCTCAATCCCGTGAAGGTCTCTAACTGACGGAGGATCGCAACATGGTCCGTTGCTTGCCTCGTCTGCTGCTCTCAGGTCGATCTGCCGGAAGACGAAATAGAAGACCCGTGGAAGGTCATCACCCGCGTGCTGCAGGGAGAGGGCTCCAGCGGTGTCACTTCTCTAGCCGCAATGCTTGCGCCTATTTTAAGGCTCGCCTCTCCCGCTTTACGTGCAAGCAATTTTCCCAATGCCTACCGCAATTGCCTTGACCAGGACCACATCTGAGATAGCCATCGCTAGATGGAAGGTGCCCCAGGCCCAGCTATGGTGCAGGAAGTCTTAGATGGCGGACCGGCCGTTCCCCCAGATAGGGATCAGGTCTTCCCACCAAACTCGATTGCCGCCCGCAGGTTCGTAATGATCTCCTCATCGACAATCTAAGTGGCCGGGCCAGCCATGGCCCCCATCAGGTCGGTGTCCACCACGTCGCTCTGCAGCGGCGCGCCCACTCGCCGCCTGCCGCGGCGTCCCAACTGAGTTGGCGGTTTCGATTGGTCGTTCTGCCGCTTGAGCAGTCGGCTGTGCCTTCTGTCGCACGGCGCTAAGCAACAGGGCGATATGCAGCAGACGTTGTGATGCTGCGAATGTGAAGCTCGTATGGCATACAGGTCGTAGCCGACGATGAACCGGCTGTGGTCATCTGGAGTGCTCCCCAAAAGTTGATCCAGATGTTGCTTGATACTGTCGCGATTCTCGGATTTGGAACCAGATGGAGTATCTTGGCCGTTTTGTTTACCTTGCGGACAGACCGCTGGCCTTGAGGGTCAGCTCGTTTTTATAGCGTTGTTCAATCGTCCTCCATGCATTAGAATAAGCACGTCATGGATAAAAACACTCTTGCCAAGATTGCGGCCAACGCCACTATCAAGGATCAGTATAAAAAGCAACTTGCACGCGTGAAGAAAACTGGTGCGAAGCCGGATCAAATCGTCGAGGCAGTTGACGGCACAAGGCAAAAACTTCCGAAGGCATCGACAGGTTCGTTGGTGATTTATGGAGATCCACAAAGCGGCAAGACGGAAATGATGATTTGTCTTACCGCGAGTCTCCTTGACGATGGACACAAGGTAATTGTTCATTTGATGAACGATAGTGTCGATCTTCTCATGCAAAACCTCGATCGCTTTCGACTTGCGGGCCTCGCACCTGCGCCACGAAATGCCGCCGATCTGGCAAACTCCCCATTGAGCACTGGGCAGAAGACCATTCTCTTCTGCAAGAAAAACTCCAAGGACCTTCAGAAGCTGATTGCCGAATTAACGCTCTCTGGCCCCGTCGTCGTCATTGATGATGAAGCAGATTACGCGACGCCGAATGCAAAAATAAACCAGAAAGAACGTACGAAGATCAATGCCCTAGTCTCCCAACTCCTTGGCGAGGACGGAATCTACATCGGTGTCACCGCTACGCCTGCTCGGCTGAATCTCAACAACACGTTTGACAATAAGACAGAAACGTGGGTGCATTTTCCTTCGCATGATGATTACCATGGGCAGGATACTTTCTTTCCGCAGGATGGCAAACCGGAGTATCGGCTAACTCTGCTTAAGGGTTCTGGCTCAGCTACCGACGCGCAAATTGCACTCGCCCGATTTCTTGTTTCGGTTGCGTATTTAAATACGACGGCGACCGCCAAGGGCGAAGCAGAGTCCAATTACAGCTTTCTCGTCCATACAAGCGGGAAGACTGATGATCATGCCACTGACAGAAAGACGATTGAGGGGACGATGAAGGCGCTTGAGAGTGGCACCGGCGCAAAGTTCAACGCATTTCTTGACGTCATTTATTCGCAAGCTGAGAAATTATACCCCCGATCAAGAGCGCAAGACCTGACGTCCTATGTAGTTGCCAACGCATCGCGGAACGCATTTGTCGTGCTGAATAGCAAGAGGGATCGGGCATCCGCTGGTGACAAACCAACGGTGCCCACATGTCCCTTCACCGTAATTATCGGGGGAAACATTGTCTCGCGTGGAGTGACCTTCTCGAACCTTTTGTCGATGTTTTTTACGCGCGATGTTAAGAGCAAGCTACAGCAGGATACGTATATCCAACGAGCGCGGATGTTTGGAGCTCGTGGAAAATATCTCAAGCATTTCGAACTCACAATTCCTGAACACCTTTATGCGGATTGGCACCGATGCTTCGTCTTTCACCGCTTGGCACTCCAGGCGATAAAAAACAACAAGCTATCGCCTGTCTGGGTGGGAGATAACCGCATTTCGATCGCAGCATCGTCAAGCATTGATCGTGGTACCGTCGACCTGAATCGGGGAGAGATGTCCTTTCAAATGTTTGATTGTCCAGATTCCGCAGCTCTGGATAAGATTGTTGAGGCCGCTCCGACGGAGATCAAGACGCTTAAGAAACTTGCCACGGCTGTCGGCGATGCCTTGCCGCAGTTCTTGATCAAGTATCTGGAGTCTCAAGTCAAGTCTAACCCAGATGCGCTGGCCATTCACATGGCGAGTTCCATTGCGGGATACAAATCTGCTGCAGACCAAGCCGCTATTTCGCGTACAAAGGGTTTCATTGGAAACCCACAATTGGAGTCTGCGAAATTCCCGCGTGCGGTTCATCACGTCAAGATTTTTTACAACGGCAAAGGTAAGGCGCGCGCATTCTACAAGAGTAGGGGCGGCGTTCAGTTTGTGCAGAACCTCAAGGACTGAGTCGCCATGCTGGATTCGCATAATAAATCAATCTATGAGATATTAGGGCGCAATCCGATACATCCGTTTCCTGCGCGCATGGCGCCAGGAATCGCCCTGGAGGCACTAAAAGAATCCAAGGCTTCGCTTCGGGTGCTAGATCCGATGGCTGGCTCGGGAACGGTTCTCGCAGTTGCGCGCTCAAAAGGACACCGGGCGATTGGGATAGACCTCGACCCCTTGGCTGTCCTATTGGCCCGCGTCTGGACGCGGACGGTCGAACCGGAAATTGTCCAAAACAAAGCCCAACAGGTACTCAAACGCGCGAAATCTACGTTTGAGTCGCTTTCGACTGGCACTGCCTATCCGATCGGCAGCGATGACGAAACGCGAACATTTATTCGTTTTTGGTTTGACAACTACGCGCGGCGCCAACTAGCGGCACTTGCTATGGTGATCCGGCGAGTGCATGACCAAGCAACTCGTGACGTACTATGGTGCGGCTTCTCTCGGCTCATCATTACAAAAAAAGCGGGCGCTTCACTTGCTATGGACTTATCCCATAGCCGACCTCATAAAAAGTTCGTTCTCGCACCGGTTAAACCGTTCCGCCGTTTTATTTCCGCGGTAGAGACGGTAGTTGCTAATTGTCCCCAACGTGGCGGAGAGCCGGTTGGTCCTCCGTCAGTAGTGAAATGTGGCGACGCTCGCGAACTGGACATTGAGACGAAGTCTATCGATCTAGTCTTGAGTTCGCCGCCATACTTGAACGCCATTGACTATATTCGTTGCAGCAAGTTCTCGCTCGTGTGGATGGGCCATACAGTCAAGCAGCTTCGCAAGATTCGTGGTTCTAGTATCGGTACTGAGGCATCTACAGAGCAGGCTCTAGATGCAAAATGGGTACAGTCCTTGATTCAACAACTTGGCCTCAAACCCGAGCTATCCGAACGCCATCGGGCGATTCTGGCTCAGTACGTTTGGGACATGGGACGTTCACTATCAGAGGTTTCGCGCGTATTGCGACGTGACGGTCGTGCCGTATATGTCGTGGGAGATTCCACGGTTAAAGGCACCTTCATCCGCAATTCGGCAATTGTTCAGGCGGTGGCTGAGGAGCACGGATTGAAGTTGCAATCTCGTCACTCCCGAGCCTTGCCCGCGAATCGTCGATACTTGCCTCCACCTAAACAGAGGGCATCCACGGCGACGTTAGATGCGCGAATGCGTCGGGAAGTCGTGCTTGTCTTTGACAAAACGACCGTTTGATTGCAACGAATGTGTCAGGTTGTTGTCTGTCCATACTTTCCTCGGTTATCGCCGGACTGAGGCCCATCCGCAACGAGCAGGAACTGTTCGAGCAAGTCGGCCGCCTGAAGAGGGAGGTCGAGTGGTTGAAAAAAATTTACCAAGTTCGGTTGACGCCCCGCGGGCGCTGATCGAGCCGAGCCATGAGGAACTGAGCATTCGCCGGCAGTGTCATCTGCTCGACCTGGCCCGCGGGCTACGGAACCAGCGAAATGTCTTTCGGCGATAATTACGGACTTTGGATGTTTTCGGTGTAATGACCGAAGAGAACGCGGCGTGTAAGGCCTGGCAGAGGACAATTGAATTTAAGAGTTTCCATCCGATCTGAACAACTGGGATCGCCCCAGCGAGGTTTTGTTTCTCGTCCCGCAATGGTGGCTGACAAACTGAGTCGTTTTGGTCTCTGCGACCTCGTTCGCTCGACTACCGCCATCTTTTCGCTACCCAACTGATGGTACGATGCCCCTCGAATATTAGAGCGCTTTCACGATAGCTGTAGCGGCTTTTTGCAGCTAACAGACGCACAAATCGCCGTAGTAATTCCAGCTAGCAACGCTACACGCAAGTTGAAACCGCTCTAAGCCTATGCCAGGCGGTTTGCCCACTGATTTCGCTGTACCGGAGAGTCGACTATACATTGGTTATCGATCAATGTTGTGCCAGTGTATCCATCTCGCGCAAGTGAATAGGAGATTGAGCCATGCATCCCTCGACAGACGTTGCCGAACCGGTTTTTTTCGTTCTCGGTCTTGACGGTAGCCACGGAGACATTGGCCCCCCTACTAGGATTGCCGGATTGCGGAACATTGGCATCTCCCCTACAAGAAGCTACACGGGCCGGCCAGCAAAGAATCATGCGAAGAGTACATCCGAGAGAACTGCGACACTTGCGATTTCAGTCCAACGCCACCTACTGAGTAGCCAAGCGACTTTCTACGAAGCAAAGCTCATCTCGTGGGGCGAGATGGTTATTTGAGTTCGTAGACTTGCACTGAACACGACGCGTTGAATGGATCTTCGCAATTGTCTTTGCCGAGTTCGATGATTCCCCCTTCAAAGCTCACCTTCATTTCACGCCGGCTGGGATAGGCACGCGTCACAGATTAGCTGCGACCGCTTTTCTCACCATTAGCGAAATGTCTCTTGACGATATGCATCTAGTCTCGGGCTGGAGGCCTCTATCGTTTCCTCGAAAGATATTTCGATACGAGTTCAGGGCCTGAATCGGCCGCGCAGATGTGGGAGAAAGGCAGTACACATACACCCCAGTTTTTGGCGTTCATTTGTCTACTCGTTTTCCTCATTGTGGATCTTAAGCGCGAAACATCAACGCATTGAAGTCAGAGCCAGAAATGCTGTCCCTACTAATAATTCCATTCTCGTTTGCAGTCAAGGACTTACGTCATTTGCCCTGGGGTGGGCGCCGGACTAGAATCACCGATTTCCACGGTGAACGAGGGCGCAACAATGGGCATGTTCCAAGCGATGTTGGTGCTTCTCCGGGCGATGCTCATTCCCAAGATGCACTTGGTCGTCGAGAATCTGGCCCTGCGACAGCAACTGGCTGTCTACAAGCAATCTGTCAAACACCCGAAGCTGCATCCACGCGATCGCATCTTCTGGGTCTGGCTCTCTCGCCTTTGGCCGAAATGGTGCTCCGCGCTGGCGATCGTGCGGCCCGAAACCGTCATCCGCTGGCATCGCCAGGGTTTCAAACTGTATTGGATGTGGAAGTCGAGGGCTGGCAAAGTAGGGCGGCCATGTATTGATCGCGAGATCCGGGACTTGATTCGCCGCATGTCCCCGTGAGAACCCCACCTGGGGCGCACCGCGAATCCTGTCGGAACTGCTCCTGCTGGGCTACGACGTTGCGGAAGGGACCGTGGCCAAGTACGTAGTCCGCACTCGGAAACCGCCCTCTCAGGCTTGGCAAACCTTCTTGCGCAATCACATGTCCGATATCGCCGCCTGCGACTTCTTTACGGTTCCCACCGTGACCTTCCGTATCCTGTACGTCTTCATCGTGCTCCGTCATGACCGGCGCCAGATCGTCCACTTCAACGTGACCACGAATCCCTACGCCGAATGGACGGCCCAGCAGATCATCAACGCATTCCCGCACGAGGAAGCACCACGCTTTCTCCTGCGGGATCGGGACAGCATCTATGGCGACCTCTTCAAGAAACGCATCAAGGACATGGGCATCGAAGAGGTCTTGATTGCACCACGCTCGCCCTGGCAGAATCCGTATTGCGAACGGGTGATCGGCTCCATCCGCCGAGAATGTCTGGATCACGTGATCGTCCTGGGTGAAGCCCATCTCAAACGCATCCTGACCGCGTACTTTCAATACTATCACGAATCCCGCTGTCATCTGGCGTTGGACCGCAATTCACCCCGGCCCCGCCAGGTCGAAGCGCCCGATCGCGGCGCGGTGATCTCGATCCCTCAGGTCGGCGGATTGCACCACCGTTACACACGCTGCGCGGCGTGACTTGCAGATTACCCGTGCGGCAGGAACTGGGCCATGCTCTGCGCCCTCACGGGATTTCAGCCCGCGATGGTGATCTGGATACGACCGAAACGGCTTCGCAATGCGACTTCTCGGTGCGCTGCTGCCCCAATTCCTGATACAATGCTGGCGGAGCAGCACGGATGGAATTATTAGTAGGCACAGGATTTAATGCAACGGAAGCCGCGCGCATCGTCACTTCTGTTGTGACCCGCTCTAGCCTCCCTGCTAATAATGCTCTTTGGCTACCGCGCCAAATGAGAAAGCCCGTAGGCTTTTCCGGTCCGACCAAGAACCGCTTGAAAACCTACCGGCTAAGATTATCCGTATCGCAAGCGGTCAGTCTGGTCGGACAATGAGCATTGTACGGGTGACTTGGAAACGGTCAAGCATTTTTTTGGATACTTCCAAATACTCAGCACCCCCACCGACCCCCGCTCCGCTTGAACCGCCCATCATTCCGCAACGTCCGCCCCACTTGGTCCCGCAACCCCTTCTGGGTCATCTTGGTCCTGTGGCCGGCCTCCACCAGGGCCACGGTCAACTCTGTGCGGTTCATGGACTCGCCCCGTAGCACGTCGTACATTAAGTCAGGCAGCGGCATATCGTCAAACGGCCCTGCCTCAACGTCCGAGCATAGATGGCCGGCGATGCGGTCCCGTTGATGCCTGCCCTGCTCTTAGAGATTCGCTTGACCGTCCCCCGCCGGCGCATGGCCTGGATAGCGTGGTCGATGGCCCTCTTGCGCCACCGCCTCTTGGGGTCAAGGTTTCCAGGGTGGCCAAGATATCTTGGCTGGTAAAGGTTCCCTCCCGGGGGACTGCCTGCTGTACGCATACCGATACGCTCTTATGTAACTGTTAAGTAGTTTGCCGGGTTCTGAAACCCCCGAAATCACGGGATTTACTGCATTCGACTGAAATTGCCGTGCCGCAACGACTGACGGAAAACTCGGGCTCTATCGAAAACCACGAGATTTCTAAGGCCAGAACTACTTAACAGTTACATTATTCTAGGTGACCCGTTTTATATTCGTATTCTCCAGAAACTTGCACAACTCGAGAACTCGGAAAACATTTCTTTATCTGACGCAGACCGCGATATTTCCAGGGACAATTCGTCCAAAGAACTTTTAGCAAATCGCTCTCGTTCACCTCTCGATCCAAATCAATTGCCGGAAGCCAACCGACTTCAGCATTGTATGGCTCGAAGACGATTAAACCTCGTTCTGCGCATATGTTTCTGCATAATTCGCTCCATTCGATATAACGATCTTGGGCCTTGTAATAGCTCATAAACTCCTTATGTGACGCTGCTTTCCACCAATAGTGCATTACGGCAACAGAGACTGCCAAGCAAATCACACCAGTAACTAAAATTAGAACAGACGCATTCATCGACGTGTGCTTAAATAATCAGTTGCTGCCACCAATCCAAGGCCAATACCCGTATACCAAAGATCTCTATATACCAATAGGTGCCTGTTAGCGATTACGCCCTCAAACCTTGCTGTTCGGACCGACCTCATGATCATCTTTCTATCAGTTAGGGCGCGAAGAAGCCCATGCGATTTGTGATATGCGCGAAATTCCCAAAAGTACGAGGCGAATCCGGCTCCAAAAATCCGGCTCTTAGTCGCTAAATATGCCAGATTAGGCTTTGTCAAAAAGTCAGTTGCGTGTTGCAACTCATGCGACAAATGCCTCGCATATACTTCAGCATTTTGTCGCACATTGATTGGAATATTTATTTTTACCCTGTACCGTGGCTGAACAATGCCAGGTATCAGAGCATGGATTCCTGTGCGTTCTTCTCCTCGCAAGTACGTAGTCGTCGCATGTGTGAATGATCCTGGTTCCGAACCTAGAGTTATGTCACTTATTGGGGAGTCAACACTTTCCTCCAATGCATGCAGTCCTGCTGATGCAGGTCTGCCGCCCCTAGTCGTGCGCATCACCCCCATTCCCCATCCAATAGCCGGCAAGAATCCAAGCGTATCCCACATGGTAAATTGCCCAGTGGCGGCGTGGTAGCTACTCATGCCAACCGCGTGAACGTCACCAGCGACGATATACCCCCGGGCCATATTGAACGCCCAACCAGTTCGTGCCGTGCTTACCGCGGATCCCACGCCATAGCCTAAGGCAAGCCCCCACACCATTCCGGCGCCTTGGCCGACGTGAAATGCCACACCCTCATGATTTCGACTGGCGATCTCCCCAAACGCCCATTCCCGGACTTTCGTCGTTCCGCCGAACGTGACTACGTCGGCGAAACCGGCAAAGAACCTGTCAATAGAGTCCACCCAGGTGAACGGCCCGCGATACCTTTCAATGGCAGGTCGCAACACGGGAGGCCGCGCCAATTCAGCGTCAATAGCTTGAATCAGGGCCTCACTCGCCTCCTGCAGTAAGGGAGAGGCCATTGCCCCCATCAAATCGGTATCCGCTACGTCCTCCTGCAACGCCACTCCGAGCGTGGGATGATAGACATGCTCCGGACTGTAATAAAGTCCTGTTTCCGCATCAAAGTAGTATCCTGCCAGCCGATGGTGCCAATCAGCATCAGACTGCGTCGGATTTTCCGGATGAAGGGTACTGAAGTTTGGGGACAGCACGTTGCAGCGACCCTGCGGGTCGTAAATGAACCGTTCCTCGACTTCAAACGCGGGCGTGTCCTGGATAGGGCCGGACTTCGGTTCCCGCATGACCGCCGTCACATTATGTTCAGCATCCGTCAGAGCATAGAGTCGCTTGTCCTGAGGCGGATTGCTCCCAAAGCGCTCGCCTCGCAAGAACAGATCGTTCGAGCCACGGGGACCCCAGACGTATTCCTTGTCCGGCAAAAATGCCCAGACGTTGCGGCCGTGGATGGTGCTAAAGTATTGCTGCTTGGTACGCTCCTGAAGTAATTTCCCATCCTTCGAATAGAGGAACTGCCGTTCCTCCTGAAGAGCGTTGGCGGCGTCTTGACCAAATGTACGCTTCAAATTGCGACGACCCAAGCCGTCGTAGCCATACTCAGCGACTTTTCTTCCGGTTTCGCCGTCACTAACGGAGACCATCCGGTTCCAGGCGTCGTAGGCACACTGAAAGTATTGCCCCTGAGTCTGCGGCTTGGGTACGACTGTCATGTTGCCCGCATCGTCGTATCTTGGAGTCACCGAGCCGGATATACTCTTGATCTCATTGTAAGAGTTGAACGTCCGCTTCTGGACGGTTTCGAACTGGCCATTACCGTCGGCATCTTCACGCAGCGTTAGTGAGTTACCTACCTCGTCCAGGTCCCATGACTGCGCGAATTGACGGTTCTGAATTTCCGGGGCAGGTAAGAGAATGCCCTTGCCATTCTGTACAAACTTGCCAATAAAATCTCCGCGATCGAAGCCAATCGTCCGCTCCAGGCGGTCACGGGCATACGCTTCATCAAGCCGCGAAGCACGAGTGTTTCCGTCGAATGACCTATTAGCGCGGAGAAGCTTGTGCCCCAAGCGGTCGTAACCATATTCATAGATCTCGCCTCGAGCGGAATGCACTAACTTCCGAAAATGGAGTAGCTTCCACCTCGCTCCCAGCACTCGGTCGAACGGATCGAGATCGCGATAGTGCTGATCATTGGCCGTAATGAGCCCAAAGCCAATCGTGTCATCTTCGCGGGGGACGCTGAAATCGTAGCCTTTGCCATCGACGTCCATGACCATGACCGGACCGCGGTTGTCGGAGTAGCCTCGCAACGAGGGATAGCGAACCCGATAGCATTTATTTCTTCCCCACCAACTATAAGCAGAACATTCCCACAGGATGCGCAATGCTTCTCCAAAACGCTCACGAAATGCAAAAGCATCACCGGCAACAAGGTAGGACGCGAGCGAAGCATCAGGCTTCAACGAAAGCAGCCCCTCGTACATGCGATCAACTCGATCCAGCCGCTTGTTTCCCTGGCTATAGGACCACAACGCCACGATTCGCGTCAGTTGACTTTCCGACAGATCAATATGGGGATAGTGAGGTGGACCCCGGAATTTGGACCACTACATTTATGTTAAAAAGTGGATCCGAAGTTAACCGATGAGGAGGTCCAGGAGTATGGCCAGGAAGGCGAAGTCAGCAAGGACGGCGGCGGCGGCGAGTGGTCGAGGTGGAGCG
>JAIOPX010000084.1 GCA_021413705.1 Planctomycetota bacterium | reverse complement strand
CGTTATAGACTACGATCCCCAGCGGCACCGGCTCACCACCAAGTTCCCGGACGGCGTCGGCCAGGATCTGCTGATTGGAATCATAGACCAACCCGGGGCGCCTTGGCTCTCCCGGCGCGATCAATTCATTTCCGGTGGAGAGGATCGCCACGCGGGGACGTCGATGGACTTGCAACGTGTTGCGGCCGACTGCCGCCAATACGCCCGTTTCACGGCTGGTCAGCACGCGGCCAGCGTGAAGCACGGTTTCACCGGCGGCGATGTCGGTTCCGGCAAACGTCAGCCCTGCGCCAGCGGCGACCGATTTGCGGACCAGCAGGGTTTCTCCTTCCGTGTCGGTGTGCTCCACCATGACCACGGCATCGGCCCCGCGCGGCAGCATTCCGCCGGTGGCAATGGCGACCGCCGTGCCGGCCGTCACTTCACACTGCGGAATCTGACCGGTGTCGATCGGCGTCGGCAGCAATAGAAGCCGCAGAGGCCGTTCTTCGTCGGCTCCAATCGTATCGGCCGAGCGAACGGCGAAACCATCGACGTTGGAGCGATCGAAACCGGGGACGTCCACGGTGGCAAAGATGGACTCGGCCAAGACCCGTCCCAGGGCTTGAGCGAGCGGGACATTTTCTGCGGCCAGAGGATTGAGCTTGAGCGCTTGCTGAAACCGCCGCTCCGCCTCGTCGCGGTCGATGACGTCGAGAAATTGGTCTTGATGAGTCATGGCGATAGTATCCATCACGCTCCGCGTGATGTCTTCTTGAAAATCCTCACGCGGAGCGTGAGGGATACTTTCGCGCCTCCAGCCTCACTTATCAAACCACTTTTTGATTGCCCGGACTGTCGTCGCACGACCCATTTGCCCAATGGCGGTCGTCAGCGGAATCAGCTTCGGGCAAACCGCCACGCAATTCTGGGCGTTGCCACAATCTTGGATGCCGCCGGATTGCATCATGGCGTCGAGCCGTTCATCGGCAATCATCCGTCCCGTGGGATGCGTGTTGTGCAGCACCGTCTGGCCGATGGCGTGAGCGCCGATGAAGGCTTCGTCAAACGCCGTCTGCTCGCGTTTGCGGAACTCGGCTTCCGTCTCACCCTCGTGGCGGGTCAGCTCGATCTTCAAATATTGTGGGCAGGCATCCAGGCAGCAACCGCAGCTCATGCACTGGCTGTAGGGATAGGCCGTCTCCTGCTCCTTGGGCGATTGGCGCTGGCCAGGGCCGAGGTCGTAGGTGCCGTCCACAGGCACCCAGCCTTGGATTTTTGTCAGGCCGCGAAACAGCCGGGCACGATCGACGACGAGGTCGCGGACGACGGGGAACTTCGTCATCGGCCGCAGTTCGATCTCGGTCGCCCCGTCTGATAGCAATTTATCGACCAGCGCCGAGCACGACTGGCGGACCTGGCCGTTGATGACCATCGTGCAGGCGCCGCACACTTCCTCCAGGCAGTTGCAATCCCAGGCCACGGGGGCCACGTCGCTGCCATCGACCGTGTGGGGCATGGCGGCGATCCGCTGCAGAACGCTAATGACGTTCATGTCCGGTTCGCGCTCGACGCGAAACCGCTGCCAATAGCTCCGCTCGCCAGGTGCATCCTGACGCAGGACGCGAACCTCGAAGAATTTTGGAGGATGATCACCGTTGGTGTGGCTCATGGCATCCTTGTAGGGTATGCGCAGCATACCAATTCGTGGAGTTTGTTTATTTTTCAGCTTCGGAGTTGGCCGGATTGTCGTAATTCCATCTGCGGGACTTGAGCGGTTTCGTCCCGCTTGCCGTTCCTTCCAAACCTGTTCGATGATTTCCGCGCCGACGAGACCATACAGCCGTGGCCGCGGCGGGATCAACGATGTATCCACATCTTCGAAACTCAAGTCGATCTGGCCTTCGGAACCATATTCGGCCACCGTGGTCTTCAGCCAGCGACGGGTGCTTTCTTCGAACGTGTCGCACCACGATTCGGCTTCCGCTCTGCGCTCGGCCGCGCTCCCTTCCCCCAGCCCTGGCATGGTGAAGTCGGGCTTGAAGTGGGCGCCACGCGATTCGTCCCGGGCCAATGCCCCGGCCAGGATCGTGCGGGCCAGCGGGAACATGTCCACCAGCGCCTTGGTGAACACGACGTTCTGGTTAGTCCAACTCCCCGTGTCGGAGAGGGAACACTTGCCGGCCCGCCGCTCCAGTTCCTCGACTTTGCCGATCGCGTCTTTCAAAATGTCGTTGTAACGCACCACAGTGGCCGCACGGGTCATGATCTGGCCCAGCTCCTGATGCAACAGATATGGATTTTCGCCGCCGCGGCGCTTCAATATCCTCTGGTGAGCCTGCTCGTGCTGCTGCCGGGCCGCGTCATAGAGCTTGGCCGGCCCCTCGGCTGCCTTGGACTTCTGCAAACTCAACATGCCAGCGATGCCGGGTGCCACAATCAAACCGCTGAAGATGCAGCTCAACAAGGAGTTGGCCCCCAGGCGATTCGCGCCGTGATATTGGTAGTCGCACTCGCCGATGGCATACAGCCCCGGAATATTCGTCTGCTGATTGCGCGGGCTGCCGAGCTTCAGGCCTCCTTCGGCCGTGCGCTCGTAGTCCACCCACAGGCCACCCATCGAATAGTGGACGGCGGGGAAAATCTTCATCGGCACGTCGCGCGGATCAACCCCCTGGAACTTCTCATAGATTTCCAGGATGCCGCTCAGCTTACGATCGAGCGTGGCCCGTGGAATGTGCGTCAGATCGAGATACACGCCCAGGCGGTCCTTCTCAACGCTCAGCCCTTCTTGGGTGCAGACATTGAAAATCTCGCGCGTGGCAATGTCGCGCGGCACGAGATTGCCGTACTTGGGATACCGCTCTTCCAAGAAGTAATAGCGTTCCGCCTCGGGAATGGTCAGCGGATCGCGAGTATCCTGCGGCTTGCGCGGCACCCAAACACGGCCCCCTTCGCCGCGGGCCGATTCGCTCATCAGCCGCAACTTGTCCGCCCCGGGCACAGCCGTGGGATGGACCTGGATGAACTCTCCATTGCCAAACTTGGCGCCGACACGGAAGCAGCGGCTGGCAGCACTGCCGTTGCAGGCCATCGACATCGTCGAGCGGCCGTAGATCAAACCTGGACCGCCGGAGCCGACAATCACCGCATCGGCCGGGAACGAGCGGATCTCCATCGTGGCCAAGTCCTGGGCCACAGCCCCACGGCAGCGGCCGTTGTCGTCCAGGATCGGCCCCAGAAAGTCCCAGAACTCATACTTGGTGACGCGCCCTTCGCTCGTCCAACGGCGAACCTGTTCGTCCAGCACGTAGAGCAACTGCTGCCCCGTCGTGGCCCCGGCGAACGCGGTGCGCTTATAGAGCGTGCCGCCGAAGCGACGCCGATCAATGAATCCTTCGCTCGTGCGGTTGAAAGTCACTCCGAGCCGGTCCAACAAGTCGATGACCCGCGGCGCCCAATAGCACATTTCCTTCACAGGGGGCTGATGCTGAAGGAAGTCGCCGCCGTAGACGGTGTCGTCAAAGTGCTTCCACTCGCTGTCCCCTTCTTGCCGCGTCAGATCGTTGACGCTGTTGATCCCACCCTGGGCGCAGACGCTGTGCGAGCGCTTCACCGGGGTGAGGCTCAGCAGATCGACCGCCACGCCCAACTCGGCCAGCTTCATCGCGGCAGATAAGCCTGCCAGGCCACCGCCAACCATTACGACCCGATGTTCTGCCATATCACATTTTTCCTGCGATCACGCTCCGACGGACATCACTCTTCGGGCATCACTTTTCGACAGATTTCGACGTTTCCTGCCGCGAGGCCGCTGCATCCTTTGGCGGCTGCTTGGTCCGTTTCTCGGTTTCTTTCTCAACCAACCCTGCGTCTACCTGGCTCTTAAACTGCTTATCTTCTGCCTGGATGGCTTCTTCGAGCTTCGGTTCGCGGCCGACCGACCACATGCCGTATTGCGCCGAGAGTCCCACCACTAACAGCAGCACTCCAAAGGCGGCACAGATCCGCAGGGCTCGCTTCTGTGCCAACGGGGTAGTCCACACTCCCCAGGTGATTCCCATCGACCACATTCCATTGGCCAAGTGGAAGACGCACGACGTGATCCCAATCAAATAGAGCCCATTAATCAATGGACCTTGCAGAGCCCGCCCAGCTGAACTGGCGGCGTTGTATGGTTTGAACTGGGCCCCCCCCAGCGGCTCGGTTACATGCGTCACCCACCACGATTCGTGAATCCAGCCCCGCATGTGAAACACATGCCAGGCGATGAATGCAAAGGCGATCATGCCGGTGATCCGCTGCAAAGTATAGCGCACATTGCTGCCGCGCGGGTATTGCGACGTATTCGCCCTGCCGCTGCCGATGATCACGAAACCAAAGATGGCATGGAACAAGATCGGGATGAAGATGAACACCCATTCGACGACCGGCAGCAGCTTGCCCAGGCTGTGGATGGCATAGACGTTTTTCTGGAATGCGCCCGGGCTTTCCAGCACGCTAGCGTTGGTCGCCAGGTGGATCACCATGTAGGCGCCCACGGGTATCAAGCCGCTGAGCGAGTGCAGGCGTCTGAGCAAGAAATCGTGCCGCACCAGGAAGGATTCGGTGGGGGCAGGAGGCGGCGAGGGATGCGTGGTCACGTTTGTTTGCGGGTCGTTAGGCCCGCCCGGCTGGTCGTGGGCCGCCAAAAACCGACATCGCCATCATGGCAGACGCCAATATCCCAGCGGATCGAGAGGCAAGTTCCACAAGTAGTATAGAAATAGCGCCGGTCAGAGAAAGGGGGACCGGCGTCGATGGTGGAGAATTGCTCGATTTTAAGCCGACTTCGCCGGGAAAATCCCCTGAGATCGGCAGACATGTTGTCTGCGATTGCGGACTCGGACCGGCCGTGGCTGCTTCTCCGCGAGCGCGATGAATGTGAACTGCCTGCTATTTCGGCAGTCGTCGTCGGTTCGCAACTGCCTGCGGGGAGCCGTTTCAGCCTTTGTTCGCTTACGGCAGATGGCTATAAGTGGTACTCCACCGGCCTTTAAGGGCTCCTGCTGCGGAGTGGCGAGATCGATTGCCCCAATCTTGGCACCTAACTTGCAACCTATAGTTAAAGTACCTGAGGCCGACAGATCGGTATCTGGGCCACTCGCTCCGAAAAGAGCACGACTTCTGAACCATGATCATCTCCAACCCCTCCATCCTGATTACCGACGACGATCAGCAGTTCCGCGAGACGGTACGCGGAGTGCTCGCCCCGCGGGGCTATCGGACGCTGCTGGCCGGGAGCGGCTCGGAAGCGCTCGACATCGTGCAGCGCGAGGACGTTCACGTCGTGCTGCTGGACATGCACATGCCCTGGCTGACCGGGTTGGAAACCTTGCGACTGGTGAAGCAACTGAAGTCGCGCTTGCCGTGCATCCTGCTCTCCGGCCGGATGGACGAAGAGTTGCGACGCGAAGCCGAAGCCGCCCAGGCTTTTTGGGTTCTCTCCAAGCCTGTTACCCGGCTCCAATTGACGAGCATTGTGGAGCTCGCGCTGGCCCGCAGCTTTGGGCAGAACTGAAGGTTCCTTGGGGTTGCCGCGGACGTGAACCGCCGCGCCTGTGGCAGGATTGGGAGAGTCTCCGGGTCAGCGCTCTGAAATGCCATTCTCGTACGCCAGGTTTTCGCCCGAGTGCATACAGACCTCTGATCGCAGAAAATCGCGAGCGCTCGCGCAGTCTCAAATTTCCAGTTCCTTGAGCCGAAGGAATTTGCGTGAACCCAGCCCCCCATAAAGTGTACGCGCCCCGTCCGCGCGAGCGCTCGCGCTCTGTTCGCGCTCTGTAGGTGGACTGTCCGCGCGGCATCCGCGCGTTGGAGTCCAGGCTTCAGCCTGCTTGCTTCGAGCTCCCTGAGTACGACGCAATGGACTTGGTAACCTAGGCACCTTCGGGCAGATCCTGGCAAGCCCGGCCAGTGACCGACCTGCTGCGCCGCGCGTCCCTGGGGAGGGAGGGGGTACAACCGTGCTGTTTGCAGTATTCTGCGGAAATACTGCATTTTGCGTTCCGTCCCGGCGCGCCGGGATTCGCGCAAGCGTTCGCGCAAGTGTTCGCGCAACTGTTCGCGCAACTGTTCGCGCAACTGTTCGTTTTGGCGCGCTGAGAATCACGTAACAAATTCTACACAGGCCATCAACGATGGTCGATGCGACCTTTCGAATTGCCAAAGACCTTACTTTTCCCGCGCAGCCGTTATGGCTTCCGCGATTCGGCCGCCGCGACCCTTTGTCCTGCGTCGTGGTGTGCATACTGTTACTTAATTTTTTTCATCAGCGAAAAAACCCTGCCTCCGTAAGGATTTGCGATTCTTGTACACACCTTTGTCCACGGTCCGTCCACACGCTTGTCCATGGTCCTGTCCGCGCACCCTTCTCGCCCTTCGCCTGACTCCCGACTCCCGACTCCCGACCCCCAACCCCTAGCCCCTAACCCCCGATCCCTAGCCCCTAGCCCCTAACAAAAAAAGCCCGCCGGAGGCACGGTGTGCCGGGCGGGCTCTGCCTGGTACCTGAGACTTTCTCAGGCGGGGCGATGATACCACGTCATGGGGTCGTTGGTCGCGTGAATTGTTATTTCATTGTAGCAAAGTCGCGCCAAAAATTCAAGATTCAGAAGTAGGCCAGTGATGTATTTTCGGAGGAAAAAAATATTGAAAAGTTTTGAAAAAAGCGAAAAATGTTGGACTCAAAAAAAGCCACTTTCCTGCCGTCGGCAGCTTTTGCGAACCAAGTTCAAATCCTGTTACCCCGACATTTTCCATGACAATTTCCATGCTGCTTCCGATTCAGCCCCAGAGCGATAGTTAAAAATACACGCGACCTGTCTGAAGATAGACCCCGCCGATGTCGAGCGAAGCTACAAAGTGCTTTCGCACATCCACAGGCCAGTCGCTTGGGCTGACACACTGAATTTCGACCATATCTAGGGTGCCTTTCCCCTCAGAGATACTGCCTGCTAATGCTTCAGCATGTCGCATGGCGTCGGTGAAGGATGCCGCGTTGATTCCTAGTGTGACCACAAATCCCTTTGCGCCCTCGAATGCTGCGTCAAGGACAAACGAGGTTACGACCTGATAATGCATTGTGGGCCTCCCGAACCAGTGCATTTGATTGCCGGGCAGCTTGGGCGCACACAGCCTCGTCGCCGGCTCGGCTCATCCCGTCTGTTATAGCTGGCAGTTCAGTAGAATGCAGCGCATGGATACGCCACACAGAATAAAAGATGAAAGGCTCCAAGCTAGCTGGCCGAAAAGTTCTAACCGTGTCCTGTTGCCCCGACACCCGACACGGGCGGCGATTTCTTTCGGGCCAGTTCCCCTCTGCCGTCACTCAGGGCGCACAGACGACCTTGGCGGTCTATTGACGCGAAGGAGCTTTCCTTGCAAGGGAGTCTGATCGCGTATTGCCGTATCGATCCGCTCCGCCTGTCCGCTGAAATCAGGGTCGAACGTACATACAATGATACCCAGGTGTTCCGATGACTGTCGGTGTAGCTGGATAAAATGCTTGCGATTGAGCGTGATCAGCGCACGATGGTTCTGTGTCGCGAACTGCAAGACCTCATCATCAGGCCATGATTGTTCGGCTCTTCCGGTTTCTGCTACGGTGAGAATGTCATGGCCGGCGATCCGCAAAGCTTCCACGACGGGTAGCGGAAAATTCTCGTTTGCGTAGAGACGGGCCATTTAGGTTGCGTCTTCATTCTCATGAATCTGTCGGTCAATCTCCTCGCGGTATTTCGCTACGTAGTTCCACGCATTGACAAGGTCGAATGCCCGCAAAGTGGGATAGGATCGCAGCATCTCCGCTTCACTCGTGCCAAGGCGTCGCGCTTGTTCGAGCACCCAGACTGGAATGCGCGTGCGAACGATGCATGGCTCGCCGCCGCAAACACCAGGAAGACTCTCGATGCCGGGAGATGTGTCGGCCAGTTGAAGTGCCACACCTTGCAGCAATTGTGCCTTCTCCGCGGCCGACATCCCAGCCACCAGTTTTTCCGCTTCTTCGAGTCTTGTCATGATGTTCATTGTACTCCCTTCCGTTGCCGAACTGAAGCGGAGCGAAACCGCTAGCTCCCCCCGGATGCGAAGGCCCGAGCGGAAGGCACGAGAGGGAGAAGGCCCGAGAAACGGCATGGGGACAGGCATCCGAGCGTACTCGCTTTTTGCCTCGGAACAGCGTCGACGACCAAAGGCATTTATACATTGTGATGCGTCTTGGGATGCCTGTCCTCATGCGACGCCCTGTCGCAGTGCTGAAGTCCGGACTTCACTTTCAGTCTAAGACGTCAACTCCTATGTCTTTCAAGTACTCGAAAGTCGGATCGTAGAAGCTAGGATTGCGTGTCGAATCTCCCGTCTCGCCTGGTGGAATGACGATCACCATCCCTTGGCGGGCGCGCGTAAGTAAGACTCGATACGCGTTTTTTTGAAACAGCTTGCGGCCCAACTTTTTAATCCGTTGCCACCGGTCGGCACGAAAGGCATGATGGCTCCAGCCGGACGTGGAATATCGAAAATCTGCGTCCCAGACAACGCATGCCCAGTCCAATTCCAGTCCCTGAATATCGAACTCTCTTGAGACATCTTCCAAGTAATAGGACGAGCGAACGTCCTCCTTTCCCGACAGAAACCAATGTACGTGGTCGGGCTTCAAGCGAACCTCGATTGCCAGAGGCTTAAGGCGGTAGGCTGCGGAAGAGGCCAAAATTCCATATCGTTCGCTGCCGCGTGCCTGGTTGCGTAACCACACTTTGGCTCTGTTTAAATCACGCGTCAGGACGATGGGATAGCGATCAGCGATCCGTAGCAAAGTTTCTTTCGCGCCCGCTTGGTCCAGATCGAGTGCCTGCTTGACAAGCAGCGATACGTGTTCGGCTCGAAACGACCGCATTGAAACCGAAAGATGCAATCGTGAGTTGTAGTGGACGTGCTCACGCGAATTGAGTTCTTTGAGTACTTGGCCTGCACCGAATTCCGCATCTGTCAACCTATCGGAAATGTGGACGCGCCAGTCGGGAAATCGCCGATTCAAGGCGGAGACCCATTCGCTGATGCCGGCTTCGCCCGTATTGATCTCTTGTCCGCCACCAACGAGACAAATGACCACACCCCAATCCGGATGCCGGTCAATGCAAGACAGCAGAAACTCGGGCTCCGACTGGTTAAAATTTGCTTGTCCCTTTTTCTGCTGCATGAATTTCGACGTCTGCTCGACATTCCATGCACGTTGGGCTTCGTCGAATAGTGCTACATGATCCACCGGCGGATTGGGATCGCGCAGACATTCGTCACGATAGTGATGGACGTTCTGAATGAACACTTTTACTTGGCTACGGGCAACGTGCTTCTTGACTACGCGTCCCGCTATTTTTTCGCGAGAGACTTTGTCTCTCGCTAGCGCCTCCTGCAAGATCTTCACCAAAGGCCCATTTCCTGACAAAAACACACTACACATACCCTGGTCTTTGTCGAAATGCTGCGTCGCCACATTCAGCCCGATCAGGGTCTTTCCCGCTCCAGGTACGCCGGTGACAAAGCAGACGGCTTTGTACGATCTGGCTCGCGCGTCGGCAATGAGAGTGGCAATGGTCTGTGTGGTACGATGTAGTTCGGCACCTCCTGCGTCACTGCGTGATATTTCACTCACAGCATGGCCATTGTACAAAGCCATGGCGGCCTCAATGATCGTAGGCGTAGGACAATATCGGCCCTTTTCCCAACTGCTTGCATCTATCGCCGGTTTGTCTCCGATATATTGATAAACGGATCTGATTATTTCACCAAGAGAATCTCCGTTTGACTTGATTGGCGCAAATAGGTTGTCTTGATGAGGCGTTAGAGCCAACTCAATTGGGACGTTCGGCGCCTCCGTCGCAATGAAAATTGGGACGATGAAAAGATCGTGGCTCGATTCATGGAAATTCTTCAGGTCAAGAGCGTAGTCTACTACCTGGTCGATGTTGTAGGGAGCGAATTGACATTCCCCGAATTTGTATTCCAACACATAGATAGCCGCGCCGACGACCAAAACTACATCGACCCGCTTGCCCATCCGTGGAATTGCGTATTCAAAATAGATCGAGCCGCCGTAAGTGGCGAGTATCGGCTTGAGATGGTGGATTTGAGCAATCCATGCATCGCGCTGCGACTGCTCAACGGCCCATTCGGAGTGCTGCACGAGCTGCCCCAAAACGGTGTTGACATCTTCGTTCAAGAAGTTCTCAATTGTGTTCGAATAGTACGCGCGTTGCATAACAGCACATCTTATCTTCTCACCCGGCAACAACCAGGTCACTTCAAGGACTGCCTGCCAGGAACCCCCTTTTTCCGCAGCGGGTTCCGCTGACTCAATGGTATCAAGGTGTGAATCGCTTTCCGGTCGAAATGCATATTCACAAATTAATTTGGCGCCGTTCCTGGAGCTAGCGATCCAGGCTGCATTCTTTAGTCTCGTCGAGGCGGTGATTGTTTAAGGCGAGCCGCGTGGCGTTAGCTCGCGATGCCGTTGTAGTCGCAGATTTCCGGGACTTCGCCTCGCCGGAGGCTCGGCTCCAGCCTGCCATCTTGCGTAGGGCTGACGACATTCTAACAGGTTTGAAGAGATTTTATCCTTGAAAGAAAGCCAAGCACCAGTACGATACGTAGCTGAGTGGTGACGTTCACCACAAAAACGAGAGGCCGAAACGGTTGCACGTTCCGACCTCTCTGACAAGAACTCCTGTATGAGAGGAATCCTTGCTATGTACTATTCTAGTGCTGCCACTACGTCCCCTTCTAGCCACTCTGGCAACGGCCCCACACTCCGCATAAGAGAAGTGGTTGACCAATTCGCGGTTAGCTTTTCAAGCATCCGCCGGGCTACGGAATCCGGTGCTTTGAAGTGCCTCACCCTACCCTCTGGACATAGGCGGTTCCGATCCGTCGATGTACTCGCATGGTTAGGCCAAGGGGATTATGCAGCAAAGAATGAGGGGGGTGTTCAAGAGATTCGTATAGCCGCTTGTATTCGTGTAAGTGGCGATAAACAGAATCGTGCCGTTGGGAGTTCTGAAAAAAGTTCTTTAGAACACCAAGAAGGGAGAGTATCGGATTATATCCAGAACCGTTGGGGCAGTGGTGCGAAAGTGACTTGGTTCAAGAGCGTAGGGAGTGGAATGAACTTTGAACGTAGGGAGTTCCTACTTCTTATTGAAGCAATACTGAGGGGGGATTTTAGAGGGGGTTTTTTGGTTGCCACAACTTTCGATAGGATTTGCAGATTTGGTTTGGGGATGGTTTCGCACCTTTGCAAGATCGGTGGGTGCGAAATTGTTTATGCGATGGAGGGGGAAGATGAGAAAAGCGAAAACGAATCTCTAACCGATGAGATTCTTTCAATCCTCACTCACTACACGGCAAAGGCCAGTGGCAAGAAGAATAAGAAGATCAACGAAGTACGGATGGATGAATCCCAATTGCGAGACGCATACCAGTGGAGTAAAGCCGGTTTGGGTTATCGTGGAATCGCCCACCGGTTAGCACAACAGGGACGGGGCACGAGTGAGAATGGCAAGCTGATAACCCGCAACGTGGTTATGCGTCGGCTCCAAGAGAATTGGGCTACTTTGGAGCGACTCTACGAAAATGAGACTGTAGAGCAGAACTCGTTTGAAGTGTTTGCAGCAAGCTACGTCCGACAAGGTGGGGAAGGAACCAAATTGAGCCGCCAGAGGCTCCTAGAGGCTTATCTGACGTATTGTGGGGCCAACGGCCTACCGGTGCTGAGTTCCCGCCGAATCTCACGATCTACAGCCAAGATGGGCTGGGTTAAGGTGTTCTCCGCGAACGGTTCGGTAATGTTCCAAGGGCTAAGCCTGAATACCGGGAAAGGTGGTGCCCAATGAGAATCCCCCAAATAATTCCCATATTCTTTCACTGCACCAACCCGGTAGAATTGACTAGATATTCCGGGCCAGTCCCGGCCACCCAAAGGATCACGTCCTGTCCAAGACTGATAATTCGGTACTGAAGGACCTATCCCAAATGAAAATCCATCACCAGCGGCAGGTGGTCGGACGCGATGCGGGCCAGGGGCGTGCGGACGATTCGGATTTGGCGGATCCGCAGGCCGCCGCGGGCATACACCTTGTCGAGCGAACCGACGGGTAGGTAGGCCGGAAACGTGCGATGGCGCGAGATCGGGGCGGTTACATGCTCGAAGCCGTGGAGGTGGAACTGGCCGCGGCAGAGTGTGTTGCGCCAGTCGTTGGTGTCGCCGGCGATCAGTGTCGGCAGGCCATCGCCCTGGCGGAACAGGTGGTGGGTCAGCAGCCGCTCGGTCTGCCAGTGCCGTTCACGCTCGGCCAGGCCAAGATGCCAGTTGACCAGCCGTAGCGGTCCTTCCGGAGTATCGACCACGACAAGCTGCGCACCGCGCGGTTTGCGATTGCGCATCTGCAACGAGATATGGTGCTTCTCGGCGACTTTCCAGCGCGACAAGAGCATGTTGCCGTAGCCGCCGTGTCCGTTGTGGACATTCATCTGGTAGAGCCGCACCTCGGGGGCGAGGCGTTCGCACATCAGCTTGGGCTGGTCGTCAAAGCGTGCCCGGCGCGTGTGCCGGGCGACTTCCTGGAGGCAGACCAGATCGGGATTCTCCCGTTCGATCACGTCGATGATGCGCTCCAGCCGATAGCGCCGGTCGCGCCCGCCGATCCCTTTGTGAATGTTGTAAACCAGCAGTCGCATGGGCAACCAAGTCTCGCTTATGACCAGCGGCCGAGCATTTCTTCGGCGGCGTCAAGATCGGCCAACAACAGGTCGGGCTTCGCCTGGGCAAGCTCATCGAGCGAGTGTCCGCCGGTGGCCACGGCCACGGCATGGGCTCCAATGGCCCTGGCGCAGCGTATATCCAGCGGCGTGTCGCCAATGACCCAGACGTTGGTGGGCTCGACGTTTTTGCCCAAAAATTCGCCGGCCGCCTGCAGGGCCTCGGCCGCCACATGGTTGCGATCGAGGTGCTGATCGCCGTAGCCGCCGAAGCTGAAATACTGCATCAGGCCGAAATGGCCGAGCTTCATACCGGCACCGATTTGCGTGTTGCCGGTCAACAGGCCGATGGCAACGTCTTGCCGGCCGGCGAGTTGCACCAGCAGCGCTTCCACGCCGGGTAGGACCACTCCTCCGCGGCCGTTGAGCATCAGCGGCAATTGCTTCCAATAAGCGGTAAAGAAACGGCTGGTATTCTCAGGCGTGTTTTCGATCTCGTGATGGTGGAACAAGTCTCTCACAATCGAACGATCGGTGCGTCCGCTGAACGCCACATCGTGGTGGGGCGCAGGGAACTGAAACTCGTGCTCCAGCGTGGCATAGAAGGCCGCCCGGCCTGCCCGGCCCGTGTTGATCAGCGTCCCGTCGATATCGAACAAGCAAACCTGCATAGCTGGCATTATACGCGAACCCTCTATCCTTCTTCCTTGATCTTGGCCAGTTCCGCTTCGGCGGCGGCAATTTCCTTTTCCAGCCGTTGCGGCTCGCCGGGGTCATCGGGTTGTTGCCGCGAGCCGGCCAGTTGCTGACGCAGTTTCGTCAGGCGCTGGTGGAGAAGGTCAATTCGTTTTTTTGCTTTTTTGTCCATGGTGGTGGGTGTTGGGTCGCTGTGGAGAAGCTCTGGACGGGTTACCTGAAAACCCCCGGGCAGAGCCTGGGGCTATGGGGCATCACTTGCCGCTGGGAATACCCCCGTCCGGGATGTTCAGGTCCAATGGGGGCAACTCGGAGGCGGGAGCGGTTCCTGCCGCGGCGGGTTGCGTGCCGGCTGGCGCTGGGCCGCCTGGCGCCGGTGCGGGTGGTGCATCGGATTGCGTCGAGAGAACTTTCAATACCTTATTTACGTTGGGTCCTGTATGGAGGGAGCGCATCACACCGGATATTGCCACGAGGACAACAGCGAGAACGAGATTGAATGATAACCAACCTACTCCTTTGTTGCGAATTCCTGCCGTTGCACGACCACGGCCGGAAAGAGCGCTGGCAATAAAGAAGATTACCAGTCCGATCAAGAACTTAACTCCAAATAAGGCATGATATGTCATGGGAAGTTTTAAGGTCGGATATTTGCTTTGAAAAATATCGACGTTGTTGGTATATGGTCTGATGGTGAGGATGTAATTGATCAATCCACTGACCAGCAACACCAGAATGGCCAACATCACCACCTTCGACCAGCGGCGGCGGATATCGTCGCTCAGGCGCTGCCGCACGTCTTCCGGTAGTTGGCTGCTGGGGCCGATCAGCGCCAAACGCTGAAAAAGCGCCCCTCCCACCAACGCCATGGCGGCAAAGATGTGGAACCAGCGAAGTGTTATGCCCAGGATGTCCAATTCCATTTCCAAATTCTCCCACGATGGTTCGGTCAGGCAGGCTCAGCACGACCGCATAAGCGCTGCCCTGCATGGCGACTGATCGTAGGCACTAAGGCGGCGATTGTCTACCGTGCCGAGGGGCGGACATTCCTGTCGGACGGCCTTCAAGCAGGCAGAAATGTCTGTCCTCCTACCTGGTCCCCTACCTGGACTTGAGGAGCCGGTCCACCAGCGCCAGGGCGTCGGCCTGGGTCTGAATCTCCCCCTGCAACTGGGCGTCGCGAACCGCTGAGAGCAACTCCCGATAGACGCTCCCTTGAGGCACGCCGCGGGCCACCAGATCGTCTCCCGAGAGGAGCGCTGGGGGATCGAGCCGCTCGGCTGGCCACAGCAGCCGCTGGCGGCAAAAATCCACGTCGGCCGGGTCGAATTGGCCGATCTCGGCTCGCGCCGCGCAGAGCGCCACCAGGTCAGCCGCTCCAGGGTGAATCAGCAACGGCTGAATCCGGTACCAGGGCAACTGAGCCGCTCCGGTTAGTTCGGCTCGGTTGGAAACCAGCCACGTCAGCCGTCGCAGCACCTCGTTGGAGAGCCGCCATTTTTGGCCAAGCTCGCCCGCTGTCCTGGAGTCGGTCAGCTCACCCAGCACGGCAGCCAACGCCAGGGCATATCCGGGGGCGTCAAGGTGATCCGCCGTTCGCAAGGCGCGATCCCAAGAAGATTCATCATGCACGTTGATCCCTGCGAACAACACCTCGGCCAGCCGGGTGTAGCGCAGCATCGTCAGCGCCCGCAGTCGATGCGGATCGACCAGCATGCGCTGCATCTCGGCGGCGATTCGCTCGCTGCTGACCGCCGTCAATTGATCGGCCATGCGGGAAATGGCCGCGGCGGTTTCCGCTTCCAGTTCGAACGCCAGCGTGGCGGCAAAGCGGACCGCCCGCAACATGCGGAGCTTGTCTTCGGCAAAGCGAACCTCCGCCGCGCCGATCGCCCTGACCACGCAACGCTCCAAATCAACTTGGCCGCCAACGTAATCGATAATCCGCTCGTTGACCGGATCAAAGAACATGCCGTTGATCGTAAAGTCACGGCGCTGGGCGTCCTCTTCGGCAGAACTAAAGCGGACCTCGTCGGGGTGCCGTCCGTCGCTGTATTTTCCGTCGCTGCGAAAGGTGGCCACATCGAATTGGCCCGCGCCGCGGGGGCCGAGAACGGTAATCACCCCGAACGACGCCCCAATCGGCAGGGTGCGACGGTGGCCAAAAAGGTCTCGAACCTCGTCGGGACGGGCGGAGGTTGCAATGTCGAAATCCTTCGGCTCCCGCCCCAGGAGCTGATCGCGAACGCAGCCCCCGGCAAAGCAGGCCTCGAAGCCCGCCTGCTGGAGAATTCGCACCGCTTCGATGGCGAATTCGCGTTGTTTTTGGGGGTCGGGCTTCGACATGATGGGTGGTCCGGGGCTGCGGGTAGCCGACGCCATTCTATCGGCAAAACCGTCACAGCAACCGTGTTTGTCATAGAGGACGCCGAGAACTCTATGAACGGCCACATCGCTGGTCAGGTAAGTTTCTTGTCCAAGGAATGGCAGAATTGCCCCAAACCCTGGTTATTATTTGACATACGTGCAGAAACCGGTTATTTTAAGTTGGCTATTCTGCGCTTCGCTCTGAAGCAGAAATTGCATATTGACGACTCGCTTATCGGCGTTTTTTTTCCTCGGGAACTGGGTTGTGGCGATTTTCGCCGCGGCGTTCTATTTTATTCCTTTTTTACTCGGAGGTTGGTTATGAAACATTCCTCGAAGCGAGGTTTTACCCTCGTGGAGATGCTGGTGGTGATTGCCATCATCGGTGTCTTGATTGCATTATTGCTGCCTGCGATTCAGGCAGCCCGCGAGGCCGCTCGTCGCGCCTCGTGCTCGGTGAAGTTGAAGAACTTGGCAACTTCACTCCACACGTACCACGACAATTTCCAGAAGTTCCCGCCATCGGCTTTCCGAATGGGCGGCAAGAACATGGGAGAAATTACTCCCCAGTGGACCATGTCGTCGCAAGTTGCGGGTGCAACGGCCGATGCCCCGTACAGTTTCTTGGTGAAGCTGCTCCCCTATTTTGAACAGGGTCATATCTACGATCAGATCCAGTTCAATACTCAGGAAGCCTTCAACGCCAACAACACCCAGTTCATGTCGAAGTCGATTCCGGTGTTGAATTGCCCGAGCTATCG
>JAIOPX010000050.1 GCA_021413705.1 Planctomycetota bacterium | reverse complement strand
ACAAGCCGGGCGGTTAGCAGGCATTGGCATCTGGCCGTTTGCGGTGAGCATCATCGGTTTCAGTTTGTTTATTGACAAAATTGGTTACAAGACCGCGATGTACTTCGCCTTCCTGGGGCACATCATCTGGGCAGTGATGGGTGTCAGTGCCTACATGCTACGCAAGGATAACCCGCATACCGCCTATCAACTTCTCTACTGGGGCAGCTTGATTCTGGCCCTGGGCAACGGCACGGTCGAAGCGTTCATCAATCCTGTCGTGGCCACGATGTTCAATCGCGAGAAGACCAAGTGGCTCAACATTCTGCACGCTGGCTGGCCCGGCGGTTTGGTGATTGCCGGCATCATTGTGATCTTCATGGGGGATATTGCCTGGGGATGGAAGGTGGGAATCATCGCCATTCCTGCCATTCTTTACTTCTTACTGCTCCTACCATCGAAGTTTCCGGTCAGCGAACGCGTCGCGTCCAATGTCTCCTATCGAGAGATGCTCTCGGAGTTTGGAATCTTGGGGGCGATGGTCGTCGGATTCCTCGTTACGCTGCAATTGATCGACTTTGCCACGGTGGGAGGGACGGTACAAATCGCCGGTCATTGGAAATGGATGTTCATTGGTATTGGCGTGGTCATCGTAGTGGCGTTTGGGGCTTACACCAAGTCGTTTGGACGGCCTCTCATGTTCTTCCTGATCTTGATCATGATGCCGCTGGCGACAACGGAGATCGGCACCGACGGCTGGATCACAGACATTATGAAGGGCGTCTTCCAGGCAGGCGATTTCCCCTTCAAGCTCGATCCGGGCTGGGTGCTGGTTTACACGTCGTTAATCATGATGATTCTGCGGTTTTGCGCCGGTCCTATCGTGCATACGCTGTCTCCACTGGGTTTGCTGGCCACCAGCGCCGTTCTGGCCATCGTGGGGTTGTATACGCTCTCCTTTGCAGCAAGCATGTGGATCTTTGCGGCAGCCACACTCTATGCCTTCGGCAAGACGTTCTTTTGGCCGACCATGCTCGGTGTCGTCGCGGAGCAGTGTCCCAAGGGAGGAGCGCTCACTCTCAACGCCATTAGCGGAATCGGCATGTTGGCCGTCGGAACACTTGGTTTCCCCTATATCGGCGCACTGCAAGCCGAGAAGCAGATTACCGCCGTGGCGGGCAGCCAAGAGATCAATCGTCAGCTTCCTTCACTCAAGGAGAATGGTCAACTGACCGTGCTGGAGCCACGATCGGTCTACGAGATTATCAGGTACCAGGGTATCTCTGATGAAAAGCTCAATAAGTTGGTCGCTGCGTTGCCGGAAGCGGAAGCTGCTGCCGTCAAGAAAGAAATTGCAACCGTCAGCGATCGCAGCAAACAAGGCGCCTTGGCGAATATGGCCATCTTTCCCATCGTGATGCTGGCGGGATATCTGATTCTGATTGCCTACTTCGCATCGCGCGGCGGATACAAAGCCCAGGTTCTCGTAGGACACGGTGCCGAGGACAAGAAATATACCGGCGGAGTCGAGGGGCCGATGGAGGCTTAGAACGTGCCGTCGCCTCCACTGGTCTTGAGCGTTTTGCTCATCGCTGCGCTCGCGTTGCCAGCGCTGGCGGCCGATGATGAAACGACGCTCCGCCCCCAATCAACAGCACCTGTAATTGTCGATCGCGTCGATTGGCCTTCTTACTTGGCCCGGCACGATCTGCTCTGGAACCGGCTGCCGCAACAGTGGTATCAGGCGCCGTTTCTTGGCAATGGGATGCTCGGCACGATGGTGCGGCAGGTGGGGCCGCAGGCCATTCGTTTCGACGTGGACCGCTGCGACGTGCAGGAGCATCGGCCGCGCGGTAAGCCGGGGGAGTGCCATGTTGGCCAATCGCGCCTTCCGATCGGGCACTTCACGCTCGATACCGTCGGTAAACTCACGGGCTGTGATCTGCGGTTGTCTCTCTACAACGCGGAGTTGACCGGTACGCTGACGACCGATCGGGGCACGATCGGCTTGAGCTGTTATGTCCATGCTCAGGACATGGTGATCGTGGTGGAACTCGCCCCCAGCGAAGGAGAATCGCAATGCCGGCTCAACTGGCACCCTGCCGAGCCCGTGCCGCCGCGGATCGCGTTTAAGAAAATCCCGTATCCCTATGACGCCCATCCGCCGCTGGAACTTCGTGAGCATCAAGACATCCATCTGTGCGTGCAGCGCTACCATCCTGCTGGCGAAGCCGCCACGGCTTGGCAAAACAAGGCCAGCGATGGCAGGCAGACTCTTATGGTGACGGTGGCTTACACCTATCCCAAGGCCGCAGCCACGGCCGAAGCGGTCGCGACGCTCGAGCGGTTCGCCAAGCTCTCCCGCGACGAGCAACTCTCCTCGCACCGTAAGTACTGGCACGCCTTCTACCCACAAAGCTTTGTCTCGATTCCCGATCCCTGGTGGGAAAGCTTTTATTGGATCCAGATGTACAAGTTGGCTTCCGCCACGCGGAGCGATCGGGCGCTGATCGACAACACTGGACCCTGGCTCCAGCCCACACCCTGGGCGGCCGTGTGGTGGGATCTCAATGTGCAGCTAACCTATTGGGCGCCGCTGGCCTCCAACCGGCTGGAACTGGCCGAGTCGCTTGCTAATAAGCTCGACGCCAACGTGCAGAACCTGCGCGAGAACGTGCCGGAGCCGTATCGCAAAGATTCGCTGGGTATCAGCGTCGTAGCGGGGCAAGACCTGGTAAGCGATCCGGTCGGCATCCCCGGCAAGCTGGAAAAGCGCTATATCGGTTTGCAATACACCGGCCTGTTGAGCTGGGCGCTGCACGACTACTGGCTCTACTGCCGGTTCAAAGGAGACGACGAGCGGCTGCGCAGCAAGTTCTTCCCGCTGCTGAAAGAAGCCAACAATTACTATCTGCATTTCCTGGAAACCGGCGCCGACGGCAAGCTGCATCTTCCGGCCACCTATTCGCCGGAATACGCCATTGGACCGGACTGCAATTTCGACCTGGCGCTGTTGCGCTGGGGATGCCAGACGCTGGTGGAAACATGCGAGCGATTGAAGATCGACGATCCTCTGTTGCCCCGCTGGCGCGAAGTGTTGTCGAAGCTGGCCGACTATCCTGTGGACAACACTGGCTACATGATCGCCCGGGACGTGCCGCTGAAAACAGGGCACCGCCACTATTCCCATCTGCTGATGGCCTATCCGCTCTATCTGGTCAATGCCGACCAACCGGACGCCAAACCGCTGGTGATGAAAAGCGTCGATCACTGGCAAGGCCTAGGCAAGCAGACGGGCTACTCCTGCACCGGCGCGTCGTCGTTGTGCGCCGCATTTGGCGAGGGTGAGCAGGCGCTAAAGCATCTGGCCGCCACGAGGCGATTTGTCGAAGTCAATACGCTCTATCGCGAAATGGGCCCGGTCATCGAAACGCCCCTGTCCGCCGCACAGTCGATCCACGACATGCTGATACAAAGTTGGGGCGACACGATCCGTGTGTTCCCCGCGGCGCCGCCGCAATGGGCGGACATTTCGTTTCGCGATCTGCGCACCGAGGGATCATTTCTGGTCACCGCCCAGCGGCGCGGCGGACAGACCCAATGGATACGAATCAAGAACCTCGCCGGCGAGCCTTGTCGGCTGAAGCACGACCTGGCCGGGCCGCTTACCGTGTTGTCGGCCCGCAACATAACCTTCAAGGCGCTACCAGGCGGCGCGGTGGAACTGGATCTGAAGTGTGGAGAGGAAGTCGTGCTTCACGGAAACCAGCGGCCGGCAGAATTAATCGTAGCTCCGGTCAATCCGGCCGGTGCGGCGTCCAATCCATTTGGCTTGCAAAGCGGGAAATAAAGGTGTAGGGTACGCGCAGCGTACCATTTCCTGGACAACGAACAAACACCGGCGTATCGAAGACTTCAGGAAATCCTGGGCCGAATCCTAAACCATGAATTGGTATGCTGCGCATACCCTACAGGAGTTGACATGGGCTTCCTCAAAGAGTTTCGCGAGTTTGCCATCAAAGGCAACGTGATGGACATGGCCATCGGCATTATCATCGGGGCGGCCTTCACGGGTGTGGTCACGTCTCTGGTGAACGACGTGATCATGCCGCCGCTAGGTGTGCTGATCAGCGGAATTGATTTTTCGTCGTATGCGGTCACGCTGAAGCCGGCGGTGGAGAAGACGCCCGCGGTGGTCCTGGCCTACGGAAAATTCCTCAACACCGTGATCAACTTCGCAATCGTGGCGTTCGTGGTGTTCCTGATCGTCAAGCAGATCAACCGCCTCAAGCGGTCGGCCCCCGCGGCCCCCCCGCAGACCAAAGAGTGCCCGTTCTGCGCGTCCAATATCGCGATCAAAGCCGTCCGTTGCCCGAATTGCACATCGCAATTGCAAGCTGCCACAACGTAGTAGGGACACTTCGAGCGCCGTAACCGGTGTGCGATACGGCTTATTCAGAGCGAAACTCGGCCTGCTGCGGCACACGGAGTTTGCCTGCTACTTTAGCGCTGAATCGGCGGGCCTTCGTTCGAGTCCACTGCGGGCAACGGGCGCGGGGAAGTGGCAATTCGAGATTCCGTGAAGTCCGGCGTTGCAGCTCCGTTGTATCCGGCGTTGTACCCTGCTCCCGCAACCGTAGCTGGCTCGCCGGGTTGCTGTCGCAATTGATTGCGATAGTACGGTTCGTATCCTTCGCTGCTTGAACCGGCTCCGGCCGGAGTTCGCTGGCTGGCAATCGCCGACTGCCGAACCTCACCCTGCTCCCGCGAGGCGACTTGAACCTGCGGGGGCGCAGCTCCTTCGGCCGCCAATTGATTGGCCCCCAATTGATTAGCCCAGTCCCGCGCTGCGGCAAAGTTAGGATCCACGGTGGCTGCTTGAGCAAAATGTTTCGCCGCGCCTTCCTTGTTTCCTTTTTGATGCAACAGGTAGCCCAGATTGTAGTGGGCCACCGCCGCGCCGTGGGCCGCTGTCAGGTGCGTGAGCGCCTCGTCCGTGCGTCCCATCTCCGTCAACACCGTGGCGATGTTGTTGCGGAACAATTGCTTCTGCGGCTCCAGTTCGATCGCCTTGTTCAGCGCGGCCACCGATTCCTTCAGCTTCTTCTGCCGGGCATAGCAGAGTCCCAGGTCATTCCAGACACGGGCATCCTTGGGATGATACTTGGCCGCCAATTGATATTTTTCGCCCGCTTCTTTGAGCTTGCCTTGCCGGTCCAATAGATGGGCCATGCCCAGCAATGCATTGGCGTTCTTGGGATTCTGCTTCAGAGCCGACTCGTAGTGCTGCTTGGCCTGCTCCACATTGCCGGACTTCTCTTGCATGTCCGCCATAGCAACGTGCAGGTCAACCGAGGGCTTGCCGTTGCCGCTGGCGAGCGAGGTGGCATCGGGGGCAGGCGTGGGTTTGGAATCGGGGGTCACCCAGGAAACCATCTTGCCGGCGCCAGATTTCACGGCAGTGGCCACGCCGCCGACGGCACCCGTGGTGGCCGCCATGGCCCCCTTCACGCCACCTTGGCTGGCGGGGGTTCCACCCGCTCCGGGCGTGGGCATGACTGCGGCCGAGCCGGCAGTCGAAGGCTGCGGCGCACCGGATTGATTCATGCTTTTTTGCGATGCGCAACCGGCAATGATGGACGCTCCCAATAGGGCAACGCCAACGCGATAGGCAACTGGCATGGCAACCTCCCTGGCCGATGCGACAATTCGTGTGCGCGTGCCGGAATCCATTCCGACCCTTGAGGCGTCGGGCATCCATGCCCCTTGCCTCTCGCGCGGCGACCGGTTGCACCGCATGTACGGCGCGACCGGTCCTCATTAGTTACTGATCGGCCGTGCCCGGCCGTGCGGTTAGTGATTAGTGGCGACTCTTGAACGCTAGCACCAACCCTTACCCCTCATCTCTCGCCCCTCGCCCCTAACTTCACTGTGTCTTAACTTCACTGCGTCGTCCCGCCACTCGTTGCGCCAGCATCTGGATCGGCCGGCAGCCGCGGGTCGGGAGTCGATTGCTGGAACTTGGTGAGGATCATGTCGCTGTATTCTGCCGGCCAGCCATGGACCATCATGTTCGATTCCCGCACGTCGGGCACCTCGCCGCCGATGGCGATCCGATCGGCGAACTTCCGCGTGGCGTCCATCCGGTCGGCAGTGCCCTGCGGCGTATTGGCTCGCTCGATGTAGACTGTGCGGAATCCCACCGGCGCCTGAGTCATGATCCAACGGACCTTCATTTGGCCCGATTCGTTCAACTCGCCCGTCTCTGTCTTGAAGTAGTTCGGCCCCAGCAAATTCTGCTCTTCCCAGCCTTTTTGCGTCATCACAACAAACGGGGCCGCCACAAAGGCGCGGTCCTGCATGATGAACGGCTCAGGCCAATACTTGTTGCGGTGATATCCCTTATCCACATCGCGGAAGAAGGCTTCCAGGCCTCCTGCCTGAGCCGAACCGGAGATCGCGGCAATGGTTGCCAGGGCGGCGGCCGAATAGGTGAGCCAGCGGAAGGAACGCATCCTGGTATCTCCGAAAATTGCTTGCAGGTGGGACGCCGTGAGGCGCAGCGCAGCAGGGGGGGAACTCGGGGCGCTGCTTTCTTATCGGCCACGGAAGCCGGCAGACTTCCGCCGGAGTCGGGCCAAGTGTTGCATCGGCGGTGCTAGCACGCGGCTTCGCGGATTTCCCTAACCGTTACGATCCCGTTGGATGTCCCTGCATGGCCGGGAACATCTCGCGGACCATGGTGATCGCCGCGGGGCCGACCAGGATTACGAAGATGCCGGGGAAGATGAACAACACCAGCGGGAAAATCAGCTTCACTGCCGTTTTGGCTGCCTTTTCCTCCGCCAATTGCCGCCGTCGGGTGCGCATCGAGTCGCTCTGGACTCGCAACGCCTGGGCAATGCTCGATCCGAACTTGTCCGCCTGGATCAAGATCGACGCCAGGCTTCTCAAATCGTCCACTCCAGTCCGCGCTCCCAATTCGTGCAGCACTTCGGCCCGGGAGCGGCCCATCTGCAACTGGAAATTGCACAAGGCAAACTCCTCGGAAATGACGTGATAGGTATTCTTCATTTCCTCGGTTACTTTTCGCATCGCCTGATCCAACCCCAACCCGGCTTCGACGCAGACGACCAACAGATCGAGCGCATCGGGTAGCCCATAGAAGATGCTGTCCTTGCGGCGCCGGGTCATGAACCACACAAATCCATTGGGGAGATAGAACATCAGTCCGGCGATGAGGCCCGTCTTGATCAGCGCGTCCTGGCCCATACCTTTCACAGCCAACATCGTGCCGCCGCCTAGCACCAGGCCCGCGATCAGGCCCACCAGTTTCATACCCAGGTAGAGGCTCGTGGCGTTCTCGCTCCGAAAACCTGCGGCGGCCATTTTCTGTTTGAGTTTGCTGGCTTCCAGTTCGCTGGTGGGGCGCAGCGGCTTGGCCAAAGTGGGGCTGGCCTTCTCCAGCACCTTGGCCATGGCGCTGGATTCCTTGGAACCGTCAGTCAGCGCCTTGCGGCGCCGCTGAGCGGGGTTCTTGATCTCCGCCAGTCGCTGTTCCGCCTTGGGTTTGGCGGTGGCCATCAATTCCAAGAGCCACCAGGCGCCTGCGGCAAACATGCCGAAGACGGCTAGCGTCACGAGCATTTGAGAATCGAACAATTGGGCCAGAAGTAGCATGGCTAGACTCGGATATTGACGATTTTACGGATAACCAGCGCGCCGACCACCTGCAACACCGCCGCTCCCAACAGCATCTGGCGTCCCATCGGATCGGTGAACAGCACGGTCACATAGTCGGGATTGAGTTTGTACACAGCCAGGAACAAGGCGGGCGGCAAGGCCAGCAGCACAATGCCCGAGAGGCGTCCTTCTCCCGTCAGTGCCTGCACCTGTCCCCAGATCTTGAATCGCTCGCGAATCAAATAGCCGATCTTATCGAGGATTTCAGCCAAGTCGCCGCCGGTCTGCCGTTGCAAAATCACGGCCGTCGCGAAGAACTTCAAGTCCAAGTTGGGAATCCGCTCGGTCAGCGACTGCAGCGCGGTTTCCATCGTCACGCCTAAGTTCTGCTCTTCGAACACCCGGTTGAACTCCTTGCCCATTGGATCCGCCATCTCGTTGCCAACCAGGTGGAAGCCGGCTGCCAGGCTGTGTCCGGCCCGCAAGGCTCGGGCGACCAATTCCAAGGCGTCTGGCAACTGAGCCGCGAACTTGCGAAACCGGCGACGGCGGCGGAACATGAGCCAACCCAACGGCATGAAACCGCCCGTGATCGCCACCAACGGCAGGAGTGCCGGATGCAGACCAGCAACGGCCGCAACCGCGGTGCCAGCCAAGGCCAGCGCACCGGAGATCATGAAGAACCGGGACGGGGTGAGCGTCGTATCGGCCTGGTCAAACAGCACGCTGATCCGGCTAAATCGACCCAGGAGGTCTGCAAAGAAACCTTGGCTAGCGCTGAGCGATTCCAGCAAACTGCCATGCCGGAGCATGGAATCGGCGGCGGCCGGGGCAGCACGACCCGTCATCTGATCGAGCCGGCCTTCGAGCTGGCTGTCGGTGTCGCCGCGCATGAACATGGCGACGCCGCCGACCAGTGCGGCGACACCCACGAAGGCGGCAATGCAAATCAGCAAGGTACTCATGACGTTATCAATCCTCGAGCATCACGCGTTCGCGGAAGGCGCTGGCCGGCAGCCGGACACCGGCCGATTCCAGCCGTTCCATGAAAGTGGGCCGGACGCCGGTGGCCATAAAGCGGCCCCGCGCCCGGAAGTTTTCATCGATGCCGGTCTGTTCATAACGGTACAGATCCTGCATCACGATGGTGTCCTGCTCCATGCCACAGATTTCTGTGATATGCGTGATGCGTCGGATGCCACCCTGCAAGCGGCTGGCCTGAACGATCAAATCCACGGCACTGGCAATCTGTTGCCGCATGGCTTTCAGCGGCAGATCGAAGCCGGCCATCATGATCATCGTTTCCATACGGGCGATGGCGTCGCGCGGCGTGTTGGCGTGCAGCGTGGTCATCGACCCTTCGTGGCCGGTGTTCATGGCCTGGAGCATGTCGAGCGTTTCAGGTCCGCGGCATTCGCCGATGATGATCCGTTCGGGCCGCATACGCAGGGCGTTGCGCACCAGGTCGGTGGCCGTGATCTGTCCCTTGCCTTCGATATTCGGCGGTCGCGTTTCCAGCCGCACCACGTGGTCCTGCTGCAACTGAACTTCGGCCGCGTCTTCGATGGTCACGATACGATCGTGATTCGAGATGAAGCTCGAGAGCGTGTTGAGCAGCGTGGTTTTGCCGGAACCCGTGCCGCCGGAGATGATGATGTTCAGCCGGGCCTTAATGGCTCCCTCCAGCAGCATCACCATCTCAGGCGTGAAGGCTTTGAAATTGAGCAGATCTTCCAGCTTCAGCGGATTGGCGCCGAAGCGGCGAATGGAAACCGCGGCCCCGTCCAACGCCAACGGCGGAATGATCGCGTTGACGCGAGATCCGTCCGGTAGCCGGGCATCGACCATGGGACACGTTTCGTCCACGCGGCGGCCGACCTTCGACACGATGCGATCAATAATCTGCATCAGGTGGTTGTTGTCGCGAAAGACGACGGGCGTCTTTTCGATCATGCCGCGGCGTTCGACATAGACGTTCTTCGGCCCGTTGATCATGATGTCGCTGATCGTCGAGTCCTTCAGCAGCATCTCCAGCGGACCGAGGCCGAAAGTTTCGTCCAACACTTCGTCGATCAACCGCTCTCGCTCGTTGCGATTGAGCAGGGCGTCTTCGCTGTCGCAGAGATGCTCGACGACCAGCCGGATCTCGCGGCGCAGCGTGTCCCCTTCCAGATCGCCAACCCGCGACAAGTCGAGTTTATCGACGAGCTTGGTGTGGATCCGCCGTTTGATCGTTTCAAAATCGGTGTCGCTGGTGCCTTCGCCGCTTCGCAGCGTCAGCGTGGGACTCTTCGCCATGACTGTGCCTCGTGCCGTGCCGTTTCCATTCCTGCAGCCTGGGCGCATCACCCGCCCGGTGGCCTTACGGAAAAGAATAGGTCATGGGGCGGCGCAGGGAGCCAGCGGATCATGGCGCCGCCCGCCAGGTGGGATGGTGCCGATTGTGCGGATAAGTAGGTCTCGCCTGACCTGCTAAAAAGTTGTGGTTTGGAAACTCCGTGTTGCATCCCGTTTTCGTTCCCTGCCCCCTGCGAGCTCGCCTCGCAGGAGCACCAGTTTTACGGCTTGCCAGCAGCCATCCCAGCTTCCATGCACTCTCCGTAGCTTCCTTGCCGCCCGCCACGGCTGGCGGCAAGGAAGCTACGGAGAGAGAACGCGGGAGCGACGTTGGCGAAGCTCGGCAAACTGTCGCTCCTGCGAGGCGAGCTCGCAGGGGGCGGGGCCGTGAATCGACTTCATGATCCGAGAGAGTTCGCACATCATTTCCAGAATGATGGAACAAAACCGGACTATACATTCTGGCCCACAATCTCTGGACTTTTTAGTAGGTAAGCCCTCGCCGGCCGGGCGTGGTCTGGGTCGAGCGGTTCGCGCGGAATTGCAAACCCGTTTGAATCGTGGGCTTGTTACGGAAACTGCAACCCCGACATCTCGAACGTAGAAGGAGCCTACTGTCTGTCTTTCAGGTTTGCTCCCGCACGTATTGAACAACGCAGGCTTAAGCCTGGACTCCAACGCCGGGTGTTTGAATCACCTTGGAGGAAGTGAAAACTTGATGGTGGTGCCCACTCCTTCCTTGCTTTCCACGGTCACCTGGCCAGCGTGAGCCTCGACAAAGGTTTTGACAATCGCCAGCCCGAGGCCGCTTCCTTCTCCGCTCTCTGGATTCGATTCACCGATCTCGAAAATTCTGGGGAGAAATTCGGGAGGGATTCCGGCACCCGTGTCTTTCACCCAGCACTGCACTCCCCCTTGTTCGCTCAGTGCCTCAGCCCCGATCTCCACCTCTCCGCGCGGAGTGTAGTGAATGGCATTCGCAATTAAGTTTTGAAATACTCGCCTCAAGAGACTGGCGTCCGCATACACGACCAGGTCATTGGGCACATGGTTGAGCAGGTGGGTGCTGGCGGTTCCCGCGACGGGATGAAGATCGTGGATCAGGGCCTCGACCAGGGGCCACAAATCGAACTCGCGCCGCTCCACTTTGACGCCGACTTCCGTTTGCAGACTCGAGTTCTCCTCGAGCACCTTGCCAACCAACCCCTCGAGATGTTGCACGTTGCGGCGCAGTGATTTCAGCATTTGGTTGGTTTCCGCGTCGGCTTCCAGTTTCAGTTGCTTCATCTCCAGAACTCTCGCCGCCAGCGAAATCGCATTCAGAGGCGTACGCAGATCGTGAGCTACAAAGGAGAGATATTCTTCGCGCCGCTGTTGCACTTCCAACGCTCGCTGCGTCGCAAAGGTTTGCACCGCCAATCCAATGGCCTCGTCCAAGACGCGGTTGACAATGTGGAAAGGCTTTCCTTGAAGATTCAAACCGTTTTCGTCGGCCAGATCATGGATGCAGCCGCGGAGGATGTTGTATTCCGCCACGACCTCTTCAATATCAAAGCCGTCCTGGACGCGCTGGGAACCATGCTCGGGAGGACTGCCCGCACAGAGAGCTTCCGGGATCGACTCGTCCGATCGTGATCGCAGCGCCGCAGCCAATTCAATCAGCAGTTGTGGAATGTGATCGTTGAGCGTCGGTACGTCGAGATGCTTTGCGGAAGGGAGTTCGCGTATCCCTTGCCGCCAGCGAGCAAGCAGGGTTTGGCTCTCCTGGATAATCAGCGCCGCCAGTTTATCGAGCTCCGAGGTGTCCATGTTTCTCCCATCAAGCGAGCTGCCGGGACCAGGGGAACCAGAGGTCACCGCGGCGCACTTAATCCTTCATACCGCTGCCCGCCTGGGTGGTCAATGAGCTTCCACCGTGCTGTGAGCCGTGAGCGATAGCCGCCGTCAATGCTATGGTTCGGCTCCATTGGCCAATAATCCCCAGCAGCGAGCTCGGGGACAGCCACGGTGAGTACGATTCGCGTTGGCTCCGCGGACGGACAAGGGACACCCATCGAAGGCGATGAGTTGGGTGGCCGTCCCCACGCCTCTGAGAATTCACCCACAGATTCTAGTGAGGAGACAAAGTTTTGCTGTGAACGTGGTCGCAATTGGTCGTAAGTCGTATTTCAGTAATCTCAACTGATAAATGATTCATCAGAGATGGTATCTCACCACAGCGGGAGCCACCTCATTGGCTGGCAAGGCCCGCAATCGGTGGCTTGCTATCGCCCGGCGACGCAGGCCGGACTATTTTGGGGCTGCGCCATGAACAGCAGCTACTGCGCCGGCAGCGCCCAGACGCAGATGCCGGCGTTGCCGGCGGCCAGGATCGTGCGGCCATCGGGGGAGAAGGCGACGCTGTGGATGTCGCCGCGGC
>JAIOPX010000371.1 GCA_021413705.1 Planctomycetota bacterium | reverse complement strand
CAGGATGTTGCTAGCAGTCGGTGCGGCAGCCTTTGTTGGCCTGCTGCTGTCCGCTGATCAAGCCCAGGCTCGTTGGGGAAGCTGGGGTTCGTCCGGTTCCTCGGGGGGTAGCTGGGGTAGCTCGGGTTCGTCCGGCGGAAGCTGGGGAAGTTCTGGATCGTCTGGCGGAAGCTGGGGATCGTCGGGTTCATCTGGTGGTAGCTGGGGATCATCGGGTTCGTCTGGCGGAAGCTGGGGTTACGTTCGCCGCACGCCGGTTCGCACGGCTGCTCGCGTGATTCTCCCTCCCTACGGTCATCACCGCCGCTACTACGGTTCCTACGGCAGCTCCGGCTCGTCCGGCGGCACTTGGGGCAGCTCGGGTTCTTCGGGTGGCAACTGGGGTAGCTCGGGTTCGTCCGGTGGAAACTGGGGTTCGTCTGGTTCGTCCGGCGGAAGCTGGGGCAGCTCGGGCGGAACGATCGTAGACATGGACGGCGACGAAAATGTTCAGCCTGCTCAGCCAATGCAGCCCGCTCAGCCGATGCAGACGCAGCCAGGCAACACGCCTCCGCTGCCCAAAGATCCCGCCAAGGCAACCTTCTTCGGTGATCCCGATGCGGTAATGATCAGCGTTTCGCTGCCGGAAGGCTCGAAGCTGTTCGTCAACGGCAATGCCACCCGAAGCATGGGTTCGGAGCGCACGTTCATCTCGCGCGGTCTGGAAGCCGGCAAGCGGTATAAGTATGAATTGCGTGCCGAAGGGGAGAAGGACGGCAAGCCGGTCAGCGAGTCGAAGGTTGTCTATGTGACGGCCGGCGACCAAACCAGCCTGGTGTTCGGACCCGAAGGTGCCGAGAACGTCGCTATTGGCAAGGCGGACGAGGCCCCTGCGGCCAAGCCGGTCAGTGCTAAGGCGACCGACGACAAGACGACCACGCTGCGGCTGCACGTTCCGACCGACGCTCAGGTGACGCTCTCCGGAGCGGTCACGAAGAGCACGGGCCCGGTGCGGGTGTTCAGCACCTCCAAGCTGGCCAACGGCCAAGCCTGGGACAACTATGTTGTGAAGGCTGAAATGACGCAGAACGGCAAGACGGTCACCCGCGAGGCGACCATCACCCTGAAGGCCGGCGAGACGCGCGACCTGACGCTCGACTTCGACAGCCAGGTGGCTGCCGTGACGAGCACAGCTGCTCTTTAGGCCAAGCCTAGTGGCCTCTGGGGCCGCGAATTGAAGCAAGTGACAGCATCCTCGCTCTCCTATCGAAGGGGGCGAGGATGCTGTTTTTTTGCGCCCATAGCCCTGGCCTCTGGCCAGGGGTCGGCATTGGGGAGCGGTATCGACAGTTGTTACTCGCTGGCATGGGATTTTTGTTTCTTTGTGCCGACCCCCGGCGGCTCGCCGGGGGCTAAGACAGGTGAATAGCTCCCATGAACGGCCATGATTGGCTTTGACCGATTTGGCTTTGGGATGGATAATCCCTGGCATGTCACAAGGCAAAACCCCCAGTCCGACCCCGACCAAGCCCGCTAAAACGCCTGCGGTTTCTGCGCCACGCGCGACGAACCGAGGGGCATCGGGGGCGTTCACCATGGGGGCTTGGTGGCGGCGCGGGATCAGCGCATTGCTGCTCGTTCATTTGATTCTGATTGTCGCCGTGCCGTTGGCGATCATGCCGCCCCGTTCGCGTTTGGCCACCACGATCACCAGTTGGGTGCGACCTTATTTGGACATCGCGCAGTTCAGTCATGGATATGGATTCTTCGCGACGGAACCCGGTCCCAGCCATTTGGTGGAATACCAATTGGAGTTCTCTCCCAAAGAGGGAGAAACGCGCAATCCCATCCTGAAGGAATTTCCCGATATCAAGGCACACAGACCGCGGCTGCTTTATCACAGACATTTCATGCTGAGCGAGAAGCTCGCAAGCTATCTTCAGCCACAACCTGTTGCTCCACAGCGTCCTTCCGACGACGTATTACGGACGGAATGGGGAGCGGCGGATTGGCAACTTCGAGAAAAAGAATATCAACAGGATTTGGACCTATGGCGCCGCCAACGAGAAATCTTCGATGTGGTTGTGAAAGCATACGGTCAACACCTGATTGCCGAAAGCGATGCCTCTCTCGTTAGGCTTCACATCAAAACACATTTAATTCCGCCTCCTGAGGAGATTGCCAAGGGTTCGAAGTTGAATGACGCCGGATATTATTTGGTGCCGCCTGAATCCGAGGCACAAGTGGCCGCGGATGAACCAGCGGCAGGGACTCAGCGGATGCCAGAGGAAGTCGCGTCGCCAATCATCCCGGAGCGAAGAGTCGCGATACCGGGAGAGCGACGATGAAGCTTCTTTTCTCCGCCATTGCAGATTGGATTCGTTCAGTTGGTCAAGGCTGGAACGATTTTTGGTTCGCAGCCACCGACCCAGCGCTACTGAGCCTGATGCGCATTCTGACCGGTCTGATGCTGTTCTATACGCATCTTGTCTGGTCGTTTGATCTCTCCGCGTTCTTTGGCCCCAAAGCGTGGATCACGCTGCCGGTGCTCAAGAAGATTCGTGATTTTGAACATGGATCTGCAGGAATCAACTTTGTTTGGAGCCACTTCAACCTCATCGAGTCGGTTTGGTTGATCTGGGTGGTCCACATCCTGGCGTTGATCATTCTGCTGATGTTCACACTGGGACTCTTCAGCCGTACGACGGCCGTATTGGCGTGGCTGATCACCGTCTCGTATCTGAATCGCATCTCGCTGGCGGAGTTTGGGCTGGACCGGATCAATGTGATGCTGGCCATGTACGTTATGCTTGGCCCTTGCGGGGCGCGGTATTCACTCGATAGCTGGCTGCGGCGACGTAGAGGCGGGGGTGCCGACGAGGTGGCCGAAAGTTCGTTCGCCACGCTCGCGGTGCGGCTGATTCAGATTCACATGTGCGTGATTTATTTCTTTGCCGGATCTCGCAAGTTGCTCGGCGGAGTGTGGTGGGATGGGACTGCGATGTGGCAATCGGTGGCCAATCTGGAGTATCAGTCGCTCGACATGACTTGGATGGCAGCCTGGCCGCTGCTGACCGCCTTTTTGACCAATCTCACGGTCTTTTTCGAACTGACCTACCCTGCCCTGGTCTGGCCGCGGCTGACACGCCCCATCGTATTGATGGTGGCGGTCCTTCTTCACCTGGGCATTGTGTTGGCGATGGGCATGCCCACGTTTGGATTGGCGATGCTCATCGGGAACGCGGCTTTTCTTTCGCCAGGGCTGGTGCGCGCGGTCATAGAGCCAAGCTATCGGCGCACGCTTGCGCAGGCGTAGGATGGGCTTCTAGCCCGTCAGCTTTTTGGACGGGCTGGGAAGCCCATCCTACCTACCAGCACATCCGGCAATCTCCCCGTCGATTGCCCAGCCCGTAGTCGGGGCAAAACCGTCATGGCATGTTGACGGCCATGCCGAACTGGAAGGGATGAACGGCTAGTGCGTCCAACCTGGAAACGGGCGAGACCTCGGCCGGTCGCCAATGCCTCCCACCCAGAAAGACCCCCCATGCGTCTCCTGCCGCCAACGACGATCCCGGGGCGAATTTTGGCCATATCGGTGAAAGTGGACCACCTGTCGGCCACGAATCGCGCATCAGGTCGCCGTGCTGCCCTTGAGCCGCTACTTCGGTCCTTTGAGCAGTACCAAGTTCCAGCGACTTGGGCCTTTAACGCACCATCAGCAGTCGATGCTTTCCCACGGAGTCACGCAGCCGCAATGGGGCACGAACTTGCTGCATCCTGCAGTGCGGGCGATGAGAAGCAGGGTCAGGCGCAGGTGGTTACCACGTTGCGGCGCTTTCGCCAGGCGGGCATTCCCGTCTCGACGATGCTCAGCACGGCAGATCTGGCATCCGCCGATTTTGAAGGCCTCGTTCGGATGGGAATCAATCTGGTCGCCGTCGGCCCTGCTATCAGCAGAACAGTCGAGCCGATCGCGACCTTGCGATTCGGACTGTGGCGGCTGGCGACATCGTGGGGAATCCCCAGCGAGGGTTGGCTGGGTGGAGCGTGGGGCGCAGCACGAGGACGCCGCCGGTTGGATCAGGCGATCCGCCGCAACGAGCCGTTTCATGTGATGATCGACGCAGCAGCCGTGTTGCAAAGCCCGCAGGCCGCTCGCACGCTCGATCGGTTGTTGCGGCATGTCGATCGCCGCCGCGAGCAGGGTATGCTCAACGTGGGGACACTTTCCGAGATCGCTCAACAGCTGGCTCGGCCCCGATCGAGTGTTACGGCGGAGTCGATCCTGCGGGCGCGGGCAGCGTAGGGTTGCCCTTGTTCACCCCATCTCGCGCTGCAATGCCCAGCCCATGTAGGCCAGGATAAAACCCCCGGCGATAAAGCAGGCTCCCAGGCCCACGCTCGGCCGGCCGAACGGAAGGCCGATGGCCAGGTCGATACCAAAGACGACAACCATCAGCAGGCCGAGCACCATGCTCGTAATGCACAGAACCTTAATCATAGGGGCCAAATCCACCGAACTACGGAAGACGAAACTGTTGGGCTTCCAGTATAATTCAGAGACAGCGCGGCTGCACGGGCACCCATAGTATCGATTACAGTCCGTTGGGGTCCAGCCATCCGGCTGATTGCCAAAAGCACGCTAAAGCTGGGATTCCAATAAGGACTCGGCTCCAGAGCACGGCCACTTGAGATGACCTGAAATCATGCCTGATCTGGTTCCCAATGCCGTCGCCGCTGAGTTTCGCCGCCAGATGGCAATCCATCAGCAGTGGACTTATCTGGACCATGCAGCGGTGGCTCCGATCTCGCAACCTGCGGCCGAGGCGCTTTCCATCTGGGCCAAGGAGGCGTCCACCGTAGGAGCCTCGATCTGGCCCCAGTGGGGTCGCAAGGTCGAAGCCATGCGTCACCACGCCGCCAGGCTTATCGGGGCGTCCCCCGAAGAGATTGCTCTGGTTCCGAGTACCACGGCTGGCATCAGTCTGGTTGCGGAAGGATTTCCTTGGCAACCTGGCGACAACGTAGTCGCACCGGCGGATGAGTTTCCCTCCAACCAGTATCCCTGGATGAACCTAGCCAGCCGCGGCGTGGAACTGCGCCGTGTTGAGATGCCAGTGGATCGTATCGATCTCGATCGGCTCGAAAGCGTTTGCGATGCCCGGACGCGGATTGTCAGTGTCAGTTGGGTGGCGTATGCCAATGGCTGGCGCAACGACGTTGCTGAACTGGCTGCGCTGGCGCATCGGCACGGAGCCTTGCTGTTTCTCGACGCCATCCAGGGGCTCGGGGCGTTTCCACTCGATGCAACCGCTGCCGGTGTGGATTTTCTCGCGGCCGATGGGCACAAGTGGATGTTGGGACCGGAAGGAGCGGGCGTGTTTTATGTGCGACGCGAGCATCTCGACCGGTTGCGTCCGCTGGGGGTGGGTTGGCACAGCGTTCGCCAGGGACACGACTTCACGAACATCAAGCTCGATTTCAAGCCGGCCGCGGAACGCTATGAAGGGGGCTCACAGAACATGCCCGGGATGTTGGGCCTGGGGGCGAGTATCGAATTGCTGCTATCGCTGGGGATCGATGCGATTGCCCAGCGAATTCTTGAGGTGACTGACTTGGCCTGCCGGCGGCTGGGAAAGGTCGGTGCGGAAATCGTCAGTTGCCGTGAGCCAAAACATGCCAGCGGAATTGTGAGTTTCGACCTGCCGGGCCGCGATTTGGCGGAAGTGCGGCGAAGTTTGGTGGCCGAAAACATCCTATTGAGCCACCGTGCCGGGAGACTGCGAATCAGCCCGCATGGGTACAATACGGCTGAGGATATTGAGAAACTGATTGATGCTTTAGCAAAATTCAGATAGGTTGAACGCGTCTTTTTGAACCACAGAGGCACCGAGGGCACAGAGAAGAGTAAAGGAACACTAATACGCGATAATCTTCGCTAATGAGATTAGCGTTGATTAGCGAAAATTAGTGTTTCCTAAACCCTTTTTCTTTCTTCTCTGTGCCCTCTGTGTCTCTGTGGTTCAATTTCCCTACGTGAACTACGCCATGACCAAATCCGACTCACGAATCGCCGTCTATACCGGATCATTCGACCCGATCACGCTGGGGCATCTCAATGTCATTGAGCGTTGCAGTAAGCTCGTTGATAAATTGATCGTGGGAATCGGCGTGAATATCGACAAGCAGGTGCTATTCACTCCAGAAGAGCGGATCGAGATGATTCGGGAGGCGACGGCACGGTTGGGGAATGTCGAGGTTCGAGAGTTCACTGGGTTGGCTGTGAACTTTGTGCGCGAGTGTGGCGCTCGGGTGATGATCCGCGGCGTGCGGAGCTTGAGTGACATGGAAGCCGAGTTCACCATGACCCTGGCCAACCGCCAGCTTGACCCTGGCATCGAGACGGTATTCCTCATGGCGGGCGAGGAGTATTCTCACATCTCCAGTTCGCTGATTAAGCAGATTGCTTCACTGGCAGGCGACAAGGAATTGCTAAAGTTCGTGCCGCCGGCCGTGGCCAAGGCGATACGGAAGAAGATGGAGCAGGATTAGGCTCAGTTCTTGCTACCGCCTCCATCCTTGCTCAGATGATGCCGCAAGAAGCTGGCCCGTTCGATGTTGCGGTCGGCGGTGCTGAGTTCCGTGCCGCGGATCTTTTGCAGGTGGGCCGGCTGCGTGCGAATGAATAGCGCATTGATCGTGGGCATCGAGATTTCGGAGATCAGGCCCAGGTTGATGCCCATGCGTACGCTGGAGAGCAAGTGCATCGTCTCTTCGGAACTGATGGTCTGGGCTGTTGAGAGGATCCCGTAGGCCCGGCTAACGCGGTCGTGCAGGTTTTCGTGGCTCTCACGCATCAAGAATTCGCGGGCCCGGCGCTCGTAGTCGATCAGCACCGGCACGACGTCGCCGACCTGCTTGATCAGTTCCATTTCGGTCCGCCCCAGCGTGATCTGATTGCTCACCTGGTAAAAATCACCCATAGCTTGCGAGCCTTCACCATACAGGCCTCGAACGGCCAGGCTGATTTTGTGCAGGCTGCGGAAGACTTTTTCAATCTGCCGCGTAATGCCCAATGCAGGGAGATGAAGCATGACGCTGACGCGCAAACCCGTGCCGACGTTGGTCGGGCAGGCCGTGAGATAGCCCAACTTGGAATTGAAGGCGTAGCGAACGCGCTTTTCGAGGGCGTCGTCGATGGCGTCGATTTGCTTCCAGGCCTCGGTCAGGTCGAAGCCGCTGTGGAGCACCTGGATCCGCAGGTGATCCTCTTCATTGATCATCAGGCTCACTTGCTCGCCGCGGTCGATCGCCACGCCACGGGCGCCGTGACTCTCGGCATGTTCGCGGGAGATCAACTGCCGCTCGACCAGAAACTGCCGATCGATGCCTGGCAACTCGCTGACATCTACGTAAAACATTTCGCCAGCGGTCTTCAAATCCGTCACACGCTGGCGCAGTTCCCCTTCGATTACTGCCCGGTCGGGGTCGGTAGCCTTGCTGATGAAGGAGTGGTCGGCCAGATTGCGGGCCAAACGGATGCGGCTGCTCATGACGATGTCCGAGTCCGGGCCGGATCCCTTGAGCCATTCGCCGCTACGTTGTGTCAGTTCAGTCAGATCCACGGAATCGCTCGATTCATGTTAAAAGCGGAAAGCGGAAAGCAGAAAGCGGAAAGCGGAAAGCAATGCATGCACCGCTTTCCGCTCTCGGCTTTCAGCTTTCTTTCTCTCCCAATTCAAGCTCGATTTTTTTGATCTCATCGCGCAGATGGGATGCTCGTTCATACTCTTCGCCGGCCACGGCATCTTTCATTTCGCGTCGCAGGCGGATCAATTCGGTTTGGCGTCCCGTTCCTTGCCCGCCATGCTTCGGGCACTTGCCTACGTGGGTCGTCTCGCCGTGGATGTTCAGCAGCAGCGGCTCAAGCTGCTTGGAGAAGCATTCGTAGTCATGCGGGCAGCCGAGCCGCCCCTGGTTGCGGAACTCATAGAACGTGATGCCGCACATGGGGCACGATTGCTGGTCGAGCTTGGCCAGCTCTTCGGCGGTCTGGCCCACCGCCAGTTGCTTGGCCAAAACCCCGGCCAGGCTGGGAGCGCCGACCGATTCGTCTTCACCCTGGGTCAGATAGGCGCGGGCGTGCTCTTCACACAGGTGCAGCTCGACGGGCTTGCCGCCGGCCAACTCCGTGATATGGAACGTCGCCGTCTTATCGCACTGCTGACACTTCATTTGGACCGTAACTCCGTGCCTGGCACCAGTTTTCCATCAGGATTCTAACAGCCGCGCGAGGGGTGTCAATATCGACGCCGGGGACGCTGCAGGATACGATGGGCGGAGTGTGGTCACTTTTAAAGCGGAAAGCGGAAAGCGGAGAGACGCGCAAGCGTTGTTTCCTTCCGCTTTCCACTTTCCGCTTTCCGCTTTCCGCTTTTATTTAACACGCATGTCACACCATTTTCCCGATCTGGAAAACTTTTGCCAATTGGCCCGTGATGTGAATCTTGTGCCGGTCTTTCGCCGGCTGACCAGCGATACGCTCACGCCGGTTACGGCATTCCACAAAATCGATCACGGACTCTGTGCGTGCCTCTTCGAGAGCGTCATCGGCGGGGAGCGCGTGGGGCGATACAACTTTGTGGCTGCCGATCCGTTTCTGTTGCTGGAAGCGCGCGGCCGGGATGTGGTGGTCACGTCGAACGGCGGTGTGGAGCGATTTGAATGCGACGATCCGTTGGGGGACTTGGAGCGCCGAGTTGCCGCGTTGCGTGCGGCCACTTTGCCGGCGCTGCCGCCGTTCGCAGGAGGGGCCATCGGGTATGCCGGTTACGACGTCGTTCGTTATTGTGAGAATCTTCCCAACGCGCCCACGGATGATCGCGGCCTGCCCGATCTGTCGTTTGCTTTTTTCGACCGGATGGTGGTATTTGACAATATCACTAAAACGATCACCGTGGTGGCGATGGCCCTTGTCGGACAAGGGGATGATGCGGCCGCCAGGGCAGACGCTTGCCGCCGGGTCGATGACCTCGTCGCCTTGCTGGAGCGCCCCGATCCCGACCTGAAACTTTCCGATATCGAAACCGGTGGCGAGCTGTCGATCGAATATCAATCGAACTTCCGTCGGCAGGATTTTGAAGCGGCCGTGAGCAAGTGTGTGGACTACATCCGCGCAGGCGATATTTTTCAGGTTGTCATCAGCCAGCGATTGCAACATAAGATCCACGCTCATCCGTTTGAGATCTATCGCACGCTACGGGTGGTGAACCCGAGCCCTTTCATGTTTTATCTGCGGACGCCGTCGGTGACGCTGGTGGGGAGTTCGCCGGAGGTAATGGTCCGCGTTGTCGAGGGACATGTGACGGTACGTCCACTGGCTGGCACTCGAAAGCGTGGAGCGACGGAAGAAGAAGACCAGCGTCTGGCGGAAGAGTTGCTCGCCGATCCCAAGGAGCGGGCGGAACACGTCATGCTGGTAGATCTGGGGCGCAACGATGTGGGCCGCGTGGCGGCCTATCGCTCCGTGCAGGTCAGCGACGTGATGACGATCGAGCGCTATAGCCATGTGATGCACATCACGTCTAATGTCAGCGGTCAACTAGCGGCCGGAAAGACGGCGTTCGACGCCCTGCGGGCCTGTCTGCCTGCCGGAACCGTCTCTGGCGCGCCGAAGGTCCGGGCGATGCAGATTATCGACGAACTGGAACCCCACCGGCGCGGCCCCTATGCTGGCGCCGTTGGCTACGTTGATTTCCGCGGCAATATGGACACCTGCATCGCACTGCGGACGATGGTTATCCAGGGGGACATGGCCTATATACAGGCCGGGGCGGGAATTGTAGCCGATAGCGTGCCGGAGAGCGAGTATCAGGAAACGCTGAACAAGGCGCGCGGGCTGCTGAAGGCTATCGAGATCACGGAGAGGCGAGCAGGAGAGTTTCGCAACGTTGGACGGGCTACCTAGTCCGTCTTGAATTCGGGAAAATAGACGGGCTGGGAAGCCCATCCTAGGGTTGAGCGGACAAAATGGCTTCGACCAAACCGTCCGTCGTATAGCTCGCCGCCTCTGCGGCTGGTGGATATCCCAATTCGCGAAGAGTGGCACTCGTCACCGGGCTGATGCTCGCCAGCCGCGCTTTGCGAAGTTTCTCCCCAAACAGGTTGACTATTGAGCGTGCTATGGCCGAACTGGTTACCGTAATCCAGTCGATCTCCCTCGCCTCCAAGGCGGCCGCTATCTCGGGGTCAGCGGTTTCTACGTCGCGGCTGTTGTAGGTCACGACCTGAGTTACTTGCGCCCCGGCCGCCGTCAGTGCTTCGGCCAGCAATTCCCGCCCCCGGCTGGCTCTGGCCAACAGGAATTGACGCCCGGCGGCCTGTGACACCAGTTCGGCGGCCAAGCCCTCTGCGCGAAATTTCTCCGGGGGTGTGAGGTCAGCTTTGAGGGAATAGTTAGCCAATGTTTCCGCAGTTCGGGGGCCAATGGCGGCCAGGCGGGTGTTTTCCAGCTTTCGCACGTCGCCGTGATGGCTTAACAGGCGATCCATTAAATAGCGGACGCCGTTAGCGCTGGAGAAGACGAGCCAATCGAATTCTTTCAGCCGAGCGAGTGCGACGTCTACCGGAACCCAGTCGTCCGGCTCATCAATGGCGATCGCAGGCTGCAGCAGGGCCGCAGCTCCTAACTCGTGAAGCCGATCGGCCAGTTCTAGTCCCTGCTCGGACGGTCGCGTGACCAGCACGGTTTGTCCGAACAGGGGGCGCTGCTCGAACCAGGATTCGACTGCCACTTGCGTGACTTGCCCCACGATCACGATCGCTGGAGGACGAAGCCTCCGCTTTTCGACTTCGTCGGCCACGCTTTGAAGCGTGCAGCAGATAGTTTCCTGATCGGGCCAGGTGCAACGGCGGACAATAGCGGCAGGGGTGTCGGCGGAACGGCCAGCGGCAATCAGTTCGCGACACCAGACGCCGGCCGTGGTTATGCCCATGTAAAACACAAGTGTCCCAGGAAACGCTGCCAGGGCGGCGTAGTCTAGCTCGGGGGCTGATTCGTCCTCCTGTTGGTGGCCTGTTACCAGAGCGACCGCCGACGCAAAATCGCGATGGGTGACTGGAATTCCGGCGTGGCTCCCCGCTGCCAATGCAGCGGTGATGCCCGGCACAATTTCATAGGAAATGCCCTCAGCCCGCAGAGCTTCCACTTCTTCCGCTGCCCGGCCAAAAATGGCCGGATCGCCTCCTTTGAGCCGGACGACTGTTCGTCCAGAGCGTGCTTCGGCCACCATCCGGGCGTTGATCTCGGATTGCGGCATAATGCGATCGCGGCCATGACGTCCCAGGCAGACACGCTCGGCTTGCGGTGGCACATGGCGGAGGATCTGCGGATTGACGAGATAGTCATAGAAGACCACGTCTGCACGACGGAGACATTCGACGCCCCTAAGCGTAATCAAGCCAGGATCGCCCGGGCCGGCCCCGACTAGGTAGACGCGTCCTGTAGATTGTTGTGGAGGGGTGGGCATTTGGGTTCAGATCGCGGCCTAGCTACGGCCGTCACGTCATGCGGTTGGTTTTGGCGACTCGGCGTGGTAAAATTCAATGATAGTCGGGTGGCCTCTTAAAGCCGCCCCTCCAAGCCGCCTACGCTTATTCTCACGAGTTCCCTGATTATTATGGCCGCTGCCGATTCCAAGAAGCCCGCCGACGACCAAAACGGTGACGAGCCGAAGGTCCAGCCCCTCTCGCCCGCCAAGCGCAAATTGCTGCAAACACAGTTTGAGCAGGGGAGCAAGCTAGTTACCAAGGGAAACTTCGACTACGCCAACAGCATGTTTACCTACTGCGTGGCGGGCGATCCAGGCAATTTAATTTACACGAAAAATTTTCTGGAAAACCTATTACGCAAGTATAACAACAACAAAAAAGGGGGGAAACTTGCCGGCATGTGGGGCGCCGGAGCCAAATCCTCGATGAACAAGTGTCGGCGCAAGAAGGATTGGCCGGGCGTGGTCAAATACGGGCTCGACTACTTGAAGCTCAACCCTTGGGAAAGTTCGGTGCTGACCGAGATTGCCGCCGCGCTGGCCGAGTTGGGCTTTGACGATTGCCGCCTGGAATACCTCAAGGTGGCTCTATCGGCCAGTCCTACGGACGTGGAACTCAATAAGCAGGCTGCCTTGGCTTTTGAAGACGTGGCTGATTTTGACAATGCCATCCGGTGTTGGGAGCGGATAGCTCAACAGCGTCCCACAGACGATCAGGCCCGCCGCACCATCAATCATTTGACGGTCCAGAAGACGATTCATAAGGGGAACTACGAAGAGGCTGAATCGTCGCGTGACGCGCAGCACAACCGAACTCCGTCCGGTGAAGGGCCGGAAGACGATGCCACACCCGAGGTGAAGTTTCGCCGCGATATTCGCCGCAAGCCGGAGGAAGTGACCAACTATATCGCATTGTCGGATTACTATTGGAAGCTGGAGGATTTCGAGAATGCCGAGAAAGTGATGCATGAGGCGGTCGCGGCTACGGGCAATATCAGGGCTCGGGAGCACCTTGAAGATGTGCAACTGGGACGCACCCGCCGCAATGTGGAGTTAGCGAGACTTAAGGCCGCCGAAGATAAAACAGAAAAATCCACGGAGCTTTTCAAGCGGATGAAGGTGGAATTGAACCACCGGGAGATGGAAATTTACGGCGGCCGTTGCGAGCGCTACCCCAATAATTTTTCCCTGAAGTATGATTTTGGCCTGCGACTACGCCTGGCCGGGAAATATCGGGAAGCCATTTCTCAATTGCAGGCGGCCCGTAGCGAACCCAAGCGGGTGGCCCATGCCAATCTTGAGTTGGGGTTCTGCTTCTACAAGCTCAACCGCTACGATCTGGCACTGGCCAGTTTTGACGCCGCCGTGAAATCGAGCGGTCAATGGTTTCTGGATGTGAAGAAGCAAGCCCTCTACAACGCGGGGCGGCTGGCCCGAGATTTGAAAGACTATGAGGCTGCCGTCAACTATTTCACGGAATTGGCGGGGTTGGAATACGGCTATAAGGACGTCGCCGAACTGCTGGAATCCAGCACCAAACTGCGGGATCAGGGTGCGGCTTGACGGGCCATTCTCCGTAGCGGAAGTCCTATGACTTCCGAAGTATCACGACTTCGGCTGCGTTTGGCGGTTTTGATGCCCCGTCTGGACAAATCCGCTCGATTCGGTCATAAATAGTCGATTCTGAATCCCGCAGTGGGGTTCGCAGAATCACCCGATTGATAATCAGGCTCACTCTCTATGCCGAATATTTCCAGTGCCAAGAAGCGGCACCGTCAAAGCATCAAAGCCAATACCCGGAACCGGGCCGCCAAATCGTCGGTTCGCACACAGATTCGTAAGTTGACGGCAGCCATGACTGCTGGCGACAAAGCTGTGATCGACACGGAGTTTCGTGCGACGGTCAAACGGCTCGATCAAACGGCCGCCAAGGGGATCATTCACAAGAACGTGGCCAGCCGGACCAAGTCCAGGCTCTCGCGCCGCGTGAAGGCCGCCAAAGCGAGCAAGTAGGTCAGGCTACTGCCTGACGATTGCCGCTCTATGTTGCGAGCGTGTTCTGTGGCTCGCGCGCCTTCCACGTCGGGCAATGGCCTGACCTACGGGTTACCACTCGATGCGCGAGGCTTCAAACACGGGGCCTTCCACGCAGGTTCGCTTGTAGTCCCATTCCCCTGCTGCGTCGCGGACCTTGGCCACGCAACTGAAACAGATGCCAATGCCGCAGGCCATGGGCGTCTCCAGTGACACTTGGCACGGTGCGTTCGCGTGGTCACAGATTTCGGCCACCTTCTCCATCATCGGCTCGGGGCCGCAGCAAAGAACCTGGAGCGGGGTTTGCGAGTTTGCTAACTCGAACTTAAGCAGGTCCGTTACGAAGCCATGGTGCCCACGGCTCCCGTCATCGGTGCTGATTTGGAGTCGGACTCCGATCCGTTCGAAGTCGTCCAAGCCGGCCAGGTAGCTGAAGTTACGGGCGCCATACAAGAGCGTGACGCTTTCTGCACGGGGAGCGAATCGGGGAGGATGGCCGTAGACTCGCTGCCCGAGCGCCTCTTGGGCCACGGCTGGAAACGGCGTCTGGCCGATGCCGCCGGCCACGAGCAGGAGGTGTGCGGCTGGTGAGGGGGTGAATCCGTTTCCCAGAGGCCCCCACACATCGAGTTGTTGTCCCGGCTGCATGGCTGATAACCGGGCCGTCATTTTGCCCAGGACGAGATAGACGATGTCCAAGCCGATCGCATCGCCCGTGTCGGAAAGCACGGTGTCGTAGAGTGCAAAGGGTCGGCCTAGGATCGGGTCATCGCAGCCGGATAGCCGCACCATGACAAACTGGCCGGGTGTAATTCGTTGTGCGAGTTCTGGAGCCTCGAAGCGCAGTCGGTAGGTGCTTTGCGCGATGCGCTCGTTGTGAACGATGGAAACACGGTGCTGGGTCGCAAGGTCAGCACAGAACTCGGCGTGGAGGGGGTTCTTCATCGCAATCTGCTTTTATCGCGGGCGACTCTATCTCGGGCGACCACGGCGTCCTTGCTTAGGAGTACCTGGGGCGGAAGGCTGCTGACGCCCTCGCCCACGTCGGCCTAATCCCGTGGCGGGTGCAGGTTTTTGCTTGCCGACATCCGTCTTTGGTTTGCCTCCTCGCGGGCGCGGAGTCTTACCAGCTGGACGTGGCCCGCCGGCAGTGCGGGGCTTTTTCCAAGGATAGCGTGTCTGAGTCGATCGAGTTTGGGTCGAATGTCCGCCCCCTTGCTTCTGACCAGCCGATTTTTCGCCTATTTGGTCGGCGCCCGTGGCGGTAGGCTGAGGTCGATAGGCTGCTTCCTGCAACCGACGCAGTTCTTCGTGATCTAACGGGCGGGCCTCACCGAGAGGTAAATCCCCGATACGTAGTGGCCCGATCGAAACGCGCCGCAGTCGTTGCACCTTGTGCCCCAGCGCTGCCAAGATGCGGCGAATCTCGCGATTTTTTCCTTCTCGCAGCACGATGTCGAGGATGGTGCTCTGCTTGTAAGTCCGGGCGATATTCACACGCTCGGGTTGCACCCTACCTTCGGCAAGCCTGACTCCACGGCGCAGTTTTTCCACCACTTCCTGGCTAACATCTCCAGCCACTTGCACCTGATAGGTCTTCTCGATGCCGTAGCGGGGATGCGCCAGCCGATTGGCCAATTCGCCATCGTTCGTCAGCAGCACTAGCCCTTCGCTCGACATGTCGAGGCGTCCTACAGCGAACAGTCGTCCGGCCCGTTCTGGGGCCAAGTCGATCGCCCGCGTGCGAGCCCAGGGATCGCGCGAGGTGGTGACCACGCCTTGGGGCTTGTTGATGATGTAGTATTGGAGCTTGATTCGGGGGAGTTGTGTGCCATCAACCCGGATGGCTTGACGTTGCGGATCGACCCGTGTGCCCAATTGAGTGACGATCTGACCATCGACCTCGACACGCCCTTCGAGTACAATCTGTTCGCACTCGCGGCGGCTGGCGATGCCCGCCGCGGCCAGCACTTTCTGCAGACGCTCTCCCCGCTCGTCGGTCGGTTTCGGGGGCTGCGAGGCGCGGGTAGCGGGTTTTTTGCGGTCGGGCCGCGGTGGAATCGACATAGACCTAACGTCCGAACCGGGGACTGTCCCCTTAACTGATAGTGGTATTGTAACTGGCCTTCGATCATAACCCAGCGACAGACCAAACCCCAGACCCTGGTGCCCAAGGACCGTAGGATGGGCTTCCCAGCCCGGTTGGCAAAGAGACGGGCTAGGAAAGCCCATCCTACGAAAGCGACAGGCTAGGAAGCCCGTCTGGAGTCAGAGGTTCAGAATCCCCAGCCTGGCTGCTGCCGTTTTGCGCCCCAAAACGCGCGTTCCCCTTCTGGAGGCGGTTGATCGAATTCGCGCGGACGCCCACCGACTACAGGGGGAGCAATGTCTTGGTCGGGCAACGGGTCGAATCTCTGAATCTGCTTGCGCTGATAATCCATTGACACATTGTTGGACATATACGGGCCAACCGAACTGCAACTGCTAAGCAGAAGTACGTAGACAATGGCCAACCCCGCGAGTGCGCAGCGCGGCACAGAGAATCGGGGCGCAGCAGCAAGAAAATCGAACGGGGGATCCACTGTATGACCGGCGATCCTAAAGCAGTGAAATGCACAGAAGAGAACACGGAATTATATCTCTGTTGCTCGGCGGCAGAAAGGCGAATCGACGCCGCCATTGCTAGCAGGTGTAGCAGCGATCCGGCTCGGCTCGCGGAGATTGTTCGATTACGGCAAATACGCGTCGAGCAGCGTCGTTTGGCCTCGCGGCGTAAGGATCGTCGGAGGTAAGGAAGCTGGCAGCAGCACGGTTTGGCCTGTGCGTAGCGCCTCGGTTTCACCCGGCAGG
>JAIOPX010000370.1 GCA_021413705.1 Planctomycetota bacterium | reverse complement strand
GAAGTCGCCGCTGTTCCGCGGGCCGCCAAGTCCCACGGCTTCGCGATACGGTTCTTCCGTTTTGGCCAGTACGATTCGGTCCCCTGCTTTGGCCAGGGCCAACGCCCGGGCAATGGTGCGCACTGGGCCCGATTGCTGACTCGAACCTGCCGTCGCCCGGCCATCCGCCGCATCCTGCCCGGCGAGGTTGTTGACAAAAATATCTTCGGCTGGGGCTGGCGCGGCGACCAGCGCCAAGAGCAGCAATGAAACTATGAATCGCATCACGGTATGTTCGGCAAGGATGTTGGTAAAGAAGGAAGGCACTACTAGTGTAGCATGCCCAAAAGTAGCAGGCACACTCCGTGTGCCGTAGCAGGTAACCGGCAGGCATAGGGTCCACGACGAGCCGACAGCGTGGGTGCAAGCACCCACCCTACAGTTATGACCCAATATACTTCGCGTGCATGGTCCGAGCCGTGGCGATGTCGTCCGTGCCGCCGATGATGGCGCGGCCATCGGGAAACACCGTGATCTGATATCCGTCCACCTCCAGCCGCAACAGGAATTTGTTGCGCACGACGTGCCCCACGCCGGCAAGCTTCGCAGCCAGCACATCCAACGAAACGCCGCCACCGCCGGGCGGACTCAGTTGCACCGCATTGCGGCCGCACAGCACCGCCGTATGACTGCCGCGCTGCCCTTCCAGCCAGGGATATTCCTGGCCGCTGCATGTGGGGCAGGCCGCGCGAAGCGTGTCGAGCTTCATCTGCCGCATCCGGTTGTCCCACAGATCGATCACGGTCAGTACGCGAGAGACAGCCTCGCGATGGCCGCTGAGAATTTTGATCGCCTCCACTACCTGGATCGAGGCCACCACGCTCACTGCGCCTCCCAGCACGCCGGCCGTATCGCAGGTGGGTGTGGTGCCCGGCGGCGGTGCTTCCTGCATCAGGCAGCGCAGGCAGGCGGTCTCGCCCGGCAAAATGGTCATCGTCTGCCCCTCGGCCCCGATCGACCCGGCGTACACCCAGGGGATGTTCAGTTTGGCGGCGGCGTCGTTGATCAACAGCCGCGTCTCAAAATTGTCGGTCCCATCGACGATCACATCGACCCCTTCGCAAAGCTGGGCAATGTTCGTCGGATCGATGTCGGCCACGATCGGCTCAATCTCGATCTGCGAGTTGATTCGCCGCAATTTCTCGGCCGCGGCGATCGCCTTGGGCAATCCGGCCGCCACGTCGGCCTCGTCGTA
>JAIOPX010000083.1 GCA_021413705.1 Planctomycetota bacterium | reverse complement strand
GCAGGGGGAAACACCGCACGACAAAGTTTGGCTCGAAGCGGCCGGTTTTGAAGTGGCCGAGCCGCCCGCGGAAACATTCTTTGAAGGGGCAGGAGATGCACTATTCTGCGGTGATACATTGGTGGCCGGGTATCGACAGCGAAGCGATGCGCGCGGGATGCAGCAAATTGGCGGGCTACTCCACGTCCGTGTGATTCCTCTGGAGCTGGTCGATCCCTACTACTACCACCTGGATACGTGTTTCTGTCCTTTATCGCCGACGGAAGCGATCTGGTATCCGGGCGCATTCGACGAATACGGCCGCCGGGCGCTCACGGAACTTGGGCCGACACTGATCGAGGTGGAGGAGGCGGAGGCGCGCCAGTTCGCGTGCAACGCGGTGGTGGTCGGCCGGCATGTTGTCACGAACTCCGGCTGCCCGCGACTCCATGCAGCGCTTGTGGATCGCGGCTATACGCCGCACGGGACGCCGCTCTCGGAGTTCGTCAAAGCCGGCGGCAGCGCAAAGTGCTTGACGTTGCGACTCGATGGAGAAGACGCAGCAGGTTGGAAAGAAATTCAGCTTCCCTCGTCCAGTTCATGATGCTGCTTGAGAATGATCGCGCCGCCGGCAATCGTGGTGGGGATCATCACGGCGCCGATGGCCTCCGGTCGCAGCATCAATTGATCGCTCATGTAGTTGATCTGGCCGCGAACGGTGGGACGCTCGGTGAGCAGCAGCGCCGCTTTGGTGGCCTTGGGAGGGGCGGAGCCCTCTTTCCACAGTCTCACCCAGGCGGAAGTGTCGCGGCTGCGCAATTCATACGCGCCGCCGCGCAAACCGGTTAATTCAAAATTGCCTTCCTTGTTCGTGATGGCCTCTCCCACGACTTGCTGGTACTGGCAGAGTACTACTTTGGTTTCCTTCAGTGGAGTGCCTTCGGGAGTCAGCACCTGACCGTGCAGCGACCCTTGTCCATCCAATTGCACATCGCGCATCGCCAGCGGCACCGTCACGTTGGGACGCACCAGGGCGGCGGCATCCTCAGCCTGCGCCCCAAGCGGGCTGGCCAATTGCAGAGCCGCGGTAACTACCGTGAACCCCCAGACTTTTCGTATCCGTCGCATCGAATCATTCCCCCTCATGAGTTGGCATCACGTTACTTGGGTTCGACAATCAAGCGGCTGTTGTCGGCCACGTTGAACAGCGGCCGATTGCGATCGCTCATCGAGCGGCGGGCACGGCAGAACGGCTGGAACACCAGTTCCAGGCTGATTCCCCAGGCCTCGTCCCGCTGTCCGTCCTCTTCGCCGTTACGGGTAATCAGATAGTTGAAGTTGCCTTGCAGCAGGAAGCTGTCGGAAAGCGGAATCCGGTAGTCGCCGCCGAAGATGCCGTCTCCGTCGCCGGTGGCTCCGCCCCAGAGCCGTCCTTCGCCGCAGTTGTCAAAGTGCGTTCGTACAAACAAGCAGAATTGATCGACGGTTTGTAGTGTCACATCGCCTGCTTGTGGCCGGATGTTGTTGAGATTGACTTCATCCTCTCTGATGCGGAAGGCGCCCATGAAGCCGAACTCGTTGCCGAAGCAGCCAACGCGACTTATCTCAGCCCGTACCTGGCCGACGTTGTATTCCACCCCGTAGTCGTCATGGAGCCAATCCACGACGACGCCACCTTGCCACGGTAGGCAGTTATCGGCCCGGATGAAAAGGCCCGCGGTGCCAAACACCTGCTGTCGCGATTCTTCGCGATAGAAGTCGGGCGTCTGATCGCCGTGGAAGTTTTGTTGGGTCCAGGTGCCGCCAAATTGATAGCTCAGGCACTTGGCCAGCCACACATGACCGCCGACATTGAAGCCTTCGTGGAAGCCGAAGTTGCCGTTGCGACCTTGGTCCAGCGGACCTTTGAAACCTTGCACGCCGACCAGGAGATCGAGATTGTTGGGCCAAGTCGGGGCCGGGATGCATCCCGGCGGGCACTTGGGACAGCTCAACAAGCAGCAGCCGTCGTCGCAGTCATCGCCGCAACCTCCGCAGCCGCCAGAGCCGTCGAAGTTCGCGCCGTCGATCATTTCGCCGGGCATGCCCTCGACAATTTCGCCGCCATCCGACTCGATGATCTCGCCGGAATCCGGCATAGGGCCATCGGGTGCGTAAGTAACGGAGCCTTGGAATCGCGGACGAGCCGCCATTCTGATGTCGGAACGAGAGTTTGACTGACCCTGCCAGGCCGGTGCATTGGAGCGCGGTGATTGATAACCGGGTACGGAAGACCCAGATCCGGGTGGCGCTTGCCAGGCCGCTGGACGGACAGATTGCCGGACAGGCTGTTGCTGCTGCGCCATCGCACGAGACCGTTGCGGATTCCATTGGCCGGGCGCCACATGCTCTTGCGCGGAAGCCGGCACGACGTCGTTGTCGGTGGGCGCCGCATCGATCCGGCCGCCAAGCGGTTCCTGGTAGGAAACCGGCGCCGCCTCGCCTCCTGATTTCCAGTTCAGTTCAGACCCTGCCCCTCTGGCGGCTTGGCCGGCGAAGGGAATGCTGAGCACAAATCCGGCCGCAGCCGTAATGCACAATCGTTGAAGCGCAATCATAGTCGTGATTTCCTTTGCCACCCAAGCACGAAGCGGGCGCGGCACATCTTCCGCGACCCTACGTTGTTTCCTAGGTATCGGAAACGATACGAGCGGAACTTCCGTTAAAATCGTTAAGATGCGGAAGGATTACCCAGCTTGCCGGGGCGGAGAGGAGAATAGCGGAGAAATAAGGAGTTGCGCGCAAAAACGTAGCATGGGCTTCCAGCCCGTGTGAAAACTGAGATGCTAGCGCTATTGATGCCAGCGGCAGTTGAAGTGTTAGTTCGCCAAGAGTAGAGATGAAGAGGGAGAAACTACGCCGCACGGAGCTACTTGATGCAGGGCATGGTTAGGCATTTCGGAACTTTCGCCTGCGCCATTCGACGTAGCTCGGGAGTTCACAAAGTTCGATGTAGCCTGATGAATCGGGTGAGTCAGGTAGGTGGGCTACCTCAAGATACTGGATGTCGAGTGCCGCGGCACGCTCGCCCAATGCGGTGTCGAGAATAATCAGTACAGCATTTCG
>JAIOPX010000082.1 GCA_021413705.1 Planctomycetota bacterium | reverse complement strand
CCCAGCACGAAATACGCGCCATGCTTGCTGCGCAGGCTGCCGAGCGTGTCGTGGAGCCAGGGAAAGGTGCGCTCCCGATCGACCAGATCGCCGGTGAGCGCGATGATATCGGCGTCAAACTCGTTGGCCCGCCGCACAACTTCTTCAAACCAGCTTTTACCGACGTGCCCGGTAAAATGCAGATCGGATAAGTGAGCGATCACCAGCCCGTCAAGCTCTCGCGGCAGTCGTGGAATCTCGATTTCTTTTTCATGCACGGCCAGATCGAGCAGTTGATTGGCCGGCAGCCGCGCCAGCCACTCGCCCAACGGCGGCCCATCGTAATGCTCGCCGAGTATGGCCAGCAGATCATGGTGCGTCGTGTGGTTCGACCATTGCATGCTGGCCGGCGGACGCTGCATGTGAATCACCCAACGAACACCAACGATCACGGCCAGCACATCGCACAAACCAATGTACAGCGCTGGCAGGGCAGGGCGGCGCCACAACAAGGTCGGCCACAAAACTTCGTCCTGCGACACATACCACCAGATCAACAATCCTGGTACGCAGGCCACGATCAAATAGATCGGAATGTTGGTGGTTTTGATCATCCAGCGGGGAATCGCCCGGCCGTGAATCTGGTTGTAGACCGTGACCCACAGCGCGAGGTGTCCGACCAATGCCAGAATCAGCAGCAATGCGTCAACCATGAGGCAGACCGCGGCGACGGTGCGTCACGTCGAAACTTGCGGCTGAGCAGTGCTCAGGACGCGCTCGACGGTCTGTAGGAGTTGATCGAGGCGGAACGGCTTGTAAAGCACTTCCTTCAAACCTGCCTGGCGCGCCTTGACGATCGTGTGGCCAGGGTCATAGCCAAAGCCGGTCATCAGAACCAACGGCGGAGCATCGCGGCACTCACTCATCTTGAGCATCAACTCATATCCGTTCATGTCCGGCAACCGGATGTCGGCAATGACCACGTCATACCGCCCCAGCACGCTGATGTTGCGGACCATAAACACCGTTTCGCGGCCGTCGTGGGCGGTCTCCACCACGCAACCATAGCGCTCCAGCAAAGCATGGGCGGCGCTGCGAACCGTTTCATCTTCATCCGCCACCAGCACCCGGCGACCCAGCAGCAAGGGATGCCGGTCCTGCTGCTTACCTCCCGGCGTGGCTTCCGCCGGGGTCATCCGCTGCCCCACCTTTTGGATCACCTGCTTGATATCACGGGCGTTGCGCAGAATACGCTCCAGCCGCTCGACGACTTCAGGTCCGTGGCCGATGTAATGCTCCATGACGTTCACGGCGTCATTAAGAATGTCATCGATCGGCAGCGCCACGGCCGTGTGAATCGCCTCCACGCTGGCGGCGGCGGTGGTGGCTTTCTCGGCCACCAGCAATTCCAGTGTGTTGAGCGCCACTGCCACGTCGCGGCTGAAGATTTCTAGAAATTGCAGGTCGCTCTCCGAGAAAGCTCGCGGCTCGGGACTTTCCACATTGAAAGTCCCGATCACTTCGTCATGCAGAATCAGCGGCACGGTGAGCGAACTTTTGGCGTCTTTGGCGCCCGAGAGATAGAGCGGATCCTCGGTCGTGTCCTCGCAGAGGTAGCTCTTGCCCGTGGCGGCGACAAAACCAGTCACGCCGTTGTTCTGCGGCAAGGCATACAGCAGCCGATTAGCCGCTTCCGTCTCCATGCCGACGGCCAGCAGCGGCTCGAGCTTGCCCGTGGCTGCATCCAGCAACCGGATCTCCACCACATCGAAGTGCAACAGATCTTGCGTATGGTGCAGAATGTTCGATTTGAGCAGCTCGATCCGTTCCGCCACGGACATGTCGAGCAATTCTTCGGGCTTGAGATCGGATAACTCCATGCCAGCCTTGTGGATGGCCGCCAGTTTTTGTTGCTGGAGCATCTCGCTGGTCACATCGCGCACCGTGACAATCAAGTGCTGCGGATCCTCGCGCCCCTCGAAGACCGGCGCGGCGTGAATCTGGTAATAGTGATTTTCGCCGGCCCGCAACGTGGAACTGCTCGGCGCGCGAGAGGACAACGCGGTATGGAACGGACAAAAATCCGGCCCCAAAATCTCGGGGCTGGAGAGCACGCTATAAAAATTCTCGCCGACGATATCTTCCCGCCCGCTCCACTGCTTCATCCGCTGGTTGTGCCAGATGATCTTGTTGTCGGAGTCCAGCAGCACGACCCCGTCCGGCATGCTCTCCAGAATCCGCTCGTTTTGCAATAGCCGGGCCAGCCGCGAGGCCGCCACCAAATGTTGCGACGTGACGTAGGTGCCCTGGAAGCCTCCCCGGGTGAGCAGAGCCAGCGCGCGAAGGGGGCTGCTAACCTCGACTACGTCGTAGTGGTTGCGCAAGAACGAGAGGACTTGGGTGTCGTCGTCGTTACTATCACCAACCAGCAAAATCTTCGATCGGTCCGACAAACTCCTGCACTCCGCGGCGACCGGAAATAGGTCTGGATCGAATTATAGGAAGCCCGCACAACCCGAACAACACTCCCCCTTACGCAGCCGGCCTCATTCAGTTGCATCGACCGACCCCGTGGCAAGTGTTGATGCCAGCCCCACTAAGCAACGTATTTTTCCTTACCTGACAGCTTAGATTCAGCACCTTCGGCAACTTCCCTACGGCCTGCCGCATCTCTGGGTCATCCATTGCCACGAACGATCAGCCTCAGCATTCGGGGTTGCAGTTCGAGCCGGGAACCGCTGAGATACCGCCGGCTCAGCATTACACCCAGATCCTCCGCCCCAGGGGGCAGAATATACGCTTCCACATTGGTGATTACATGGCTGCCAAGCCGGATTCGCTTAAGCTGGACCACTTGCACTTCCAATGGAGGCCGGCCGTCGGCAGGCGTGAATCGTCGCTTCGGCAGGTTTTGCCCCAGGACGATGCCGGCCGCGCGGGCCACGCTTTCGGGCAAGATCAGGGCCGGATCCTGCTCCACCAGCGAGCATGCCGCCGGTGTCGATTCGCCGATCAACAAGCTCGTCCGCCATTGGCCACTGACGCGATAAAGCGGAGCTTCGGCCCCCAGCGCCACCCGCCGAGCGTCCTCAATTTGAGGCGCGGAAGCGGCCAGATTGCGTCCCCCGCCCAGCACGTTCTGCCGGCCCAAACTGGCCAGTGCCCGTTGAACTTCTGCGTCGTCGCGTAAGGCGTCATAACGATCTTCGATGCGGCTCAGCGCATCCTCATATCCCAATGCTGCAACCGCCAACGCATTGCGGGCATTGATCCATTCCAGCAGTGTTACGCGAAGTGCCGCGTCCTCGGCAAACTGCTCGGGTGGAAGATATCGCGAGCGCAATGCTCCTTCCGCGGTCCTCAGACGGGCAAGTTCGTCCCCCGTCTGGCGGCGCACTGTCGAATCCTTCGTCGAGGCAAGCAAGCGTTGTCGCTGAGCGATCGCTTGCCCGATCTCCGCCAAGCTGCGTCCCGCTTTTTCGTTCTCATCGATTCGCTGATCGAGCAACTTCCGGGCAATATGAAATTGCTTCTGGTGACGATCGAGCGCATCCAATTGTCGGCGCAACCGGAGGTCTTCGGGACAGATCCAATGCCGCCCTGCAGGTGTCAGCCCTCGCTGCGTCAAAAGTCGCGTGGCACTCTCGTCATCCATCGCCGGCCCCATGGCCGGACGGGCCGCACTGGCCGATGGAGTTGTCTGCGCCCAGGCCGGCGCTGCGCTGGCGGCCACCGCGGCCCCTACGATCGCTACCAGCGCCGCACTACGGCTGCAAAACCCTTTCGACCGCGCCAGGCCGATGTTCGAATGATTGCCGTCGATCCGCTCTATTGCAGTCTCCACCCCGCTGGGGTCGATAGATAGGGTTGGACGCGCCCCGTTGTCACGCATGGATCTCAGTGGCACACCGCCCCGGGACGCATCACGACTGTGAAAGGACCAGGATATGTGGCGAGCTTTCTTTCTAGCCATTGGAATCTGCTGTTGTGCGATCGGCGTGGAGTGCCTGCTGATCGACAAAGCGATGGTCATCACTTCGTCCGATTCCGCGGCTGTCGGCTCATACGGTCGCACCGATGTTCCCCGGCTGCGTGAAGTTGCCCCACCTGAGTGGGCGCCCTGGAGCCTCTTGGCCGGCGGAGCGGTGGTCATGATCTATTCCTTCACGATTCCCAGTCGCGTCAAGGGATAGAACTCACTGACCCTCACGCAGCGATTCAAAATATTCCTCGACATGGGTGCGCTGCGATTTCGGTAGCCGCTGGTTGATCAGCGGATCGGCGGGGCCGGTATCTTTGCTTTCGAACTCCGCCTTGATGGCGTCGTGAACGCGTCCCTTGGCGTTGGGACCGTCCGCTTTGCCGGCGATGATGGACGCACCCTTGCCTACCTGTTGGCGGACCTGCGTGTCGAAATAGCCGGCGTCCTTCTCCTGGCCGTCGCTTTCCGATTCGATGTGCCCCTTTCCGATTCCACGTCCTGGCTGCTTGCCCGCCTGCTGCTGTCGCCCTTGTCCTTTGGAATTGCCCTGGCCCGCCTGCTGGCCTTGCCCCTGACCCTGACCCTGACCTGGCTTTTGCCCTTGTCCCTGCCCCTGGCATTGCTTGCAGCCGCCACCCTGGCATTGGTCGCAGTTCATGGCGTCCTTGGCCGCCTGAATGTCTTCCAGGGTTTGGTCGAGTGACTGGAGCTGGTCGTTCTCCTTCTGCATCTGGTTCAAGTCGTTGGCCAGTTTTTGCAGAGACTCCGCCGCTTGCTGGCCATTGCCTTGCTTCATGCTGTTGGCGGCCTGCGACAACTTTTGGGCCATCTCCTGCATCCGCTGGTTTTGTCCTCCTTGCTGCTCCTGCTGCTCCATTTGATCGAGTTGTTGCTGCATCCGATTGGCCGCCGCCTGGTCGCCTTGTTGCTGAGCCTGGTCGATCTGCTGCTGCAAATCTTTCTTTTTCTGGGCCTGAGCTTGGGCGTGCTCCTCCAACTTCTGCTGCATCTGGTTGAGTTGCTCCGCCAGCTTTTCCTGATCTTTCTTGTCCAGGTTGCCGTCTTGCGCCTGCTGCTTGAGTTTCTCTAGCTGGGCGGCGGCCTCACCGAGGTTTCCCTTCTTCAGGGCATCGGCCAGCTTGTCGGCGGGACCCTGCTTCATGTCTTTCATGCCGCGCAGTTGCTCGCGAACTTTTTCCGCCCCTTCCATCTTCTTCCGCTGCTCGGCCACCTTGTCGGTCAACTTGTTGAGTTCGACCAGCCCCTTCTTGCGCTCCGAGGTGCCGCGCTTTTCCATATCGCGCAGACCCTTCTGCAATTCCTTGAGTGCTTCTTCTGCTTCCTTCAAGCCTTTTTCGGAAGCCTCGGACTGGCGCTTCTCAATCCGCTTTCGCAAATCCTCAGTCGATTTCTCGATTTGCTTTCGCTGGGCGAGCTCCGCCGCCGGATCCGCAGCCTTGGGTGTTTCGCGCGCTTGCACCACCAGCGCCAACAATAGCGCCGCGCAGAACGGCACGATCGGCAGCAGAAGCCGCCGCTTCAGTGGCACGCCAAACTTGGAACCGACGTCGATTCGTTGCGCCTTGGAGACCGCATCAGCCAGCAGCGCCTGCCCTGCGTTCGACTGTTGTTCTTCCGGCGTCAGCGCCAGGCTGCTGGAGATCCGCTCGCGCAACTCAAAGCGACGATCGATTTCCGCCGCAGCCGAGAGAATGGTTGGCCGCTTCCACCACGTCCAAAACGCGGCCGCGGCCAAGCCGAGTACCAGCCCGGCGGCCAGCGCGGAAATGTTCCATATCATAGGATCGATGGCGCTGGGATAGCGCTGGTGAACACCCACGGCAATCGCCGCCAGGGTAAGCGCCCCCAACAGCGTCCAAGCCGCATAAGCAAAAAACATCTGCATGCCCAGCCGCCGCCGGGCCACGCGAACCTGCTGAAGCACCTTTTCCATCGTCTCGCCCTCTTCGGGTTCCGGTAACCGCCCACTGGCCGCATTATACGGCAGAAATGCTTCCAAGTCTTGCCGATTTCGGCCCCTGCGGCTAATTCGGGGTTAAGCCGACCAGTGAATTACGTATATTGATATAGAGAATGGAGTTAATGCGTTCCGCGCGGGTGCCTGGGGCAAGCGAGGCGCCGCCCCAGAACGATTCCGCGCATACCCCACATCTATCCAAATCCATGACAACCATCACTAACACAGCCGAAAAACAGACTTTACCGCAACTACCCACCCCGGCCGAGCGGCCGGGGGCCGATGTGGTGATCTACGACAGCCATTGCTCGATGTGTACCAAGCAGGTCCACCGCCTGGTCTGGTGGGACTGCCAGGGCAAGCTGGCCTATCTGTCGCTGCACGATCCAGAAGTCGCTCGCCGCTACCCCGACCTGACTCACGACGCGATGATGAAGGAAATGTACGTAGTCGATCGCAACGGAGGCCGGCACCCTGGCGCCGAGGCGGTGCGCTACCTGGCCCGTCGCCTGCGGCGGTTGTGGTGGCTTGTTCCGCTGCTCTACATTCCTTTCAGTTTGCCCCTGTGGCGCTGGCTCTATCGCTTCGTGGCGACCCACCGCTATTGGTTTGGCAAGATCGAGGAGTGTGAGAACGGAGCCTGCGCGGTTCACTTTCACAAGAAGTAACTGCAACTGCCTGTCGTGCCACTGCTTGCAGGACGCCACTATCCGTATTAAACAGCTCGCCCTCCCCAAGCGTCCGCCAAGCAGTGCTGGATTAGGCTGGAGACTGAAGGCTGTAGACTGTAGGTTGCTGAAGTCGTAAGACTTCTGTGCCTCCGAGTTCGCCTGAACCGCACTGCTTAAAAGCCGCGAGGGTGCCGGTTTCGTTGGCCCTTGTGCATCGCCCGCAGCTTTCAAGCAGTGGCACGACGCTGAGTTACATGTTGTCGTCGCGGATCCTTGATCTCGTTTCTCTGCGACGCGCTGACTCGGATACCCAGCCCACGCTCGGCAAGCGAGGGCTACTTGCGCTGCCCCAGTTATGGGACGGTCTCCTGACCGTCCCATCCCACCGACCGCAGGTCTCACTAAACCGACCGCAGGTCTCCCTAAACATGGTTCTTCAGGCAACGCAGGGAGACCTACGGTCGTAGCAGTGAAATGGTCGGAGACCA
>JAIOPX010000375.1 GCA_021413705.1 Planctomycetota bacterium | reverse complement strand
AGGCTCTTAAGTGTGCGCTATCGAGCGTGCTGGACGGCTGGGTGAAACAACTCGCGCAGGCCGAATAGTATTGCCGCGCGAAATCGGCACTCGCGAACGTCGATCGGCAGCCCAGGAGCAGACAAGCCGCCTCGCATCGCGCTGCGCGTGGGAAAACGAATAGGGTCCGAACCAGGAAATTGCATAGGATGCTATGAAAACAAACAGCATCATGACAAACAAGTCATAGGGCTGGCCGCGCAACACGAGCAATACGAACCGGCTGCACATCGCACCAAAAATGACAAACCACAGCACGCTGCTTTGCATTTTGCGATTGATCCACGCCAGAAAGAGTCCCTGCACTAAAAAAGCGGGGAGCCCCCACCAGCCCCAGAAATTCACATAAATGTCGCCTGGCACGGAAGGTGGAATGGTCACGTCTTGCGTCACCGCCGAGCCAAGGATGTGTGCAAAGGCAATGTTCGTGTCTTCAGGCTTCCAACTGTTTTCCCAACCAGACGCCATCCAGAAAAACAGGATGCGGCGATAGGTCGCCCCGTCAAAATAGGGATGACGATCCGGGATATTGGCCATCGCTGCCACGAGATATTCGTGATAATTCAAAGGGTCGGAGACGAGCGAATCCTGATAGGTATCCATGGAAAAAGCTTTGGTGGCCATCTCCCCCAGCGAGGCGCCCGCCATGACCTTGCGGACTTCGTAGAGGGAAATCGCCAAAAAGCAGATCGCCGCCCCTCCTCCTCCTATCATCACCATTCGTTTGGCAGTGACCGGATAGCGCATGACATACGCCACCCCGATTCCACCCAGCAGCCCCAATGGCAAACTGCGCGTTCCTTTGGCAAACACGAAGAACAGCAACAGGGTCAGCGCTAGCGCAAAAGCAATCCCCAAAGTCCGATATCGTGACGGCAGAAAAAAGCCAATAAATCCCGGTATGAACCCAAAAGACATCAGGTGACCGCTGATGATGGCGAGTATTGCGTCACGAGATCGATATTCGAACCGCGAAGCCGCGATGAACTCGTCGATCGTCGCCCCCGACGAGAAGAGCTGCAACAACAAGCCCAGCAGCGTCAGTCCGGCGCTGGCCCAGAACAGAAACACCAACAGCCCGCGGCCGCGTTGGCTGGCAATCACCTGGTAAATGGCCTGATTCATCCGCTGGCTGCGTCTATCCCATCCCTCATACATCATCCAGCCCAGGGCCAGGAGCGTTACGCAAGCGAGCGCATACCAGGCGGCCGGCGTCCGCACCCCGGTAGTGAACCGGGAATCGAGCAAATGCATGGCTCCCGAGTTGCGCAGTTGCTCTGGAGTGATGGCGGGTACAAGCCCGTGGATGATCCCCAATCCCGCAAAGATGCTGCATTTCAGCAGGTTCGCTCGCAGCGCGCCTCGGGAAGCGAAACAGACGCCAGCGCAGACCAAGATGACGAGGATATGCGGGACGACCATCAGCAACCAGGGGCATCAGGAACCAAGGGAATGTGCGAGGCAGAGTACTTGTGAGCGGAAGGGAAGTCTCAGATTCGCTCGATTTGCCGTCAAGGGCAGTTGACCGTCGGAGATAAGTTCATCCATCGCACCCTGTGCTAGCACGGGCAAGGCGGCCAGACGTGCCGTTGCCCAACTGCGCTAGATTGCCCGGCGGTGGGAAAGTATACTCCCCCCACTTCATGCAGGCTGGATCCGACCTTCATCGTCAACGCCGGCCGCATGGAAGTTTGCCTGATTAGACTCCAACATCGATCCGTTTTTAATCTGCTGGCACGCGTATTCAGCAGATGGGCAAGGACGCCCTCATGAACGAACTTAGCCGCCTCAAATACCTGCTAGCTGTCTATGGCTTGGGGCGGGGGACCATTACGCGAAGCTGGAGCGATCCGGCAGTGGTCGATCTGTCGGGCATAGGAAGCCAAGCCGGCATAGGCGCCTATCCGCTGGATTATTCGCGTGATGATAGGGCAAACTTGCTCACCGACTCCGCCGGAATACCGCTGGTGGACTATGCCACGCTCGGCCGGCAATACAATCCGTGGTTCATCGGTCACGTTGCTCTGGGGCGGCATACGAAGTGGACCCACCACGCTGATCCGATGGCCCTGGCCGGATTCATCCGACTTGCAGATTGGTTAGTGGTCAACGCCCAGCCGTGGAATCAAGGCCGCGCCTGGATCTATCACTTCGACTGGTTCGGAGGGCACCGAGCGCCCTGGATATCAAGCATCAGCCAGGCACTGGGTATTTCCGCCCTCCTGCGTGCGGCGGCGGCAACAGCCGAAGCCAGATATGCCGATGTCGCCCGCGGCGCAATCGAAGTTCTCCTGGCCCCCATGGACCAGGGCGGAACTTCCATCGAGTGGCTGGATGGCACGGTCTCCTATGAAGAAGCCGCCACACACCCGCCAACTTCGATTCTCAACGGTCATTTGTTTTCGCTGTTTGCCCTCTCCGATGCGGCTCGCTGGTTTGCGTGCGAACGTTATGCTCAGTGGCTCGAACGTGGCTGGGCATTTCTTCGCTCTCGCCTGAGTGATTACGACCTGGGTTTTTGGTCGTGCTACAGCCTGCGCCGCGGTCGAGCCGGCACGCCTGACGTAGCCAGCGTCCATTACCACGGCGTGCATGTAGCCCAGTTGCGGGCCGCGGCGGCCATCACGGGTGAGTCGCACTTTGCCGACTGGGCGAAGCGTTTCGAGGGATACCAACTCGCCTTTGGCTGCCGATTGAAGGCACTCTGGCTGAAACGATTCAACAAGGTCATCGACTTATAACGGCCAATATATGCACATCTTGCTGATCCATCAGGCCTTTGTTTCGCCGAACGATTCGGGAGGGACGCGACACTTTGAATTTGCGCGCCGGCTCGTGCGCCGCGGGCACGAGGTGACGATTGTGGCCAGCAACCTGAATTATCAAACAGGAAAACCGGTCAACTCGCAGGCTGATGGGAAAGGCGAGGAAACATGGGAAGGGGTCAATGTCGTGCGTGCGTACACATTTCCCGCGCTGCATCGCAGCTTCGCTTGGCGGATTGTGGCGTTTCTGTCGTTCATGTTGAGTTCTTTTGTCGCCGCGCTGCGTGTGAAAAAAGTGGACGTGGTGTGGGGAACATCGCCACCCATGTTTCAGGCGTTGACGGCCTGGGCAGTGTCCAGGCTCCGCCGCCGTCCTTTCTTGCTCGAAGTGCGCGATCTGTGGCCGGAAGTGGCCGTTGAGATGGGAGTGCTGAAGTCGCGGTCGCTCATCTGGCTGGCCCGGCGAATGGAGCGATTTCTCTATAAGCGGGCCATAAGAATCATTGTGAATGTCCCGTTCCAAGACTATCTGGCCACCCGTGGTGTTCCTCCGGCCAAAGTCTGTTTCATTCCCAATGGTGTCGATGCGGCCATGTTCGCTGCGCCGGCCGATCAACAGCGATTTCGAGTTGAGCATGGCCTGTCGGATAAGTTCCTGGTCGTATACGCCGGCGCATTGGGCATGGCCAACGACATTGACACGATCCTCGATGCGGCGGTCCAACTGCACGACAAGCCCGATATTCATTTCATGCTGGTTGGAGATGGCAAGGAGCGCCCTAGGCTGGAAGCCAAAACTCGCTCGTTGAACTTAAGCAACGTCACGTTTGCCGGCGCTCAGTCCAAATCACAAATGCCGCAAATCCTCTCTGCCGCCGATGCCTGTATCGCCACCCTGCAAGATATCCCTCTCTTTCGCATCGCCTATCCCAACAAGATTTTTGACTATATGGCGGCAGGAAGGCCGATTGTGTTGGCCATCGAAGGGGTGATCCGCGATGTGATCGAGACCGCCGGCGCCGGCATTCCTGTGCCACCCGGGCACGCCAATGCCATTTCGGATGCCATCCTGCAGCTTCGCAACCAGCCTGAGAACGCCCGACGGATGGGGATAGCCGGACGAGATTATGTGACGGTCCATTTCAATCGCGATCGCCATGCCAAGCAGTTGAATCATCTGCTGATACAAGTCGCCGGCAAGAGGGCCGCCTGACATGCTTCGATCTTGCTATCTCGGCTTCGGCAAATCGCTCTTCGATCGTTCGTTGGCGTTGTTGATGATGATTCTCGCAATGCCGTTGCTGGTCCTCCTCGCTGTAGTGATTCGCTGGCGACTCGGCACGCCCGTGCTGTTTCGCCAGAAGCGGATCGGACTGCATGGGCGGGAATTCACCATCTTGAAGTTCCGGACGATGAAAGACGCTCGCGATGCTGAGGGCAATCTGCTTTCCGACGCCGAGCGGCTGACCGCACTGGGGCGTTTCCTGCGGTCCACCAGTCTCGACGAGCTGCCTGAACTGTGGAACGTGCTGCGTGGCGAAATGAGCCTTGTCGGCCCACGGCCGCTCTTGCCGGAATATCTACCTCGGTACTCGGCAGAGCAAGCTCGACGGCACGACGTTCGTCCGGGGCTTACCGGATTGGCCCAAGTCAGCGGCCGCAACCAGCTCGACTGGGAAAGTCGATTCCAACTCGACGTACACTATGTGGAGCATGTCAGCCCCTGGCTCGATCTTTCGATTTTGGCTAGGACAGTGTTGGCTGTCGTGAGTCGCTCCGGCGTTAGCGCCGAAGGCCATGCGACGATGCCGCCTTTCTTGGGCTCACGGCAAGCGCAGTTGCCGGATTTTCATTCTGGAGTTGTCGTGCTCGGCGCTGGTGGGCACGCAAAGGTCGTCATAGCTACGCTGCAAGCCGCTGGCCAGACCGTGTTGGCCGCGTATGACGACGATCCACGCCAGTGGGGCAAATCGCTGCTGGGCGTGCCGATACGGGGAAGCTTGGCGCTGGCGAAATCCGAAGGTGCCCGTAATGCGATCATCGGCATCGGAGACAATGAAATACGGCGGCGGATTTCCGTTCGGTTTGATTGCAACTGGGTTGCCGCTATCCACCCGAGCGCGGTTGTTCATTCAACAGTTGAACTAGGACCAGGAAGCCTCGTCTGCGCCGGAGTCGTCATCCAACCCGACGCTCAGATCGGCGAGCACGCCATCGTGAACACCAGCGCCACGGTGGACCACGACTGCGTGCTCGAACCGTATACCAGCATCGGCCCGGGCGCTCATCTGGCCGGAAATGTCAGCGTCGGGCATGGCACGGCCATCGGCATTGGCGCCTGCGTGATCCCAGGCGTTGCGATTGGCGAAGAAACCATCGTAGGGGCGGGGACGGTGGTGATTGCCGACTTGCCGGCCAACGTGGTGGCCGTCGGTTCGCCGGCCAGGATTGTTCGAGATTCTCGCACTTTGCAGGTGGCCTGATGCATTCGCCGCGCATATTTCTTTCACCACCCCATCTCAGCGGCCAAGAGCAGGCAAATCTGGCCGAAGTGCTGGCTTCCAATTGGGTCGCACCTGCCGGGCCGCAACTGGACCAGCTTGAGAAGGCGCTGGCCGCGCGGCTTCTGATGAAACACGCCGCTGCGGTTTCAAGTGGCACGGCGGCCTTGCATCTCGCGCTGCGCCATCTCAACCTGGCTCCGGGCGACGAAGTGATTTGTTCCACGCTTACGTTCTGTGCATCGGCCAATCCCATCGTCTACGAAGGTGCAACGCCGGTCTTCATCGATTCGGATCGCAGCACCTGGAATATGGACCCCAATCTGCTGGAGGAGGAACTGCGGGCGTGCGCCAGCCGGCATAAATTGCCCCGGGCAATCGTGGTAGTGGACATCTTTGGCCAGAGTGCTGACCTCGATGCGATCAATGCCATCGCCGCGAAATATGCCATACCGGTCATTGAAGACGCGGCCGAAGCACTCGGCGCAACGTACAAGGGACGTCCCGCCGGAAGCGCCGCCTGGGCCAGCATCGTTTCCTTCAATGGCAACAAGATCATCACCGCCGGCGGTGGCGGAGCGATTGTTTCCAATGACGAACAATTGATCGAACGGTCGAGATTCTTCGCCACCCAGGCCCGCGATCCGGCGCCTCACTATGAGCATTCGAGTGTCGGCTACAACTACCGCATGAGCAATGTTCTGGCGGCAATCGGGCTGGCCCAATTAGACGTACTCGACGACAGGGTAGCGTCTCGCCGCCGCAATTTTGAGTTCTACCAGCAGCATCTCGGTGAACTGCCCGGCGTCTCGTTTATGCCGGAAGCCCGGTATGGCATGTGCAATCGCTGGTTGACCGTCATGCAGGTCGATCCATCGCAATTCGGCGCTACCCACGAAGCTATCCGCTTGAGACTGGAGCAACAGAACATCGAATCACGCCCTGTATGGAAACCGCTCCACCTGCAGCCTGTGTTTTCGCATTGCCGATGCCGAGGCGGACACATAGCCGAGTCGCTGTTTGCTTCAGGGCTTTGCCTGCCGAGCGGCTCGGCGCTGACGGAGTGTGAGCTGACAAAGGTCTGCGAGATCGTCGAATCCGTTCAGAGCAATCAGGAATTGGCGAGCTGTGCAGCGTGAATCAAGTAGGTCCGTTTTGCCGAAACGGACCTTTTGTTGACGTTCCACTGATTTATGACGGCAGGGAGTAGCTAGATACTGATTCAACAGGTCCATTCCGGCAGAATGGACCTACTACCGCACCGCCTCAATGAACCGATCGATCCCCAGCCGCTCAGACACGATCGAGAAGCTCGCACTCGGAATCCCCGCACTCCTGGCCAGGCCTGCCAACTCTTCCGTCGTCCGGTAGTTGAGATACCAGTTGCCGATCCACTCCATATACGCCCGAGTGGGGCAGTGGGGAGCAAAATTGCCGACCAGCATGCGGCCCCCTGGCGCTAGTGATTGCCAAAACAATTGCAGCAGGGCAGGCGCGGATGCATCGTCGAGATAGTCAAATAGCCCCGTGCAGAGAATGAAGTTCGCTCCCGCCATCCGCTCCGCCGCCCGTTTGTTGCGTGCCAGCCGAAAGAGGTTGTCCCGAACCACTGTTACCTGCGACTGGCTCACATGCTTGTAAAGCTGGCCGGCGGCAAACTCCAGGCCGGCCTCGTCGAGGTCCAACAGCGTAAATCGTAAACCGCTCCGTCGCTCTCTCGGCAATATCTCGGCAGCCGCGGCCAGATCGAGCCCCGGGCCTACGCCCACGCTCACCACATGGTATGGCCCGTCAGCATGAGCAAGGCAATCCGCTGCAATCACTCCGGCCGCCAGCAGCGTTCGGGCACGGACCGCCTCGGGTGCTGCCTGCCTTTGAAAGAACCGGTCGAAAAATCGGCCCAAGGGATGCTCGCAACATTGCCAGCGAATGATCCAATCCAACATTTGATAGTCGCCAGCGTAGCCCAGCGGTTTGGTGCGAGCTCGCTCTTGCAGCACACCCACCTGGAGCCACTCTCCGGCAATCCGCCACAACTCGCCCGAGGGAATCTGATTGTCTCGCCCCCAGCAACCTGTGATTGCTAGTTGGGCCACGCACTCGGATAGCGCCCGATCCACGAGCGCATCGCTCAGGGTCTCGTTCGCCCAACCGTCCGACCAGCCCCGCGCGGCCTCCAGCGCACTGACCAGCTTTTCAGCCGCTTGCCGAACTTCGGTGGTAAGTTCATCGCCCATAGTAGGTCAGGCTATTGCCTGACGATTCCGGCACCAAGGTAGGGATGGTTAACAGTTTCCAGTTCGCACAACGTCAGGC
>JAIOPX010000374.1 GCA_021413705.1 Planctomycetota bacterium | reverse complement strand
AACGATCCGGAAGTGAGTTGTCGTCGCAGCACGCGGTGGCTGGAACGGAACGAGAAAGCACGACTCTATTTTCATCGCTCGCGTAAACTGTTGCCTGCATTGAAGAACGAACTACGAATCTAGGGATACAGTAGAACTAGAGGCCTGCTTCAACAATCACCGCACCCGCGCGATCACGCGGAGGTGCGCACTCTGCTCCGCCCCGTGAAGAAATTCACTTTGGGTGTGAGTGCCGCTCAACGCAGCAATATTGGAGAGAGTCGCGATGCCCAAGAGCACACCCCGTTTCAATGCAAACTGGGGCGGTAGTTCCTCGCGCCGCGACGGTGCATGAAACCGCGGCCGGAAAAGATTTCTGCTGTCTCACTGTCATGCTCGACAGGGACCATTGCGGCATCCTTATGCGGACTCGGTCTGTTGAAAGGCATCCCGATCAGTTGATGGTGGATGAGTTGGTGAGTCACAGGGAATGAGCGGCGGTCAAACACCACCGTCGATACACGACACGTGCCCGGTTCAACCCGGTCGCCCAAGCGGGACGGTGATACCAGGGAAGCGATTTCGGCGGACCGACGGTCGGGGGGAATGGGTTGGTTCCACTGGCACCCGCATCAATTCGCGCAGGCGATCCACCTCTTTCGTCGCAATCCGGATCCGTCCCTGCCCCTTGGCGCCCGTCTGGAAGTACTCCACGATCACAGGTCGCCCGCGAAGGACGAACAAGCCCCGACGCGAACGACCAAGCCAGTCGTACAAGGTTGTCGGCGTGACCCCGAGCCGGCTCGCGGCCTGCTTGGGGGTCAGCATGTCCTCGTCCACCATCGCCACACCCGCCCGCCATGCCGGGCTGAATGCACGGCTGATGACGAGCGGATTGTTCCCACTCCACGGTCGCTTCCCGGTCCCGCCACGCGACCTTGTGATTTTCACAGAACAACTCTGGACGCAGGAGAGTTAGGCCCACCTGTGACAGACGAAGGGCCGACTCCGAAGAACGTTCGCTCGGCAAGGATCGCGGGTCGGGTTGGCAAGCCATGACGACGGAATGACCTCGAATGAGTTTTGGTTTCACCCAGAGTGGAACTTGCTGCCGCCAACCCTCTCCGCGACGCTTCGCTCCGATTCTGGTCAGGAGGATTTGTCGCTGGTTCCGTTGGGAAGTTTCAGTGCCTTGAAATTGCGGTGAATCGGTTGGCGCAAGACCGATGTTGCCGAACTCCGAGGAAGATGCCGAAGACGAAGTTGATCCTGATCGGTCATACTTTCCTTGCCCTGCGTTTGGTACATCCCTGAGCCACAGCCCAAGAACTCCCGCCAGTGCAGGCCCATCCAGGAGGAACACAGGCAAACAAACCACACGTTGAACGTTGAACGATCGGTCCCAGAACCAAGTGCGCCGGGGAGTAGTGCCATACCTGCCCTTTACACCCGAGGGGAAACCGTGTCCACTTGATGCGTCACATCCATTCGGAGGACAACGATGGCGACAGCAACTCAACGCTCGACCGGACCGATCAGTTCGGTTCCGGTGTGGGTCAGAGAGGAATTGCAGACGGCATACCTCCGAGTGAAGGGGTCGGCGGCCGCGCAGTGGCTGTGGGACCGAGTGCTGACACCGCAGGAGCGGGAAAAGCTTGGCGGGGAACTGGAAGAAGCGTACTACCAGTCTCGTGGTGCAGTGGGGATGTGGATGTCTCTGCGTGGGGTGTCGCTCCCCCAGGCAGTGGTCACGGTGGCTACCCGGCTCGGCTTCTTGAACTCCGAAACCGGCCTGTCGATCTTGCGAGCATTGGGCGAAGAGCCGGATGATCCGACCGAGAGGGTCGAGGCAGCGGTGGTGGCCGGAGGGTTGGTTCTTGTGGATTTGCCGCGAGCGGCGTATTGGAGTGGTGAGGCCGTCGAGGTCGACTGGGCACGCCACACCAGCCAGTGGGAGTTATTGTTGGCACTCGCGAGACTGTCGAAGGGAGGGGGAGTGGTCGACGCGTTCGCCCTTCAAGAGCGAAAAGAAAAGGATCCTGGCTTCGTCCGGAAGCGGAAGTGTCGATTGGTAAACGCGAAGGGGTTCCCACAGGGTCTCGCCGACTTGGTCGTCGGTGCCGGTCGCGGTACGTACCGACTGGATCTGTTGCCGACTCAAATCCGGGTGTTCGAGCGTGGGACTGGTGACGTGGTTCGTGAGTGGACGCCGTGATCCCGCGTGCTGGCAGGAGAAGATTGAACACAACGAGTGAGTTGTTCCGCCAGGATTCCTCCACCTCGATTCCTCTCCCACAGGCCCTGAGTCCAGCTTCGCCATCTCAGGCCGTGGCTGCGACCCAAGAACACGTACCAACTGAACAACTTAATTTTGATCGTTTATCTGTCATAGTAATGTGAAGGGAGATTTATCCCGCGGAGACGCATTTCCTGTCGCCACTTGTTCCTGACCCCGCAGCCTTTGGCTTCGCGGGGTCTTCTTATTCACGTCAGTCCGTCCGAAGTCGCAAGACGCGACCGGGATGCGACCCCCGATCCGCCAGCATCTCTGCGGGCAAAGACGCACCCGTGTGTCAGTCGGTTGCGGTTCAAGCCGCGTCCGTTGTCGCGTGCGTCTGCCTGGGCTCAGCTCTTATCATCCCTGCCAAGAGGTGTTTCTTGTTGCAACCACAAGATCAAATCCGGCCACGCAACGGCCAGACGCTCACGGTTGGAATCGTCGCTCGGATCAGCGGCGGCCCCAACCAAAAGGAGTTGTCACTTGATGACCAAGTCGATCACGCCATGCAAATCGTAGCTGATCTGTACGACGCTCCGGTCGACTACCAGGTCATCGCCACCACCGGGAAGGGCGAGCGACTTGACCGGCCAGAGTTGACCAAGGTCGAGGACTTGCTCCGCAGTCGCAAACTCGACCTCTTGATCGCCGAGGACATTGGTCGAATCGTTCGCGGCACCGAGGCGTCCTGGCTATGTGGGATTGCAGTCGATCACGGAACTCGCGTGATCGCCCCCAACGACTGTATCGACACAGCCGAACCATCCTGGGAAGAGGATGTGATCTCCGCCTGCCGGGATCACGTCGGCCACAATGCACACACCAGCAAGCGGATCAAACACAAACTGATGAACCGCTTCAAGAAGTTCGGTGGTGCCACGGCGCGACCAATTTATGGGTATGTCGTCCCCGAAGAGGCGAAGACTTACGACCAGTGGAAAAAAGATCCCAGCGCCACCGACATCTTCCAAGAGTGGTTTCGAGAGTTGAAGGAGCACCGCAATTGCTCCCGGATCGCTGTCTGGCTGAATGCCAGGGAGGTTCCCCTCGGCCCGTACACTCGCTGCGGGAAATGGAGTGGACAGATGGTTCGCCGCCTCACACGGAACCCATTGCTCAAGGGGATGCCTGGCCGCGGCTACAAACACACCGTGAAGCACCACGAGACTGGGCGACGCATGCCCGTGAAGAACCCAACGGGGCCGACCTTTCGCGAGTGCCCACACCTGGTTCACATCGAGCCGGACCTGTTCGATGAAGTGAATCACGTCCTGGACCAGGCGAATAAGGGGTGTGGGCGAAAGCCCGTCAACGGTGCCGACCCGCTCTTCGGCCGGCCCAAGAAACGCACACGATTTCCTGGTCAGCACACGCGCTGTTGGTACTGTGGTCGGATCTATGTCTGGGGTGGCAATGGGCTGACTGAAAATCTGATGTGCTCGGGCTCACGCGAGTGGAAATGCTGGAACTCGATTGGCATCTGTGGCGAGCGTGCCGCGACCGCCGTGGCCTCGGCCTTGCGAAGCGAACTGGATCAGCTCGAAGGGTTCGATGCGCAGTTCCGCAGTCTGGTCGAGGAAGCCGGACGCCAGAGCGGTGGCTCCGAGCGACAAGCGGATTTGGAACGGCGAACAGTCTCGCTCAGGACCCAGAAGACGAACCTCGGCAACGCCATCGCCGAGTACGGTCCTAAACCGATGTTCAAAGAGGTCCTAGCCAAGATCGAAATGGAGGAGAAACAACTTGCCCGAGAGCGGAAAGATCTGGAACGCCTTCAGGCGGGGACGCTGCTTCTGCCAGGTTCCGTGGCGGAGTTACGGGAAGAATTCGAAGGCAGGTTTCGGGATCTCTCTCTGAAATCGCCGGAGTTCGGTTCATTGTTGAAGAATCTCGTCCCCGAGTTCCATGTCTATTTGGTTCGGCTTTGCGACGGTGGACATTTGCTTCCGCGTGCCCGAGTGACACTGGCGCTGGCCAGTCTCATACCCGGCTTCCGGCAGGTGCCAACAGTATCATCGCTGCTCACACGTACCATCACTCTGGATCTGTTCGAGCCCCCGCAGCGCGAACGAATTCGGGCCGATGTCGTTCGCCTCACGGCTGAAGGCATTCATCAGCGTGAGATTGCCTCTCGGCTGCCCGGATCGGTCACACAAGCGGCGGTTTCAAAGGCCATGTGTTTGGACCGCCAGATGCGCAACCTCGGGCTTGAGAGTCCTTACGTATTACTTGCGGAGCCGCCAGCGGACTATTTGAAACTGCGTCGTCATCAAAACTCGAATTATCGATTCGAATCGCTTCCGGGCTATGAACGCTCGGATCTCTGAACCGAGTCAGACTCTCGAATCGTTGACCCCCAGCATTTTGCTGGGGGTTTTTTCATGTACCAAGGGTGATCCATGCGGCAAGACGATCGCCGAACACCAAGCGGGGGCATGTCGGGTCCGATCGAGCCTGGTTCCGTGTTGCACCGCGTGCTGGTGATGATTGCTCAGGAGATTGTCCGGTCCCGAGCCCGGGGGGGACCCGCGTCGATTCCGCCCGCAGCCTCAGCTGGGCAGGCGTATTCAGAGGGTCAGACACCAGAAACCGCCGGGTCGTCTGGCGAGTGAACTTTGGTCAGGCTCAGAACCTGATCGTATCTGCATCGTCGATGGGGATTGTTCACGAGGGGGACGAAGTGTTTACGTGGAGGTCATGCAGATCGACTTCAGCATGGCCGTCATCATCCCAACCGCCCCGGTGAGCCGCGTGCTCGCGGGGCGGTTGCTTTTTTCAGGGAGGTATCATGCTGGCCTGTGGAAATCACAAACTCGGCTGTCATTGGATCTGGAGTTTCTCGCTCCCGAGTGGGACGCTTCAGACTTGCCCAGGCATGACCCCGACGTGTCACTCGGTTTGCTATGCCGCAGCAATGGAAAGTTACCGGTCTGCGGTTGCTCTGCGGTATCGACGGAATCTGATCTTGTCACGTCAGCGAAGGTTCGGCGAACGGATGCGGGCGTTACTCGTCGCACACGCCGTTCGGATACTTCGAATCCATGTCGGGGGTGACTTCTTCAGTGTTCGATACACCCGCAAGTGGCTGCGGATCATTCGCCAGAGCCCCCGGACACGGTTCTATTTTTACACGCGTTCGTGGCGAAATCCCGCCATCAGGATGGTGATCGACCGGATGGCTCGGCTCCCCAATTGTCGAGTTTGGTATTCCGTGGATCGCGATACGGGTGTGCCTGCGGAAGTTCCAGCGAGAGTACGGGTCGCGTGGCTGATGAGCGAACCGACCGACTTGCCCCCGCCCGGCACCGACTTGGTGTTTCGCGTTCGCCGCCTGCGCCGCGTGCCTGATCCGGCCGTGGTCGTGCCGGTGTGTCCGACCGAGGACGGGCAGTCCCGGGCGGTTCGGGTCACCTGCGAGCGGTGTGGCCTGTGTTGGCGTCCACTCCCCGTCGGCCGCACAGCGCTGACCGTCATCGACCCTTCTGGGCCGGGGAGGTGCTCGTGACGCGATTCCGATACCTGACCCTCAGCAAGCCACTCGCGGTGATCGATCTCGAAAGCACCGGCACCGACCCCGTCACAGATCGCATCGTAGAAATCGCCGTCTTGACCATCCGACCAGATGGGACCGAGGAGTCGTTCGAGACCCGGGTGAACCCACGATGCCCAATACCTTCGTCGGCAACCGCGGTTCATGGCATCACCGACGCGGATGTGCGAGAGGCCCCGACGTTCGCGGAACTTGCCCCGAATCTGGTCACCCGCCTTGCGGACAACGACCTCGCGGGATTTGGCATCGCCGGCTTCGACTTGCCGTTGTTGTGCGCTGAGTGCGTTCGCACCGGCGTGCCGTTCGCATTGGCAGGGCGGTCGGTGCTGGATGCGTTAGCAGTGTTCCGCCGATACGAAGCTCGCACCCTGTCAGCAGCAGTCGCGTTCTACCTGGGACGCTCGCACACTGGGGCGCATGCAGCCGCAACGGATGCCCGGGCTGCAGCTGAGGTCCTGGATGCGCAGGTAGGCCGGTATGGATTGTCTGCCGCCCCAACCGCTCTGCACAGGGAGTTGGTCGAGGTGGATCTCGCGGGAAAGTTCCGGCGAGATGAACGCGGGGCCGTGGTGTTCGCCTTCGGCAAGCACAGCGGTCGAGTGTTGGTCGATGTGGCCCGGACCGATCCGGACTATCTGGCCTGGGTGCTCACCCGGCCATTTCTGGCAGATGTGCACGAGTTGGTTCGTGCCGCACTCGCGGGGTCACAACTCTTCGCCAAGTAAAGATTGTGATCATCGGAGCCCAAGAAAACGTCTCCGAACGTGCTTCCCTGGTACGTTGGGGCGTTTTCGTTCTCCGGAGCTCATTCCCAACCCAAGGAGTGTTCCGAATGAAGCCGTTCTATCCGCCATCTGAACCGCATGCCAATCACGAGAAGTTCTCCAAGAGCTCACGAGGAATTGACCACTGCGAGGATCGATCGGGATGCGGGCCAGGTTGACGCGGTTCCGAAGGGCGCGGGTGCTCTTGAATTTCTTGCGGTTCCAAAACTTCACAGTTTCCAGCCCCAGAGGCAGCCCGTCGGTCGTCAACACCAGAGCGGCATGCATCAACAGCCCGCAAACGGTGTGGGTGGTGCGTCGGGCCTTGACACGGCAGAATTGATCGACCTTGCCGGGTCCGTCCCGCCGGAAACTGAACTCGGTCGAGTGGTGGAGTACCAAGACGGTGCCCGAAGTTGCGGTGAAGCGGTCGGTGGCGGCCGCGAAGTGCCCGGTCAGGACGACGCTCTCATCCACGCGCTCATTGCGAAAGAATCGGTACGCGGCCTTGGTGGCGGCCCAGTCCTGACAGACCACCGGCATGGTGACCCCAATCCGTCGCCCCAGTTCGCCGAGTCACTTGCCGAGACGAGCCTTCAGCCGTTGAGCGGAGAAGGAGCTGTTGCCCACTTCGCGTTGTGGACCCAGGCGTCCATGTCCGTGCCCTCCTCGGATCACCCTGGGGACCGCGTGTGGCCCCAAAGTTCGAGGGATTCGAGCCGCCGGCGGTTGCTCGTCGGGCCGGAACTTGTGGGTAATTGAAAGGATCACAAGGTACTGACGTACTTCGCCACGATCCCGGCCTTGAGTGTTCCCTTCATCACTGTCGAAGTGTGAGGCACCATGACATCGCTCAGTCGTTCCCGAGTTCTCGGTGCCGTTCAACGAGTCGCGTTCAA
>JAIOPX010000373.1 GCA_021413705.1 Planctomycetota bacterium | reverse complement strand
TTGCGTCTCGCCGTGGCCAGTGCCCACGTGGGCGATGCCAAGGGAGCGCAAAGTGCCTTGCAGCGGCTCGAAAAACTCGAAAAGGGGCGACCTGTGCCGCGGTTGGTGGAGGCCGTTCGAGCGGATGGTTTGCGGCCCGCTCTGGTCCAGGCGAGTCCCTCGTCCGAAGGCTGGCCGATGCGATTGGGAGCCGCCGCCGGCGACGGGCACATGGCGAACTTGCCTCCCACTTACACGGCGTCGGGCTTATCCGACGGCTGGTTCGATGAACTAGTGGACTCGTCAGTGCCGCAGGGAGAAATGCAGCCCACCCCCGGAATGTCGCGGGCGAGTCAGCGGCTTGCGCAAACGGTCGGCGACCGTGACTCTATGATCGAGCGCTGGCGGCAGTCGGGCCGCACACCCGCGGGGCAAGTATTGGTTCAGGGGGGCCATGTCTTCTACAAGACCGACGATCGCGTGGCATGCCGCGATCTTGCGACCGGCAAATTGAAGTGGCTTGGCTGGGAAAACAAATATCAACCGATCGTTCCCCCGATGTACCAAATGTATGGATGGGGGCAGGTCCAGCAAATGCAACAAATGCGGCGAGGCAATCCTGGCGCTCCCATAGGACCACTTGTCCCGGCGGAAATTCAAACGCTGGGCGATCGCGTTCATGGTTCGATGAGCATCGTCGGGGATTTGTTGTTGACTATTGAAGCGGTGCCACCTCAGCAAGCAGGTCCTCTGCGACCGGGGATTCAGCGCTTTCCCAACAACGGCGGACCGGTGATGGTTCGTCAGCGCGAGAATCGACTGACGGCGTATGAAGCAACGACCGGAAAATTGAAATGGGTTCGCAACGCCGGAGAGAAAGTTGGCGTCAATGAACCTGCCTCCAAAGCTGGCTTTCTGGGGTCTCCCATCCCCTACGCCAAGCAGTTGCTCGTTCCGATCGTGGAAAACGGCTCCGTTTGGCTGGCTTCGTTGGAATGTAGCACGGGCCAAACGGCATGGAGAACGATGATCTGCGAGGAGCCCGATGGAGGAGCCTCGGCTTGGGCGCCGGTGGGCGTGGCCGTGGAGGGTGGCGACGTCTATATCGCGACTGGGGCCGGTGTTGTGGCAGCGCTAGATGCCCTTTCTGGAGGCATTCACTGGATTGCGCTCTATCCCCGCAAAAACATGGTGGTTAATCCCTATATTCAACAACAACGTCGGCGGCCGATGGCGGTCGATGTCGCGGGTTGTTGGTTGGATGACACGGTGGTCGCTCGCGGCTCGCAATTGCTGGTCATGCCCTCGGATGCCGATGAGATTCTGGCGTTCGATCGTCGCAACGGCGAACTTCAATGGAAGACTGCCCGGGCTCCTTCGAGTGAGGCGGCGGCGGCTGAATATTGCTTGGGTGTACTCGGCGATTTCGTCTATGTCGCCGGCCCCAAAATCGTTCGTTGCTACAAAATTTCCGGCGGTGGGTTGAAATGGGAACATGCCTTGTCGAAGTCCAGCGGCCGTGGCTTGTTGACCGGCGATTCGATCTATATCCCGGACGGAAACGAAGTGGTCCGACTCGATCCTCGAGTGGGCCAGGATGTCGGCCCGCGAGAACTGAGCCGGACCCGGGTCATCATTCCCTCCGGAGAACCGCTGGGCAATCTCTTTACCGACGGGCGACAGTTGTTGGTCTTGGGGCCGTATCGCGTGTATTCATTGGAGGGGATTGAGCCTCGCCTGGCGCGGTTGGCTGCGCGCATCGGCGAAGGGGATATGGAAGCCCAGCGGGAAAGGATGCGACTCTACTACCGCGCCGGCCGCATGGATGAGGCCATTGCCGATCTCGTATCGGCCTATTCCGCCGGTCAGCCGAGAGCTCCCATTGCGGCATACGCCGACTTGCTGGACGGAATCCAGGAAATGCAGCTTTCCACGACACGTCCTCCACAAACCATCGAATTACTCAAGTCAGCGCAGAGTGATTTGCTGCGCACCGGCAAGGGAATAACTTTGTCCGGGGAGCAGGACCGCAAGCAATCGGGACTTCTCGCCACCGCTTTGTCGGCGCTGGGCAGTTCGGCCAATACATCTACTCTTCTCTCCGCCGCGCAAATTGCTCGAGAGGAGTATCTCGTTGAGCAGGTCAGTGATCTGCTACGTAAGCAAGTCACACCCGCGGATATCACAAAATTGCAAGTCGCCGCCGGACGTGACGAGGCCACGGTTCGTCGCGTGGCCATCGCCGGGCTGGCGAAGATCACCACCGATGAAGCGAGATCAACCCTGGCTCGCTCGCTGCAGGACGCCGAACCGCTGGTTCGTTTGTCGGCCGCGTGGGAGTTGGCCAATCGCGGAGATCGCGCAAGTCTGCCAACGCTGGTGGAATTGCTCAAATCCGATCAATCGCGAATTCGCAACCGCGCATTTTTAGCGCTACGGGAGTCAACCGGACAGACGTTGAAGTATCTGCCGCAGGCCGATTCCAAAGAGCGTGAGACGGCTATCGTGGCCTGGAAGCAATGGCTCGACGGACCCGGAGCGAGCGCAAAGCTGAGATTTCCGCTTCGCAACGCTTCGCTTGGCTTGGGACGGATTTTGGTAGCCAGCATGGCGACCAACCAGGTGGTTGAAATAGATTCGCTGGGAAAGGAAGTCTGGCGTCAGCAGGTAACCGGGCCGTTTGGCGTGGCTGGGACTCTCGACGGACACCGACTGGTGGCGAACTATTCCGGCCGCACCATTCACGAATTTGATGAAACCGGCAAAGAAATCTGGACTGCCAACGATTTGCCCGGAAATCCCTCGTGCTTACAGCGGCTGAGCAATGGCAACACGCTGGTCGTGTTGAGCAATCGAGGGCAAGTGATTGAAATTGCTCCCGACAAGAAAATCGTCAACACGCAGGAATATGGTGCAGGCGTGGCATTCGCGCGACGTTTGGAAAACGGCAATACGTTGGTCTGTCAGCCGCGGCAAAGTCGCGTGATCGAGTTCGATCCCAAGGGACAGCAGGTGGCGACATTCCAGGCAGCCAATGCCACTGCGGCACGGCGGCTGGAAAACGGCAACACGCTCATCGCCGAACAGGGGCGCAATCGGGTGGTCGAGCTTTCGCCGACAGGGCAGGTGGCGTGGTCCGTGGAGGAAGTCCCTGGCCCTTGGGATGTGGAACGATTGGACAACGGCAATACGATCGTCAGCAACTCGCGCGGCGTGGAGGAGTTTGGCCCCGATCGTCGCGTGCTGCGTACATGGAACTACCCTAGCACCTATCGCATCAGCGTTTACTAAGGACTTGCGTTTGGATCTTGCGAACCATCCCTGGCTGCTCCGGTTGTTGGGGGTCGATCCGGCTGAAATCAGGCCGGACACCGACCCTCAATTTCTGTGGCAGAATGCGCCCACCAGTTGGAGCGTATTTCTCATGCTCGGGGTGGTCCTTGCGCTCTGCGCGGGTGTG
>JAIOPX010000372.1 GCA_021413705.1 Planctomycetota bacterium | reverse complement strand
TGCTATCAAAGCCAGTTCGTGACTGGGCGGCCTACGGAGCCCCCTACATTCTTGGAGCAACTCCGCGATGAGGCTTCGTATTGGGGTCGGGTCATTGGCACTCGCTATGGAGAGCCCTTTGCGTCGCGAGAGCCGATTGCGCTGAGTGGCTTGAGTGATTTGCTCTGAGAGCTTTTCGCTACCGGCCCACGAAACTCTCGTGAAAACTTTGATTCAAGTTTTTTCTCCGCCCCGGTGAGTTCGATGCGAGAGTGAGAGCGCGGTACGGCAAACAATTTCTCAAGCCGATTTGCACAACAGCCAATCGTGTGCCACGGCGGGCTGTGCAATCGCTACTCACGGAAAAAGCGGTTCTAAAAATACGTTCGCGCCAGGCGGAATAATGCTTTTGCCCCGATCAACCCCACCGCCCAGCAACATACTCATGCCTGGACGATAGCAGCCTTGGGATCGAGTTCCGAACACCAAGCCTCTCCTTGCAGCGATCGACGCTGATGCACGGTTTTGTGCGATGAAGACCGCATTTCTGAGCGCTAGCGGTGGGTGCCATCATCGTCCAAATTTCAATGGCGTTGGTCATGCGCTGCCATCGAAGCAGAGCATTTTCAGCACGGCGAACTCTGGAAAAATCGCTCGCGGTCGTGCCTGCATTGCGCCGCGCGCCAGCACGCGCGAAAGTAGTGTCGCAGTACGCAAACGTCCGATAAGAGCCTTGGAGCCGAACGACGGCTTCGGTCGCGGCTCTCGACTCGGCCACCCTACGAGCCGCTGGCATCCGCACGTCACCCCGCCGCTTGGTTTTCCAGGAACACCTCCCGTGTCGCAAGATATCAACGTACTGGCGCTGGTTAAGGGCGAAGAACGCTATGTGTTTTTGTTCGACGACTCCAGCCGGGCCGCCACCTTGCGGGTGTTGGGACGCTATGCCTCGAATCCCGAACTGAGTTTTACCTGGTACGATGCCGCCGTGCTGAGCCAGAAGATTCGCCAGGAAAGCCAACAGCCCAAGCCGGCTCGACGCTTCGAGTTGCCGCTGGCCACCGAAGGTGGCGAACACGAAGGGTAGTTCTGAGTCGATGCGTAAGTCAGTCGAGCAGTTTCTGCGGCATCTGGAAGTCGAACGCAACGCTTCCGCCTTGACACTCAAAAGCTACCGCGAAGATCTCACCGCGCTGTGCGCCTACTTGCAAGAAGCGATGGGTGAGTGCCCCAGCCCGCAAGAAGTGACCACGCTCGATCTGCGAGGCTATGTTGCATCGCTGGCCGAACGCGGCTACGCCAAGACCACAATCTCGCGCCGGCTGGCTTCGCTCCGTAGCTTCTTTCGCTTCGGCCAGCGCGACGGATGGGCGTCGAGTAATCCTGCCAAGCCGCTGCGCAACCCACGCAAGGGACGCTCGCTCCCCCATTTTCTTTCGGCCGAGGAAATTGGCCGGCTGCTCGGGGCTCCACCGAGCAACGATCCCGCAGGTTTGCGTGACCGAGCGATTCTGGAAACGCTCTATTCGGCGGGCCTGCGCGTCAGCGAGTTGGCGGGCCTGAACGACGGAGACCTGGACCTCAACGAAGGGGTGATCCGAGTGCGCGGCAAAGGGCGGCGCGAACGGATATCGCATCTGGGATCCTATGCAGTAGCGGCCCTAAAAGTTTGGCTCGCAAAACGACGGCTCAAGGGAAACGCCACGGCCAACGAACGCAGCCCTGTGTTTGTCAACAAGTTTGGCACTCGGCTGACCACCCGCAGCGTGGCCCGGATGCTGGAGAAATATCTCAAGCTAACCGGACTCGATTTGCGCACTACGCCTCACACGCTTCGCCACAGCTTTGCCACGCATCTCTTGGACCGTGGGGCCGACATCCGCAGCGTCCAAGAACTGCTAGGTCACCGCAGCCTAGTGACGACGCAGATCTATACGCACGTCAGCACAGCCGGCCTGCGCGAAACGTACAAGAACGCGCATCCGCGGGCACGGTAGGGTGGGTGCTTGCACCCACGCTGTTTGGTTCCGGGAAAGAAAGCCGTGGGTGCAAGCACCCACCCTACATCAAACCATGTCCTTGCGCACCGCCCAGACGGCGGCCTGCGTCCGATCCACCACGCCAATCTTACGCAATATATTCTGGACGTGCTCCTTGACCGTTTCGACGCTGATGTCCAGCGAACGGCCGATCTCTTTATTGCTCAATCCCAGGGCAATATGCTTCAGGACTTGCGTTTCCCGGTTCGTCAGCGGCACGTCGTCGCCAGCTTCGGGGCGTTCCTTCATCGTCCCGGCAACACGGCGCAATTCTCCCAGCCTGGTTGGCGGCTCACCTGCCGCGGCCGCCCGGATCGCAGCGATCAAGTCTTTGCGGTTCGTTCCCTTGAGAACGTAGTCGGAAGCTCCCAGGGCGACGGCCCGCGCCACATACGTCGGATTGTCGTAGGTAGACAGTACCACTACGCGGGCCTCGGGAACTCGCTTGTGAATTTGCTCCAGCGCGTCCAGACCATCGCTGCCGGGCATGCGAATGTCCAACAACACCACATCGGGCTTGTGACGCACCGTCTGATCGACGGCCTCTTCGCCATTTTGCGCTTCGGCGACAATGTTGATGTCGGAACCTTCCAGCAGGCTGGCCAAGCCGCTACGAACTACTTCGTGATCGTCAGCCACCAAAACATTGATGCTCATGGCACCCCTCTCTTCGTTACGTGGGAAATGGGAGCATGGGAAATGGGAAACGAAGTCCGTCCCTGCCGTTACGGCGACAATCACGCGGCTTCCTGACGCGAAATGAGTAATTTCAGCGTTGCCGGCCATTATAGGCGCTCTACCCCTTGCGAGTGGAGATGCGGCATTCCACATCCCACCCATCCGCTGGGGCTTTCCTGTTGAGATTACTGTTCCTTCCAATAGACAATCATAGCCGTCTCTGGCCGAAAGCAAACCGGCCGTGGCGATTATAACGGCAAAATTCTGGCTGAGTTCGCTAAAAGTAGGCCTAGCCTGGCGGAAGTGGCCGCGCGTTGGAGTCCAGGCTTTAGCCTGCTTCGAAAGTCAAATGCAGCCCGAACGCTGTACTCCAACACCCAGCCACCGCCCCCGGCGCGCCAGGACTTGCAGCCGGCAGGCAGAGGCTACTATCCAGTTTTACCGATCAGAAGGGTTTTATCGCCTAGACACCCGCAGCGACGGGCATTGCGTTGACCACCCACTACCTGTGACGTAGATAAGCTACGGCGGTGTTGCTGTACCTACCCTCTCCTCGCCGGACGGGGCGTTGGCGGCCATGCGCCCCGGACCGTAAGACATACGTGCTCGGCGCTGAGACCCTCGATTCGATTGCGGGAGCCAAGTTTATGACCAAAGGCACCTTGTTACTGGTGGACGACGATCGGCACGTACAAACTTCGATGGCCGAATGGCTGCGCGAGCAGGATTACGTGGTGGACACTGCCTCCGGGCAGACCGACGCCTTGGCCGCGCTGGCCAAACGGACCTACGACGTTGCCTTGGTCGATATCCGCCTGAGTGATGGGGATGGGTTTGACATCCTGGCGCACTGCCGAAAGAACCATCCGGCTGTCAGCGTCATTCTGCTTACCGGCTACGGCACGGTCGATGCGGCCATCGAGGCGATTCGCGCCGGCGCATTCGACTTCCTCACCAAGCCGCTGATCGATGAAGAATTGGAAATGGCGATCGAGCGAGCCCTGGCCCAGCGGGAAGTGATTCGTGAGAACACGAATCTCAAAGCTCAGCTCGACATGAAGTTTGGGATCGACAACGTCGTGGGGCACGACCATCGGATGCGGCGCGTGTTCGACATCATCGACAGCGTGGCCGATACGCGGACCACGGTGCTGATCACCGGCGAAAGCGGCACGGGCAAGTCATTGATCGCCCGGGCGATCCATCGCCGCAGCACGCGGCGCGACAAGCCGTTCGTGGAAGTCGCCTGCGGGGCGCTGCCGGAAACGCTGCTGGAAACCGAATTGTTTGGCCATGTGGCCGGGGCCTTCACCGGAGCCACCGGAGACAAAATCGGCAAGTTCAAGCAGGCCGACGGGGGAACGATCTTCCTCGACGAGATCGGCACCGCCAGCCCGGCCTTGCAGGTCAAGCTGTTGCGAGTGTTGCAAGAACTGCAATTCGAGCCGGTCGGCAGCACCAAGACTTGCAGCGTGGATGTGCGAGTCATCCTGGCCACCAACGAGGATCTTGCCGAGCGGATGGCCGCCGGCGCCTTCCGGCAGGATTTGTTCTACCGGATCAACGTGATCAACATCGAATTGCCGCCGCTGCGCGACCGCATCTCGGACATTCCGTTGTTGGCCCGGCACTTCCTCAAGCAGGTGTGTGAGGAAACGGGACGCCAGGTGCGCGATTTCAGCGACGAAGCAATGGCCGCCTTGCAGAGGTTGCGGCTGCCCGGCAATGTGCGGGAGCTGCAAAACATCGTCGAGCGGGCCGTGTTGCTGGGACGCGGCGACATGATTCGCCCGGAAGACCTGCCGGCCAGCGTGCAAGGTCCGGCGATGACGCACCGGCTCGAATCGGCTGCCAATCATTCGCTCAAAGAGTCGCTGGAAGCACCCGAGCGGCAGATCATTCTGGCCATGCTCGACAGCAACAACTGGAACCGCAACGAAACGGCCGACGCCCTGGGCATCAACCGCACCACGCTTTACAAGAAGATGAAGCGGCTGGGCCTGGAAGAAGAGCGCCGCGCCGCCCGTAGCGACACGCAGGTCGCCAGCCGGTCGTAGCATTTGTGGGATGGTCCGTGGTTGTTGGACGCGGGTTGTGGGACGGTCTCACGACCATCCTCTCCCCCTGATCATCGCCGATCCACCGCCGCCCAGGTGTCGGACAGAGCTTTTGGCTCTCCTCGTGCGCTCCGGCGCAACTTCTTGCTAAGCAATAGGTTAGGGATCTTGTTTTCCCGATGTTCTCCGCTTGTTCTCCGGTTTGTTCTCCGCTCTGCCGCAGGTTCCGGCGCGCCGGGTTCTCCCATTGTTCTCCCTCAGAGTGGGCCGGTCCCCCGACGCTCCCATCCCATAGATCACCGCGCGTCTGCCGCCGCTGGCCACATGACTTGCGGAGCTCTGTGGGCTTCTCGTGTTCGCCCGCGCAACTTGTTGTTCGACAATAGGTTGCTGATTTTGTTCGCCCTTTGTTCTCCGCTCCGTTCTCCGCTCTGCCGCAGATCCCAGCGCGCCGGGGTTCTCCGGTCTGTTATCCCGAAGTTTTCGCACCGCCAATAACCTCGTTTTCCAGAAGCCTTTAGTTTGAGATCTCTCAGCCGGCGCGCAACCTCAGCGCCGTCTCCAAGCCTTTCGATTTTTCCTTTTCGTGCTTTCTCTTTTTCCGTGTTTCGTGATCTCCTTCCTACGCGCGCACCGCAGGCCAGTTGTAAATAATGCTGGAGCCCAAGCCCTTCAAGCCGCTTTGTGAGACAGACATTCCTGCCAGCCAGGCGGCTTAACCAAAAAGCCTAGAACTACCCCGATGCGATCCATCGCGATCCGGCAGAGCAACGCTCCACATCAACAGAGCAACGCTCCATGCCGGCGCCATCATTTGCATCCGTCACCATACCAGAAACCCTGCCGAAATCAAGATCCAGAAAAAGCCACCAGCCACGCATGTTCGGCTCAAGGTTTGCTCGCGATGCCATTTTGACATGGTTGAACTAATTTGTCCGCCCGTGTGTGGATGGAGAGTTGGTGACGAGATATAAGAACGTCACTTGGCGTCGCATGCGCGCAGCATGAAGCGG
>JAIOPX010000344.1 GCA_021413705.1 Planctomycetota bacterium | reverse complement strand
GCGTGGCCAAGTCCGGCGGATGGCGGGGGAAGGTTATGCAATATGCGGATGGGGCGTCAAGCCGAGCGAGCGTGACAGTCTTGCTGTCATGGCGCCATCCCGTAGAACGCGCTTCCAAGCCCGTTTGAATAAGACGGGTTGGGAAGCCCATCCTACGTGCGAGTAACGGCCTAGGAAGCCCATTCTACGTTAATGACATTGACCCACAGGACTGCATTTGCGACTGTTCTCACGCACTTTGCCATGCCACGCTATCTCCCCAAATCGATTGTTTGTTTCCGCGAGGGTTACACCCTGCGTGGAGTGCTGGCTGATGTTCTAGCGGGACTGACCGTGGGGGTGATCGCTCTGCCGCTGGCGATGGCCTTCGGCATTGCTTCGATTCCAGAGTCAGTAGCGACAGAAGCGGGGCTCTCTCCTCCCGCAATGGGGCTCTACACGGCCGTTGTCGCCGGCTTCTTGATTTCCGCCCTGGGGGGAAGCCGCGTGCAGATTGGCGGTCCGACCGGCGCATTTATTGTGATCGTCTACGGAGTGGCAACCCAATTTGGCTATGCCGGGCTCGCAACGGCCACGCTGATGGCCGGCATCCTAATCATTCTGATGGGAGTATTTCGGTTCGGCGCGCTCATCAAATTCATTCCCTATCCGGTGACGACGGGTTTCACTTCCGGCATTGCGCTGATCATTTTCTCGTCGCAGGTCAAGGAGTTCCTCGGCCTGACGATGAAGGCCGTGCCGCCGGATTTTGTCGGCCAGTGGCGAGCCTATGCGGCACACCTCACTTCCTGGAATCCTACGACTGCAATAATCGGTGGCGGGTCGCTCTTGCTGTTGATTGTACTGCGTCGAATTGCGCCTCGTGTTCCTGGCGCCATCGTGGCAGTGGTTGTGGCCGCTCTGGCGGTTCGCCTGCTGCATCTCGATGTGGCCACGATCTACAAGCAGTTTGGTGAAATTCCTCGTACGTTGCCTACGCCACACTTGCCCCAGTTGAGCCTGGATAAGATACGGGAGTTGCTTCCTTCGGCATTCACGATCGCCATGTTGGCTTCGATCGAGTCGTTGCTGTCAGCCGTCGTGGCCGACGGGATGACGGGGTTCCGCCATAAAACCGACTGCGAGCTTGTCGCCCAGGGTGTCGCTAACATTGGCTCGGTGCTGTTCGGAGGTATCCCGGCCACGGGGGCGATCGCCCGGACGGCGGCCAACGTCAAAAGTGGCGCACGCACGCCGTTAGCCGGCATGGTTCACGCGCTCACCCTGCTGTTGTGTATGGTGTTTCTTGCGCCACTGGCCGGCCATATTCCGCTGGCGGCCCTGGCAGCCATCCTCATGATGGTGGCCTGGAACATGAGTGAATTGGATCATTTTCGATCCTTGCTCAAAGCGCCAAGGGGAGATGTCGCGGTGCTGCTGACCACATTTGGTCTGACGGTGTTCGCCGATCTGACGATCGCCGTGGGTGTTGGCACCGTACTGGCCGCGATGCTCTTTATTCGGCGGATGGCTGAGGTTTCCAATATCAGTGCCGTCCGTCATGAACTTGAGAACGGGGTCGATGACCTTGGCGAACTGAAAGATCCCAACTCCGTGTCGGTCCGCGATATTCCACCAGGCGTTGAAGTCTATGAGATCAATGGCCCGTTCTTTTTCGGCATCGCCGATCGATTGCAAGATACATTGCGAGGATTAGAACGCCCGCCGCGCGTGTTCATCCTGCGAATGCGCAGGGTGCCCGCCATGGACGCTACCGGCTTGCATGCCTTGGAAGAGTTTTACGAAAAGTGCCGCCGGCAGGGGACGACCTTGCTGCTGTCCGGTGTTCATGCTCAGCCGCTCAACGTCTTGATCCAACACAGCTTGTATGAGGCCATTGGCTTCGAAAATCTTTCGGGCAACATTGACGATGCACTGAATCGGGCGCGACAATTGCTTGGTCTGCCCACGATCGATCGCCCCGACAGTGCTCTTGCTGAAGTGGCACGCGAGCGAAAATCAGACATCGCCACTTCCGCAGAGTAATTCATCCACAAAGGCGAGGTCGTGAGAGATCGGGCAGGAGACTTCCGGCGGAAGTCCGACGACTTCAAATACGATACAGGAGCTACGATGCTCCGTGGCTGGAAAACGCCAGCCGGCCTCGTTCCAGCACAACCAGCTCTCCCAGCTTGAGTTCGTGCCAGCCGGTGTTGCTCAACGGCCGAGTGGCCAGCACGGAACCATGATTCGTCGAATCGCCAGCCACCGCGATCTCCATCGTGGCATCCTCAAAGTGGCGTTCTTCCTGGCCGTGGAACCGTATCTTTCGCAGCGCCAGTCCCTTCCAGCCGGTCACGTCACGATATCCAAAAAGTCTCCTTCCGTCGGAGAGGAGGCAGTTGAGCGTTCCCTGCTGATTCAACTCGGCCAACGTCCCATGCAGCCAGCGCCAATCCGTCTCAACATCCATTCCCCTCTGCCCCAGCGCGATCGCATCCAACAGAAAGCAGAAAATCCGTTCCGAATCCGTGCCGCCGATCGGCATGAATCGGCCTAAAGGCAGCTTCTGAAATTCAGGCAGAGTGCCATTGTGAGCGAAACAATAATCCCGACCTGCATATTCGCGGCCGAAGGGATGGGTATCAGCATGGGTCGGCTCGCCACCGGTGCTCTTATGCCGGACATGGGCCAGATAGATTTGCGCCTTGATTCGCTGATAGCCCTCAAGAAACTGCGAGTAATCGCTCTTTCGCCAGGTCAACTCTTCCTTAACCAAGGCCAATGAATGGTCTGGGTACCAGGCCAAACCCCAGCCGTCGGCGTTTTCCACGTCCCGGGTGGCGAACTCGTGAATCAAGAACTTTGCCGCCACCGGCTCGGCAAACGACAGGCCCATCAGTTCGCACATGCCGCGGCTCCCATAGTACCCCTCACGCTCCGCGTGAGGTCCAGCATCACGCGGAGCGTGATGGATACTTTACAGTTCCTCGGCCCAGCGTGTCGTCATATCCCCCACCAGAGCTTTCCAGTCGCCGCTATCGCGGAAGACTCGTCGCTGTCGATCGGCTGCCGATTCATAGTCCTTGCCGGGCCGAACAGCGTTCAGCAAGCTGGCGTCTCCCGTCTCCTCCGCAATGGGTTTCATCTGATCAACTAGATCTTTGATATCTTGAGACAGCAACCCGCGTTTGCCCGACGGCGTGCGGATGTGGACGGCTCCCAATCCATAGCGCGTGGCCAGCCATTTGTTCTCCAAGGCAACCCAGTGGCGACGAATGTCCCCCCGGCACAGGTGCGGGCGCTCTTGCAACAACCGTTGTGTACTCTTGACCAGACATTGAATCAAGGCCGCCAATCCCCAGGCCACGGCTGGGGTGGCGGGCATGTCGCAGATGCGAAACTCGATCGTACCCAGGCTGGGGCAAGGACGGATATCCCAATAAATGTCCTTGGGCGATTCGACGGACTTGGCGTCGCGCATCACGCGATAGAAGGTGCGAAACTCCTTCCAACTGCGAAAATACCGCGGCACGCCGGCATGAGGCAACATCCGGTAGAGCGCGGTTCGGCACGAAGCCAACCCTGTGTCTTCACCATGCCAGAATGGAGAACTTGCCGAGAGCGCTAACAGGTGGGGTAGGTATTGCACCAACATGCTTGTTACCCCCATGGCGATATCGCCGCTGGGAACCCCTACATGGACATGCATCCCGAACACAACACGTTGGTAGGTGATCCAGGCCAGCCGGTTTTGAATACGTTCATAGCGCTCGCCGGGGGAGACAGCGCCAACCACGCCGCGACTGAACGGATGCGTGCCCCCCCAAGCAAGTTGATAGCCCAGCGAGGTGGCGATATTGCGCACTCGCCGCAGAAGGGGATTAAGTTGCTGTTTGGCTTCCGTCGCATTGCGGCACACGCCGGTCTTCAATTCGATCATCGACTGCATCAATTCGGCCGTGACATCGGTCAGACCTTCTTCATGGCACGCCTTCAGGATGCGCACGGCGCCTGCCGCCAGATCACCCGTTTGCGGGTCGATGATCTGCAACTCCAGTTCAACTCCAATGGTGTTCTCGGGCGACGAGCGGAAGGCAAGCGAGTCAGAGATTTCTGGAGTTCCACCGGTCGATTCGGTATCGACTACGGCATGTTTCAGCATTGAGAGCCTCTTCAGGGTGATAAGAAGGGGAGACAAGCGACCCTGAAATAAGCAAACGGCAGGCCAGAAGATGACGCCTGCAATTTTTGCTAGCTGAGGATAGGCATCGCGCGTAAGCTGCTTCCACATGCACCAGACTGGTCGCCGAGAAGCCAGATTGCCTGGTCAGGAACCCTAAAGTCAGCGCGAAGCGAGCCAGTTGCTAGGCTTCCGGCTCCGCATGCGAGTGCCGATCGCGCTTCGGCTTATAGACTTCGGTGGCCGTACCCAAGGCTACTTCAGCGGAGAATCCGAGCGTTTCACTCAAGGTGGGATGGGGATGGATCGACTCCGCAAGATCCCGGGCGGTGCATCCCATTTCGATGGCCACCACTGCTTCAGCAATCAGCTCGCCTGCTCCAGAACCGACAAGCCCCGCACCCAAGACCCGTTCAGACTCAGGGTCGATAATTAACTTCGTCAACCCGGCGGTGTTTCCCAGCGCCTGGGCTCGGCCACTGGCGGCCCAGGGGTAGAGAGCCACTTCGACATTGATGTTGTCCAGCTTGGCCTGATCCTCGGTAAGCCCAGCCCAGGCGATTTCGGGATCGGTGAACACTACGGCCGGAATCGCCCGCTTGTCGAACTCGGCTGGCTCCCCCGCCAGAACTTCGACGGCCACTTTGCCTTCGTGGGCCGCTTTGTGCGCAAGCATCGGTTCGCCGGCCACATCGCCTATAGCCATGATATGAGGATCGGCGGTTCGCTGCTGGCGGTCGATAACGACAAAGCCCTTCTTATCGAGTACCACGCCCGTTTTTTCCAAGCCTAGCCCTTGGCTGTTGGGCCGCCGTCCAATCGCCACCAACACTCGGTCAAAGCGCTCGGTTCCTGCATGTTGGCCATCGTAGATCACCTCAATCTCGGTTTTGTGATCCACCAGCGCTGTCACCATTGTCTTGAGGTGAATTGCCTCAAAGCGAGTCTCCAATCGCTTCTGCAACGGCTTGACCAAATCGCGATCGCAGCCGGGCAAAAGTCCGTCGGTCATTTCCACAACGCTCACCCGCGAGCCCAATTCGGCATACACGGTTCCCATTTCCAATCCAATGTATCCGCCGCCGACTACCAGCAACCGCTTGGGCACTTCCGGCAGTTCCAAGGCCGAGGTCGAATCCATCAGGCGCGGGCTGTCGATCTTTAGCGCCGCCGGCATCGCGGGAATCGATCCCGTGGCCAGGATCAAATGTTCGTAATCGAGCAGATCGCCGTCGCTGTAGGTGGAGGGATCTCCTCCTGAGAGCCGAAGCGATTGTGAACTCTCCAGCACTCCCCGGGCTTGGATGACGCGAACTTTTCGACGCTTGGCGAGCTGCTTCAGCCCTCCGGTGAGCGTGTCGATGACTTTGTCCTTGCGGGCGCGGAGGGCATCGATATCGATCTTGGGCTTCCCCAGAGTGACGCCCCATTCGGATATGTCTCTGGCTTCACTGAGCACTTTGGCCACATGCAACAGAGCCTTTGAAGGGATACAACCGCGGAGCAGGCAGACTCCGCCCAGGCGGGGTTCCAGATCGACAATCGTGACCTTCATGCCCAGGTCCGCCGCCAGAAAGGCGGCCGCATATCCGCCGGGTCCGCCACCAAGTACTACTAGTTGAGAGTGCATCGTAAGGCTGTTCCGTTCCTGAAAGCTGAGAAATAATCAGTCTGGCCTCCCAATTATTGAAGCCGGCGGGACTATTGTTTCCGTTGGAGGCCGTTTTCGCAAGCATCTGGACGGCAGCGACCGGTTAGGCCGCTTGACAGCGCATCTGTTCCTGCGTGCTGCTACAATGATTTCGGTGGCATGCCAGTGATTGCAGATCGCCGCGACTGCTATCAAAATGCTTGACAGATTATTGTTAATTGGGTATTTCTGCCGCCCCGGCCAAGCGGTGCGGTACCAGGCAATTCCGTGGCCTACAGGCAAACCAGGGCGAGGTCCAAAATGAAGGTGTTGATTTCTGTTGTCTTGACTGGATTCTGTGCAACTTTTCTGACACACCGTGCCGCCGCTGCGGAACCCAATGCGGTCGGTTTGTCCGCACAAGCCGTTGCCAACAAAGGTACGCTCTTTATCTTAGGGGGTGGTAAGGCGCCCGATCCGGTTTATCAAGAGTTCGTTCGCCTCTCAGGAGGCCGCAAGGCACGGATCGTGCTGATCACGTCGGCCTATGCCTATCGCGATGAAGAGCATGTGCAGCGCCGTTTTGGGGGCTGGCGCAGCATGGGGGCCGATTCACTGGTGTTTCTCGATGCCAAGTCCCGAGAAGAAGCGGACTCCGCCAAATTTGTAATTCCGCTGACAAAGGCCACAGCGGTTTGGATCGCCGGCGGAAGCCAGAGTCGGCTGATGAGTCTCTGTTCAGGCACCAAGACCGAACAGGCCGTACGCGACGTATTGAACCGAGGGGGCGTTGTGGGGGGCACATCCGCCGGCGCAGCAGCCATGTCGCAACTGATGATTCGCTATGGATACACGAGCGCCGTGCTAGGCCAGGGTATTGGGTTGCTCAGCGGAGCCGTGGTGGATCAGCACTTTTCGCAACGCGGCCGCTATGGCCGACTGCTGGGCGTGTTGGATGAACATCCAGGACTTCTCGGCATCGGCATCGATGAACGAACTGCGGCGATCGTGCAAGGAAACACGTTGCGAGTGCTGGGTGAGTCCCAGGTAGCCGTCTGCGTGCCGGCCCCCGGACAGGCTACGATGGTGTACCGCTTCAGGCCCAACCAGCAAGCCGATTTGAGCAAACTGCGCGGGGCTGTGGCATTGGCAAAGTAAAGTCGAATTGGTCTGGTTTTCTCGCCTTGGTCAAACCAAAAAGCAATGATGAACTGCCATGGCAACTACAACTCCCATGACCGCTGAGCAATTGCTGAATTTCCAACCCAGCGATGCACGTTGTGAATTGATAGAAGGGGAACTTCGGATGATGTCGCCATCGGGCTGGCTACATGCTGAAATCATCGGCATCTTAACTTCGCTCTTGGGGCACCATGTGGTGCAGAATCGTTTGGGAAAGATCTTTGGCGCCGAGGGAGGTTTTCTCATCGGCCGCGATCCTGATACGGTTCTCGGCCCGGACATCGCATTCATTGCTCGGGAGAATCTTCCCCAGGATTCACCAACGGGAGCATTCTGGCCCGGCGCCCCCGATCTGGCGGTGGAAGTACTTTCGCCCAACGACAGAACGGGCGAAGTGGACGAAAAAATAAAGGCCTGGCTCGACGCAGGGACGCGGTTGGTGTGGATCGTTGACCCGAGAATGCAGACGGTGACGATCTATCGTTCGTCCACTGATGTGGTGGTCAAGACCGCGGGTGACGTACTCGACGGTGGCGACATCGTAGTCGGATTCAGCACGCCGGTGGATGTTATTTTCGCAATCTCTCGCTGATCGCCAGCCGCTGCAATGCGGGGCAACACGCACGTCGTACGAACGGGCTTTTACAACGGCCGACGCGGCAAGCGGCGTGGGTAGGGGGGCATTTCACTCGGGGGATTTCGCCAGTTTCACTTGCCCAGTCGTCTCGCTCTTCGATCGTTGCATAATGGCGCAGCCAGACATCGGGGTTACCGCCCACATCGGCGCAGTCCCAATGCAAATAACTGTGCGTCGAATCGAGTTTCTTTTCCTGGCTGGAGACAATGTCGCGAAAGATCAAGCAGTAGAGCGCCCGATCGGAAAGATGATCGGTGAAGTCCAATACGATTCGCTTCTCGAACAGTTTGTAGATCGTGTCCCAGAGAATTCCATGCAGCCGAGCTTCGCCAGGAATGTCATGGGGAAACTCATCGGGATGCGGCAGCGCCAGTGGCGGCTCGAACCACTCGGAGATCGGCAACACAGGAGCCCGCTCCCAGGCGAGCATCGACGCCAGGAATTCGTTCTCCTTTCGAGTAGTGAGCTGCTCGACGTTGACGCGGCCGATCGACTCGTCGAAGTACGGCTCCAACTCGTCGCGAAGTTGAGCGTTGCGCATCAACAGATCGACCTCTTCCGATTGTGGTACTGAGTAATCTCTCATCGCTTGCCAATCCTTGGGGTATCTCTGGCGCCGCGGAAACAGTCGGAACGAAAGGCTCGAAGCTGGCCATGTCGCTGCACGTTGCGGCTCAAACTTCGACTCTAAGCGGGTTTCACAACGCGATCAATAGTCCACAGGCCAACTTGAGAAAAAACTGCGAAACAGCGGCGCGTCAGCATCGTTTAGCAAGGCAAAGTTTCCCGGCCCAGTCGCTACGACCGGCACTCCTTGCCGAACTTGCCGAGTCAATGTTCAGAATTCTTGCTAGCAGCGCCAGAATTTCTGCACACTCGTAGCCGAAGTCGTGAGACTTCGGAGCCCGAAGCGTCTGAACTCTTACGAGATCAGCTACTACCTACTTCGCGTGATCTTCCAATTCCGCGATCTTCTGTACGCGCCGCGCATGGCGGCCGCCTTCGAATTCCGTGCTGAGCCAGATCTCGACCATCCGGTCAATCAGCCGCTCGCCAAGCATGTCGGCCGAGAGGCACAGCACGTTGAGATCGTTGTGGCGGCGGCTCATCTCGGCGGTCAAATCGTCGTGGCAGGGTGCCGCGCGCACACCGGGTATTTTGTTGGCAGCGATTGCCATGCCGATTCCCGTGCCGCAGATCAGGATGCCGCGTTCCGCTTCGCCACGGCTTACGAGTTCCGCCACGCTCTGAGCGATATCGGGATAGTCCACGCTCTCAGCGGTCTTGGTTCCTTCATCCAGGACTTGGTGCCCCAATCCACGAAGCAGCTCAATGAGTTTCTGCTTGACTTCGGTTCCTCGATGATCGCTACCGATGGCAATTTTCATGGTTTGCTGCTTTCCGAATCTCGTCGTTTACAATTCCAGGCGTTTACAATTCCAAACGCGGCACCCAGTATTTCAATTCCGCTTCGATCTGCTCCGCTGAACGCTTATAGAGCTCCGCCGGGCCGCCGACCGGGTCCGGCACATCGTTTTCGTCCTCGCGCAGAATCTGCGTCCGTCCCGCGGCTGCCGGCCACTGGTTGATGATCGCCTCGCGATGCCCGCGCGTCATCGTGAGGATCAGATCCGCATGTCGCACCAGTTGCTCGTTGAGCGGCTGCGATTCGTGTTGCGAAAGATCCAGGCCGCGGGCTCGCAACACTTCGACGGCCTGCGGGCTGGGCCGTCCTCCCATCGCCGCCGAGATGCCGGCCGAAGCCACGATCACCCCGTGTTCCTCCAATTCATCGATACGACATTTGAGCCGTTCGGCAATGAGTTTCCTGGCCAGTGATTCCGCCATGGGGCTGCGGCAAGTGTTGCCCGTGCAAACAAAGACCAGCACAAAGCTCGAAAGCCTTCGTAAAGTAGCTTTTGAAACGACCCCTTCGCGAAGCATTTCCAGAGATCCGTTGCGAACACGGACTACGCTCGAAGGTTGCCCAAATCGACTGTTGCCGTCGTCAAAAATCAGGTGTACATCGCTACCCAAGGCGTCCACTACCTGTTGGGCCGTGACCGGATCTGGCTGACCGCTTCGGTTGGCGCTGCTGAGCGCTATTGGCCCGGCCAGCATCCGCAGGGCGTCGAGAATCAACGCATGGGCCGGCACCCGGAGTCCTACGGACCCATTGGGTACAATCGCCTGACGCGCTAGCGGTGGCAACCGCTCCAGCAGGCTGTCGTGATGATCGTTATCGACCACCAGCGTCAGCGGCCCAGGCCAACAACGGCGAGCCAACCGTCTGCCCAATGGGCTCAGCTTGGGCACGTAGTCGAGTGCGTCGTCGGCACTCTTCACCGCCAGTGCGAGCGGTTGCCCTTCAGGCCTCCCCTTAGCCGCCAACAATCTGCCGACCGCCTCATCCGAGAGAGCACTGGCGGCTACGCCATAGACCGTTTCCGTGGGAAATACGACCAACTTCCCCTCGGCCAGCGCTTGCACAGCCTGGTGGACCACGTCTCGTGCATCCTCTGCACGTCGAATATCAATCACCTTGGAAGCCACTGCGTCGATCGTTCCTTCCGTGATGCGGGGTGGTGAAGAGTTGCGGTCAACCGCCGGTTAAAGGGTTCAGCCGCAGCCGCCGGGTCAGGAACGCCATGAACGAGGCGTAATGACTTATTATCCCGGCCTTTACGAGGAATCGTCAAGGGGTACACTTGCTTTAGGGCTGATTTTAGCGACTATGATGGGAGGAACTCTGACGTCGGCAGAGGTGGCACTGCTTGACCGACGCGGTTAAAGCCAGATCGAAGGCGAAAAACTCTCGTGGCGTCGGTCTAGCAGTGGCATTTGGGGACACTGATGTTCGATTTCGAACTGCCTTTCGACAGTCCATGGTACTTGCTGCTGGCGCTTACCCTGCCGGTGCTGTGGGTCGTCAGTTGGCGGAATCTGTCTGGACTTGGCCCCGTGCGGCGGTGGTTCGCCTTGGGCGTTCGCACCATCATCTTCCTCTTGCTGGTCTTTGCGCTGGCCGAAGCCTATCTGCCGCGCACTAGCGATCGACTGACGGTTGTTTACCTCCTGGATCAGTCCGAGAGCATTTCCCGGAGTGCCCGTAAGGTAATGCTCGACTATTGCCGCAAGACCGTTGAAAAACACCAGGATCGCCGAGCCGGTGACCGGGTGGCGGTGATCGTTTTCGGCCGGCAGGCGGCAGTGGAAGTGAGTCCGACCGAGGGGCCAATGGCCCTGCCGGATCAGATCGAGAGCCTGATCGACGCGGAGTTTTCCGATCTCGAAGCGGCCATGAATATGGCCAAGGCGATGTTTCCCGAGGATTCCGCCAAGCGGATCGTGCTCATTAGCGACGGCAGCGAAAACCTGGGCGATTCCCGCCGCGCCGCACGAGGAATGGCCGCAGCGGGGATTGGGATCGACGTGGTCGCCGTTCCGGTGGTGGGCCGCACTGATGTGGCCATCGACAAAATCTCGCTGCCCACGGATGTTCGCCGCGGCCAGCCGTTTGAGCCGCGGGTGGTGCTGAGCAACAACACGCAAGCACGGCAGGGACAATCCGGCGATGTGAAGGGGAAGCTGCGAATCGTGCGGCGGACCGTCGATCAGGAGCAGGTGATTAGCGAGTCTCCAGTGACACTCCCACCCGGCAAGACGGTGGTTACCACGAATGTTCCTGAAACACTCGACAAGCCCGACTTCTATATTTACGAAGCCCGCTTCGTGGCGGATGACCCGGGGCATGACACGGTCGAGAAGAACAATCGCGCTACGGCCTATACGCAGGTGCGCGGGCACGGCCAGGTGTTGTTGATTGAAGACTCTGGGGCGAAGGGACAGTTCGACCATTTGGTAGATGTGCTGCGGCAGGAGAACCTCGTCGTCACGCGGCAATCGACCGACCAGATGTTCACCAGCTTGGCCGATCTGCAGCGCTACGACACGGTGGTGTTGGCGAATGTTCCTCGGGCCGGCGGAGACGACGAAGCTGCCGGAGTTACCAGCTTCAGCGATGAGCAGATCGCCATGCTTGCCCGCAACACGCAGCAGTTCGGGGCGGGGCTGGTGATGCTCGGTGGTCCGAACAGCTTTGGGGCCGGCGGCTGGACCAACACGGAAGTGGAAAAAGCCCTCCCGGTCGATATGCAGATCAAGAACTACAAGATCACGCCGATCGGTGCCTTGGTGCTGGTCATCGATCGTTCCGGCTCGATGTGCGGCGAGCCGTTGGATATCTGCAAACAGGCCGCGATCGCTTCGATCAAGATGCTTGGCCCCCAGGATTACGTGGGCGTGATTGTGTTCGACGATCAGCCCCAATGGGTCGTCCCGCTACGCAAGAACGATAATCCTGCCGATTCGATTCGTCGGGTGGCCAAGGTGGATTGCGGCGGAGGGACCGATCTATTGCCCGGCATGCGCAATGCTTATGCGAAACTCAATACGATCCAGACCGCGGTGAAGCACGTCATTGTGTTGACCGACGGCCAGACGCCCCAGGGCGATCACCTGGACATGGCGGCCAAAGCTAAAAAGGCAGGCATCACCACTTCGAGCGTGGGAGCCGGTGACGGAGCCGATCGGGCCTTGCTCTCCGGCATCGCCCGCGAAGGGGGAGGCAAGTTCTATGCGGTCAAGAATCTCAAGACGATTCCCCGCATCTTCATGCGCGAAGCCCGCCGCTTGGCCACTCCGCTAATCTACGAGCGTCAAGGGAACCCATTTCCCGTCACCGTCGATGGCCGGCATCACGAACTGACGCAAGGCATGAGCCCACCGCCGGGCATTACCGGTTTTGTGCAGACCACGGTCAAGGAGAATCCGCTGGTCGAAGTCTCTATCCAATCCACACAGCCTGCAGAACCGACGAACCGGACCATTCTGGCCAGTTGGACCTATGGACTAGGGCGGAGCGTGGCATTTACCACAGACGCGGGAGAATCGAACCAACGCTGGGCCGCAAGCTGGAAACAATGGCCCGAGTACCGCAAGTTTTTCAGCCGCATGATCCGCTGGTCGATGCGGCCGATCGACGACACCGGGCGGTTCATGCTGGCGACGGATGTCGAGGACGGCCGGATCAAAGTAGTCCTCAGTGCCTGGGACGACAAAGATCGATTTTTGAATGATTTGCCTATCACGGGCACCGTGGTCGGTCCCGACATGCAGCCACGCACGATGACGTTTCAACAGACGGCACCGGGGCGTTATGTCGGCGAGGCGCCGGCCGCTGACTCTGGCAGCTACCTGTTGGCAATCCATCCTGGCGGTGGCCGGGCGCCGCTCCGCAGCGGCGTGAGCGTCCCTTATTCCGCCGAGTTCAGGGACAAGGAAACAAACCTTACCCTCCTCAATGAATTGGCCCAATTGCCTCCTGCC
>JAIOPX010000343.1 GCA_021413705.1 Planctomycetota bacterium | reverse complement strand
TTACGGCGCGCAACTTTTACAGAGCATGCCCCAGCGCATCCACGCAGCCGCGCAAGCGCTCGGCATCGAGCCTGCTTTCAGGATCAACGGCGTGGTTTATTACAGCGAGGATGAGTTAGAGCAAATTGGGGCCGAGTTGCGGCGGGAAACTACGGTTTAGTCGGTACGAAAAACGGAGCAAACCCATGTCAGGAAACAACGGAAGGCACGGCGATGGCACATTCGCCAAAGGCAATCCAGGCGGCCCCGGGCGCCCGCGACGGGAAAGGGAGCGCGAGTATCTGGCAGTGTTATCCGAAGCCGTCCCGCTGGAAAAGTGGCGTGCGATTGTAGAACGTGCGGTTGTGGACGCCACTGCCGGAGATGCCCGGTCGCGTGATTGGATTTCCAAGTATCTGGTGCCTGAAGTCCTTCCAGAGCTCGAACAGGAAGAGGTGCCACGCGAGCAGCAAATTGAAAGCATCCTCGCCAGACTGTCGCGACTCCGCCTGCTCAAAGAAAGTAAGGCCCAGCGTCAGGATCAGGAGCAGAACGATGATGACGAATGATTCTCAGACTCCCGACAACGAGCGTCCCGTCAGACTCCACAGCGAATCGAAAGATCAGCCCGCGCAGGTTTTTCAGAGGCATCGACACTCCCTACTGTTTCCGCTTCAGAGGCCGCGGAGTTGGGACGAACCGCCAGACCAGCCGACGGGCTATGACGGGGCCGGACATTTTTCGTACTGACCCCGGAGAGGATGACCATGTTCACCAACTTGGAACCGCACGAAAAAAGATTTTTGGCCCACCTGCGCCTTGAGCGCAAGCAGGGGGAAGGCAGCCTGACGACGTTCGAAGACGAACTGCAAAACGTTGACCGTTCCCCCGTCACGGCTGAAGAGCGCCGAGCGCTCGACCGTGATTGTCCCTTTATCCCCGAGAGGAGTTTTTGAAATGGGTTTCCGCACTGAGAGAACTGAACACGAGAAAGTAAAGTACGCCCGCGTGCTGTGTGATAATGCCATCGAAAAGGGCTCGCATCTCCCCTGGGAGATTGCCTGGCAGCGTGCGCAGTCCGACGCGATGCTCCCCGAGGAAATCTCCATGCGTAGCCTCCACAAGCAGTCCGCGGAGATCGACAAACTGTCCCGCTCAATGGCCGACAAGTCGGAAGCGCTGGACGCCAATGTCCGTGACACGCATAGCGAACGTGCAAAAGCCTACGCGATGGCCAAGATCAATCGGGGCCAACCTTGCTCCTTCGAAGAAGCCCTCGAAGCCACCCGCTAACTCGCAACAAAAACCAACCACCCCTTTTTTCCTAGGAGAATCGACGATGTTTTTTGAACTGATGGAAGCCGGTTTTGCTACCCCGTCCGTCGTGGCTGCCGGCAAGCGCGCCAAGGCCGAAGCAATGGCCGCGCTGGAGCGGATCAGCGATGCGGCGGAGTTGGACGATTGGCAATTCTTTCGTCAAGAGGTCAAGCAATTGTTTCCGCTGCTGGTGAAGTGCCTGTTCAGCGTTGACCGCCGCAAAAGCAACTGGCGCGCCATGGAAAAGGCGTTCACCGATTTTGCTCAAAAGTACCGTCGGTATACCACGCTGGAGCAAATGCCACTGCTGGTCGCCGATACAGAACAACTTCTTTTGGTGCTCACCAGCACGTACGCGCCGGCCAAGCAGGACAATTTGTCCCCGCTGGAATCGCTGAATCGCGCGGAATCTAACAAAGGCGTAGACGATCAATACTTGCAAGAGATGTTCAATCTGACCGCCGCAGAACTGGACCAAGAGCGCCGAGAGCCCGGATCGGTAATCGGAGTTCCCGGATATCAGCATCCGGCACGTCGAGACCTGGCGCTGGCTGGGGAGCTTCAGCCCGACACGATTAGTCCCTTGCTGCTGGAATTGGCCAACGCCATCCCGCTGAAGTTTGAGCCGAAGTCCTCGTTTCGGCAGTTCAAGCGACCCTCCATGATCGCACAGATCGAGAACGGCGATCGGGCGGTGTTAAAAGCCGCCGGCAGATTGGACTGAACCAACTGCGCCGCGTTTTCATCGCGCGTGGCGCAGAAGGATCCGGCCGGCGCGGGCTGTCGTGTTTAGTGGTTTTTGCACGGTGGCCCCCGGCCGGCGAATTTTTACTAACCCTTTGAAAAGGAGATTTTAAGATGCCACTTCCAAACGCATTGATTGACCAAGCCGTCGCCACGGCCCCCACGGACGACAATATCCGTGCCGACCTGAAGAATGCTTGCAATACGCTCTACGACTCGTTGGTCACCACCCTGGCGATCGTTGGCGCCACTGATGCGTCTCCGCGTGTGATTCAATTTCAGGCGGAGATTTGCCGCATCGCGGAATTGGCCGCGATCGAGACGAAGGACTTCACAGGCTAACGAAAGGGTAAACCATGGCAGACGATCTATTCTCCCTTCTGCTTGGAGCAGTGTCCGGCGGTGGGGGCGGAGTTTCAAAAGCGGCTTCCCAGATAGGTAGCCTTGGCGGAAACGGAGGCACGGGCGGCGTGTCCGGCACGGGCCTATTGAGCGGCGCATCAAAAACCGCTGGTGCTGTGGAAGCCGGGGCCGGCATGATGGGTGCCCTGGGTGTTGGCGGCGGACTAACAGAAGCAGCAGCAGCGCTTGCTGGAGGTTTTAGCGCCGTCCTTGCCCCTGTGGCCGCCGTAGCCGTCGGCTACAGCATGTTGTCCAGCGCAATGGGCAAGTTCACCGACAGCCTGATCGAAGGCCAGAAGCATCTAGGTGAGCGCAACGGCACGGTCGCCGCGGCCAATGCACACATGACGCTTCAAGGCGGACTGCAAGACATGGAGACGGGACAGAGAACCGGGGCCAGCTACAAATACCTCGCCGAATCGAAAATGGAAAACAAACAGGCATGGCTCAAGTGGGAGGCTGCTTGGACCAACTTCAACAACAACCTGGCTGGCATGTGGAACTATTTTGAGGCCGGCATCGGAACCGTTATAGAAAACTTCCCGGGCGTGAAAGAAGCCCTCGACGCGATGGCGGAAAAATCAGAATCGGAAGCGCTGCCACTTAATGCGTTCTTACATGATGCGGCCCGCAACCGACAGGACTGGAAAGTAAACCCCCCAAAGAAGGATTAAAACCATGAAGAGTTGGGAAGATTTGATGTCGCAAGTTGTGTCCGGAAGTCTCAAGCTCCGCGAGTCGTTGCCGGCCATTGAAGCCTGCATGAAAGCGGTGTCCCGAGAGTTCCTGGAAAACTTTCAGGCAAAGCTGGACGAATGCCTGCTGCCCGGCGATGAGCCGCTATCCAAACGCTGGTATCGAGCCATTTTGATGGGCCACGAAGTTGGTTACCGGATCCAGTGTGCCGCGCTCTTGCTCTTATTGGGCGCAGTGGCCGACCAGCGCAAGGGAACCGTGGGAGAGATTTTCAAGGAACAAATGCAACGCGCGAAAGTATTGATTGCCGAGCAAGACCAGAAGTGGAGTGAATTGGCATGTCCGGAACAGTAGTCGTTTACAACGGTGTTGAGATTCGCAATTGCGAAACCCTCGTATTCAACAACACGATCCACTATGACGAGAGCAATACGGATGCCGTCTATTCCGTGTTTCGCTGTCGTTGGCGCGGCATGATTGTTCCGGGATATCCCATGAATGTCGGGATATCTTCAGGCCCGGGTAATAATAGCGCCGCTGCCAACTATACGTCGATTCGTTCGCAGCTTATGCAGCCGCGACAGTCCCTCACTGTCACGATCGGACCTGATACGCTGATTACGTGTACGGGCCAGAATCTTGCTGCTGCCGATGCTGACGTTAACAACGGACCTAAGCCGCAAGCCCTGGATATCATCCATGTGGCCGGCTTCCGAGTGCTAACGGTGGAGTTCGAGATTGAGTTCGCCATCATGGCCTGCGACGGCAAGCCCCACGGCGACCCCGCCGCGGTGGCCGCGGTAATCAACACGCCCGAGGTCATATCGAACCGCTGGACGGCGCAGGAAACCCGCGACGAAAACTTTTATTCCGAGTTGGAGTATTCCGGGGCGCTCAAGGTCCGCCGAATCACGCAAGGTCCGGACTTGTTCCGCTATCTCGTGGTGCCACCCCTGCTGCCTGGCTTTCAGCGGATGCGTTGCAACTTCACGGTAGAACCCAACGGCCTGGGGATGCACTATCGCGTCATGGACAAGCAGCAATATGCTGCGCCTCCCCCGCCGGCGACTGATTGGGAAGCTCATTACACGATCGAAGCGCAGAACCAAGCCAAGATTTACTCGACCGTTGACGTTTCCTTGAACGGTCCCCCGGGGGTCAATCGCGGGGCGCTATTGGTGGCGGCTCTTCAGGTTTGCGAAGCCCGCTTGGGAAACCTGCGGCAAGTTCCTGTTAATCCGGCTCCCGGCGGCGGCAACCAACCACCCCGCGCTGTGATGGTGGAAAGCGCCACCATCCGCGAACAACTTAAGGACAACAAGATTCAGGTGACGATCCGAGCGCTGGAAACCACCGCGGCAGAGAATCTCTCCGCGATGCTCAGTCTGCCGTTTCAGAAAATAGGCGTATCCCTTGCCGATGGTCCGGAGCGCGTGGACGGCTACAACGCTATTCATTGGCCAGTCCCCACGCTCTACAACTATGCCGTCGGAGCGTTTGTAATGAAGCTGGCCGACCCATGCCTCAAGAAAATACCCTCTCTGGCCGGTGAGCAATTGGTTGGCGAGGGGGCAAAGCGACCACCCCCGCCTAAATCTCCTGGCGACCCACCAGGGGATAATACCGCCATCGACTTTCGATTCAGCACTGGCACGCTGTCAGACTACCCCACAAAAATCTCCCCGGCGCAGCGGGCGCACATCTACACGGTAGTAGAGATCTACAACAACTACGAAACGACCACGGGCATCTACATGCTCCCCAAGGCGGACAGCCCCGCCCCCAACAGACCAACGGCTGATTTTGTGGATCTGCATGGCCCCATCACGACCCGCGTTCTCAAGATGCGTGCGGAGCGCGCCTACGTGCGGCCCGAGATGCCGAAAGCGGAACGGATCCGCAAGGACTTAAACGGCATCACGGAATACTTGTTGAGCAAGCAGGTGGTGGCGGTTTCTCCAACCCTGCTGGCCGACGGAAAGAATTTTCTCTTCGCTGCGGAAGTTCAATACGTCTACGGGCTCTCCCGCGAGCCTACGGACAATGAACTGCTGATTGCCGGCGCGAGCCCGATCGACACACTGACGGCCAACCAGACGGCATTTCCGATGGCGAATCTCAAAGACACCAAGATTCAGGGGGGTAACTCCCAATGATTAAATACGCTGGAAGAGCCTTGAATCTCGATGCCTCATTGGCTAACCAGTATTTGGCGAAGCGGTGGCCCATCGACCAACTGCGCCCGATTGCACCGCCGATGCATGGCTACCAATGGGGCGGCGCGAATGACGTCTTGAACCCGGAACCGGTTTGCCTGAATCAACTACGCTGGCCGCAAGGGGCGCAGCGCTGGGCCACGTTTTTTGCTTTGGTCACCAGGGGCGATATCGAGTTTTTCTCCAGCCTGACCGGCGCGCAGGAGTTGCTAATTTCCGACGGATCGACGGATTTGCCGATTCAAATGTTCGCCCTGGCCCCCTACGCGGCCGCCATGCGAGACACGCCCGATGGTGCTGTGTCCGATTTGTGGATCCTGCCCCTCGTGGATAAGCGCTATTGGTGGCAATTCCGCTCGGCCGGGAATCTTCGGGTTGACGCCTCGACCACCTGGCAGGACGTGTACGACCACATAGGCACGGCTCTCGACCTGGCTATCACGGTCCAAGATATCGGCTCGGCCTATCTTCAGCCCGAGCCGGAGACGATCAACCGCTACCGCTTCCGCTCTGTGGCCGAGTTGCTCGATAGGGTGGCATTCTCCCTTGGACAACGAATCGTCGTCAGTCCGACGTCTGGACGGGTTACAGCCGCCAACGTGGCCGATGCGTTCGATGCTGCCGAAGTGAACATTGGCGGGGCTCTCGTGGATGGCACGTTGCGAACTGGTGGCGCGTTCTCGCCAACGCTGGGCGGCACGGTTGCACTTCCTGCGGCGGTCCAGGTGGCTTTCCGCAAAGCGCAGCATGGCGTCACCGAACTGCCCCCGGAGTGGTACAGCTACGAAAAGCCACCTACCGGGGAATCGCTAATTGCCGGCACGGTGAAGCGGTTTCAGTCCATGGCGCTGGCGGACTTCTCCGCGCTGGGATCGACTCCCGGGAACGATACGGCACTATCCGCCTTAGCCGACAAGATCGCCAGCGATTATTACGACTCGTGCTTATATCAGTACGACATGACGCTCAACGGCATTGCGATTTGGACGCCGACAGCGTTGGACTATCTCACGACCTGGACGGCCGGCAAGATGCGCGAGAATGGGTCTTATGATTCGTTCACTCGTGCTCAGTCCATGCCGTTGAACTACGGCGCCGAGGTGTTGTTCCACTTCGACCCTGGCGTCACGGCCCCAAACGAGCACAAAGAGTTCTACGGGTTCGCAACGGTGAAAACCGACGCCAGCTATCAGGCTGGACCGCAACAAGTTGTGATGGCCGACGGCGGCAGCAGCGGCATCACGGTAACGCTGCCACCGATCGAATCCATGGCAGCCACAACGCCCCACCTGGGCCCATGGAAGGGGCATGAAGTTATTGTGTTCAAGGTCGATGAATCCACGACAGACAACGCGGACAAAATAACTGTGACGGCCCACGGCAGCGACAAGATTGCGGGAACGTGGCGTGGTAATTTTATAAACCAGACGTCTCTACACCTGCTTTCCCGGGGCGATCTGGTCCGGTTGATAGCGGTGGGTTCTCATGAGGGCTATGACGATCCGACTTGGGTTATCGTGCATCCCACGCCCCAAGCTATGGTTTCCCTTCAGTCCGCATCTGCCGACACAACCCTGGCTGGCTCACCGGCTGTAATGCCGATAGGCAATGGTGGCTCCGATATCTTGCCAGCGTGGTTGACCATTGTCAGCGATGAACTGGTTCTCTCCGACTCAGTAGTCGGTCGCTATTTGTCCTTTAGCGGCAGTCTTGGAATAAAGCGAACGACCACGCCACCCACGACGGTCAACGCGGGAAACATCTCGTTGGAGTATTGGGACTCTGGTTTCTCTGGCTGGCCGGGACTGTGGACGGACGCTTTGTATATAGCGAACGATGCGGCGGCAGTACAGGAAAAGCGATGCCCCTCGTGTACCTGGGGACCAATTAAATCGGGCGACAAGTTCAGAATCACCGCGGCCCAGACTGCCGGCAGCGACACCATCAAGTTCATGGGTGGCCAAACTGACGTGCGACTGGATATTGAGTTGCTGGCAAATACCGAGGGCTTTGGAACCCGGCACAACCTTCCATGAGAAGCCCGGCCCGTCACTCCATGTTGTCGTTCCTACCACCCGAGGCGGTGCCGATCGTGCTGCCGGCGATTGTCCACCATGGTGGACAAAAGAAGTTGGAAAGCCTTTCCAACTTGTTGCCAATTGCAGACAAAAAGCAACTGCCTCAAAAGAGGCAGTTGAAGAAAAGCCCCGCAAAACGGGGTTCCATGATGCAACCCCAACGCAATTCCAGGGGTAGGATCCAGCGTGCAAATACAGGGGGCTTTGTTCCACTATTGACGGGATAACCGCCGGCGTGCCAGAATGCCGGCGTTGAAACTTTGGCTGCCCAACAGTGGCCGATGACGGTAAGGACAATTCGATGATTCTCAAAAAGGCTGGACCCCCGGAAAACTGTGCGCACGTCGTGAGGCGTGAGCTGGTGCCCTTACCGGCGCCACAACAACGGTTCTCCGGGGCTCCGGCTTTTTTGCTGCGCTGATATTGCGCGCAGCCGGAAAGGCATCCCATGAAGATGCGTCACTGGGGCGAAAGTTTGTTGATTGTGCGGAGCCGATTCTATTGCTCCTATTGCGGCGTGGATTTACTCTCCCACCCGCGCCTCTTCGAGTCTCTCACGCTCGATCACTTTGTTCCGCGCAGCCGTGGCGGCGTTGATGCTGAAGAGAATCGCGTGGTCTGTTGTGCTGCTTGCGACCGCTGGAAGCGAAGCTACCAGCCGACGAGCCTGGAAGATGCCCGGGCGCTGCTGGCTGACATTCGCGTGCGCACCATGCCCCACCTCGAGCGCTATATCATGGCGTTCCGTCAATCGTCAATGGTGGAGATCGGGGGTGCCGTATGAAGCTGGACGACTTCCTCAACACGAAAGCAGGCCGGGCGATCCCCGATCCCGGCCACAATCTCCGCGCAACCGTGAACCATTGGTCTAACCTACTTGGCGAGCCAGTGACCACCGAACTGGCCACCGTGGAAAACTTTATTGCGTTCCGTGATTACATGCGCAAGAAGTTCTGCCGCGCCACCGCCAAGCACTACATCAACCGAGCGCGTCACCTGCTGGCGGCTGCTTGCCCTGACGTGGTCTATCCACGGCTGCCGGATCCCATTGATGCAAAGCGAAGGGCAAACGGCCAGTGGCGGATTCCGGCTGGGAGAAAGAAGGGGCCAGTGAAAACGAAAGTTCCACGGTTAGAGAGCCCGCGTAAAAAGCGGAACCCCTACAACGTGCAACCGCCGATGATGACGCCCGCCGAAGTGGCCACCCTGGCCAAGCCAGAGACGCCCCTGCTTACGCTGTGGTGGCAAGTGGTCTATCCGCAGCGGATGGTGCTGAAGTCGTTCAAGACCCAGCGACAAGACACGCAAGCGATTAAGACGTTTGCGGAATACCTTGGACGTGAGGCGCTGTTGTCCGATCTGACCGACCAGTCGGTTGCCGGTTGGATGGCG
>JAIOPX010000342.1 GCA_021413705.1 Planctomycetota bacterium | reverse complement strand
GTGTTCTCCACGTCGAACACCATGTTCCGCACGCCGGCTTCAAAATCGGCCAGCGTGATGTCTTGATTGATGCGGGCCAGCACCACGCCGTCGAACGGCTTGCTGCCGATTCCTTGAAGCGGATTGTAAGGACCGGCGATCCGGTTGAACTGGGCTCCAGCACCTTGCAACAAGGGCTGACTGAACCCGAGTTCCATGTTCGTGGTAAAATAGCTTGGCAGGAAGAACGGCGCGAACGGAGCACCGATCGTTTGGTTGTAGTCCGTGGCGTTGCGAACGAAGAACCGGCTACCTTCGGCCGTGACTTTGGCGATTTGCGCTTGAAACGATCCGAGATCCTGCCTCTGCAACACGGGATTGCCGGTGGGCTGACCCTGGGCATCGCGATCGATGATGTTCAGCGGCCGGTCGCCGTTGGACCACAAGATGCCGGTGGTGAACTGGGCATCGAACTCAGACAACGCAGCCTCGACGCCGATCGGATAACCATCGGTCCCCACGCTGCTCCCTTGAATGGAGGGATCGTAGATAGTCTGCGCCAGACCAGGATTATTCAACAACAAGTTGGGAGACGGCCCCAACAGCGGTGTAGTCGGGCTCCCTTCAAAGGCAAACCGGCCGCCGAGCGAGCGGAGTACCTTGCCGTTGGAGAGTGAATGCTTCACCGCCTCCTGCAACGACACCGGCCAGGCCTCTTCGAAGTTGGAATTGGCCAACGTCAGCGGCGCCCTGGAATCGGTCACTTCCGTGTTGGGGGGCGTATTTTCGTCGGGATAGTCGATTTTGGTGGACTGTCCCACGTAGTGCGAAAGCGATCCATCCTCGCCAAAGAAGAATGGCTGCTGTGGGCGACATCCGGTCCCCACCATCATTGCCAAAACGAGGATGGCCGTGGTTCTGGTTAGCTCGCGTTTCATCTCGCACTCCCGGCTGCTAGCAAATCTGGGGTGGCAGTATTCAAAATGCCTAATACCTGCGGAGGCGCAATGTGCGCGCCCTAGTAGGTAGCACCTGATATCGACCTCCGCGCCGGCAAACTTTCAAGAATCGTTACAATCCGAACATTCGGAAGAGTTGTGGCAGAGCCCGCAGCCTCTCTGTTTTATGCACAATGCCAGATATTGGCTGACGTCAGCGCCGGGAAAGGCAATGGCGAATCGTGCTACCACTGCCTTGCCAGCATAAAGCCGAGATGCTGGTTGTAGGATCGCATCACGCCAACCCGAAGCGTCAGCGAGCATTTTAGAGCCCTCACTAGCCCGAAACGCGAGCGAGGGACGGCTGGACGACGATCGCCAGCGAGTAAATTACCGCGGGGGGGTGGAGGGACTCCCTCCGGTGTGGTCAAGCGAAGGACAGACTCCACTCGCGCATGAATGTCCCCTGATTCGCGCGCGTACTTTCCTGTGCTTTCGCCATTCGTGACCACCAATTCCTCTTTAATTTTCCGGGTTCACCGATTCGCTGCCGGCCATGGTGCACAGCGCCAACAATTTGTTGGCGTCCATATTGTCGTCGTACGCGGTGACGTGCCCGTCGAGGAAGAGGAACTGGGCGAAGCCGGCGTGGGAGCTGCCGAACTTGCCCAACGCCGGATCGGTGGGCCCACCGGCGATCCCTCCGCTGGCGCCGGCCAGGATGGTGTGCGGTTCGTCACCCGAGAGAAACGCCGTGTCCCCCACCGCGTGATCTTGCATATCGGGGGGCGAGCTGGCGGGGACGGGGGGAATGTGTCGCTCGCCGATCGCGACGGTGCTCGACAATCCATCGGCGATGTTGCGATCATCGATCTGCGAGCCGCTGAAAATGGGTCCGGCCTTATGGACGTCGTATGCGCCGAATTGCTGGATCCCGTCCACTACTCCCACCATGGCGGTGTTGTACGTGGCGCCGGCGTTGGCGGCGTAGTCCCCCAGCGTGGCCCCTCGCGTCACCAGCGGCGGGGCGTCGTTGTTGTCGAAATTGCGGTCGGCGGCGGCAGCCCGCCGGCTGGGGCAAGCGTAGGCAGCCACCGGAGTGCGCATCGAGACGACGTTCGACGGGTCGTCAACACGCTGCGTAAAGTGGTGCGCTGTGTATTGCGATTCCCGTTCCATGTAGGGCAACAGATTGAAGGCCCACGAGACGGCATACTGGTCTGCCTTGTCTCGCCCCGACGGAAACCGCGTGAGGGCGGAAAGATGCGATTGCACCGCCACCCCCATCTGCTTCAAGTTGTTCTTGCAAGCGGTGCTGCGGGCCGCCTCACGGGCGGCCTGAATCGCCGGCAGCAGAAGAGCAATCAAGACGCCGATGATGGCCACCACGACCAACATTTCCACCAGTGTGAAACCGCCGCGGCCCGCAGCCGGCAGCGGCGCAGCAGAGCGATCACTCTGGGTTTTTCGGGCAGGCAATTTCCATCGAGATGCGCGCATGGCAAGATCCTTTCAAATGGGTCGAATCGATTTGAAGGGGACCAGGATCTGAAGGAACGAACAGGCGGGGTTTAACAGGCGGGAAAGGTAGGGGTGGGATATCAATAGGCGGGCTGGGAATGGTTATGAACTCTGGGAGAGTTCTTGTCAAGACTTCCGGCGGCGTGAATGAAGGCATGTCCTAGTAGTGGGTTGCCACCAGGATCATGAATGTCACGGGGAACTACGGAGGGAACCACGGGGACACACAGCTTTGAAGACAGAAGTGGTGACCAGCACACAATTGTGTCTCAAAATCGTTCCGCTTCGCTGCCCTGAGCGCTTAAGCCAGTCATCCAGCGGCAAAATCCATTGATGAACTCCGAATGCCTCGCGTACAATGACCCAAGCTGTGTGTCCCCGTGCTCCGTGCTTAACCAAAATAATTATGAAGCCAGCGGGTTGGACGCGGGCAATGCGATCCAACGCAACCCTCGATACCGGCAGGCCTTCGTGCTGCGTGCGGACGCGTACCGGAAACTTGGCAAGGAAAAGGAAGCCGCAGCCGATGCGGAGATGGTGCGCCGCCTGAATGAGGACGAGGCATTCGGTAAATGACACGCTGTCGCCCTCGGAGCACGGACGAACAGTTGCACGATCGAATCCGCCAACGGCAAACGCAATGTTCACGGGGGGATTACTGAGAAAAAGTCGCTTTTCTCCCCCTCCCTGGAAGGCCGCGATCGGCAACGCGGCCAACTCTCCGGTCAACGTGAACTGCATGGCCTGGCGAAACCGTGACTATCCCGCCACTAATACCACTTTTGCCGGGCAAGCCGATGTCGTACAGCCAGTCTCCAGACGTTTCATAGAGTCCGGCTGTCGTCATCACGGCCAGGGCATAGTGGCACACGGCCGCATCCACGACACGCTGCTTGGTGATGGGATTCACACCGCCGTCGGCCAGCGTGGCGCCCATGACAGCCAGATCCCGGGCAGTCACGCTGAGGGAACATTGACTGGTGTACAATTCGTTGGCTTCGGCCGGATCGAGATAGATGCGGCCAACACTTTGAAGCAGCCGCGCAATACTTTGATTGCGGAAATTGGTTTCCATGGCGGAGGCGTAGACTTCCTCGTTGATCTGCAATGTGCGTCCCGCAAACTTGGACAAACCTTGGTGGATAAACTCCCACCTGGCTGCACGGTTGGCGCCGGGCGCCAAACTGGTGGTGGCGATGGCCCCGGAATTGACCATCGGATTGGTCCGGCCGTCCGGGCTGCGCTCGATGGCGGCCAGCGAGTTGAATGCCAACCCGGTGGCGTTGACTCCCAGTTTTTGCCGGGCTTCCTCGACGCCGATCTCCTGGCAAACGAGTGCGAAGACGAACGGTTTGGAGACGCTCATGAGCGAGAATTCATAGTCCGCGTCGCCCGCGCTAAACACGCTGCCGTTGACACCGACGATGCAGACCCCCAGCAGTTCAGGGCCAATGCGAGCCAAGGCAGGGTAGACGGCGGAGTTCTTTCCCTCGCCGTGAGCTCGATACCGCTCGTACGCTTCCGTCACGAGCGACTGAACTCGCTCGGCCGGCGGCAAGTGCCCGGTGGAAACGAACGGTATATCCGCGGAGTCTGAAGGCAACGATTCTCGGTTCCTGAAAACTGCCCATTAACCGTCGGGGTCGTCAATCAACTCTTTTAATCGCAGCCGCAGCTTTTCGGGAAAGCGATCGAGCCACGACTCGTCGATCATGCCGAGCGAGATCATGTCGCGAAGGTGGACGCGGTCTTTGTCGCGGAATGCGTTGAGCTTCATGCGCACCAGGGTTTCCAGGGGGACGGTCTGAAAATCGCTGGCTCGCGTCGTCGGCTCGATATCGGGGTTCGGCTCGCCGCCTCGGATCACTTCCGCGCAATACAGAATATGCACGGCATCCCGGGCCGACGCGTCGGGATGTTCCACGAACATGTCGATCCCCTGGGTTTCGCGATGATGAAATCCAGCGGCGGTCATCGCCGAATTCAATGCCTGCATATCTGCGGGCCGAACCAGAATGTCCACGTCTTGCGTTGTGCGCAAAGCGGCTTCGTCCACCTGGGCGACCCAGGCGCGAACTGCATGTCCGCCAACGACCGCATAAGGAACCTTGGCTTCTTCCAAGATGCGCACTGTTTTCCTCAGTCGTTCGTTGACTTTTTCCACAGCCCGCTCCATCGTTGCCCAAAGCTCTTCGCCGGTAATCGTAAATTCAAGCATGGCGATT
>JAIOPX010000049.1 GCA_021413705.1 Planctomycetota bacterium | reverse complement strand
ATGCCGTACCCACTCAGCACGCGGACGATCATCGGAATGGTTGATCACGCGATCCTCCATCCCACTTTGACGGATGAGCAGATCCGGGCGGAACTGGCGTCCATCGCGCGCTATCCGGTGGCGACCGTCTGCATCAAGCCGCATGCGGTGAAGGTGGCGGCCGAGGCGCTGCGCAACAGCACGATTGGCGTGGGGACGGTGATCGGTTTCCCGCATGGTTCGGCGCTGCCGGCCCTGAAGGCGGCCGAGGCCGAGCGGGCGTTCGAGGATGGGGCGGCCGAGGTGGACATGGTGGTCAATATCGGCAAGGTACTATCCGAGGACTGGGGTGCGGTGCGGGAGGATATCGCGGTCGTGCTCGCGGTGGCCCGCCAGCGCAGGGGCCTGCTCAAGGTGATCTTCGAGACCGATTATCTGACGGAGGATCGCCACAAGATCCGCCTGTGCGAGATTTGCGGCGAATTGGGCGTCGATTTCGTCAAGACCTCGACGGGATTCGGTTTCGTCAAGGGCCCGGATGGCAAGTTCTCCACGCGCGGGGCGACCGAGCATGATGTCGCCTTGATGCGAAAGCACTCGCCGCCGCAGGTCGGCGTGAAGGCCTCCGGCGGGATTCGCACGCTGGATGATGCCATCCGGTTGATCGAGCTAGGGGCGACGCGACTGGGGACGAGCGGCACGGCGGCGCTCTACGAGGCGGCCGTCGAACGATTCGGGGATGGGCCATCCCTCGACTAAACCCAAAATCAGAAATCAGAAACCCGAACTCAAGTCCGAAATGTGCGGGGAGTTGGCAACGCTGTAGGGTTCGCCGTGCGAACCAGACGATCATTGGTTCGCACAGCGAACCCTACATTGCGCGCTCCAGCAACTCCCCCAATACCTTGCGGGAATCGAAATGCGCTTCCGCCAGCGCGCGGGCGGCACGGCAGTGGGCCGGGTGGTCAGTGGCGATCGTGTTAAGGGCGGCCGCGGCTTCATCCGGGGACGAGAAGGAGAAGAGTCCTTCACCCGTCGGCAGCCAGCGATTGAAGCCCGTATCCTGCGTGACCACCGGCCGGCCGGTGGCCAGATAGGCAGCGCTGCGATCAGAAAACCAGCCGCTGGGCAGGGCGGTGTAGATTTCCTTGGCGACCGTGATCTCGCCGGCCGAGTCGGCGATGAACTGCTGAAACGATTCGGGCGAGATGGATGTGGACTCGCCGTCCGTGATCTGCCACCCGGCCGATTCAAACCGCCGCCGGGTCGGCTCATCCATCGACTGCATGGCCAATTTCAATTGCCATTGGGCGTCTGGAGGGCGAGGCGCCTGCCGAGCCGCATCTTCTGTCAATCCAACGGCATCAACCCTCACCCCGGCCCTCTCCCTTCCAGGGAGAGGGAGAAGAGCCGATGGCAACCCGATCAGCTTCATCCACTC
>JAIOPX010000365.1 GCA_021413705.1 Planctomycetota bacterium | reverse complement strand
GCACACGAGAACGTGCTTTTTCACCCGGTAGAAATAGAGGCCTGCTGACAACTGCGGTTCCAGACGCAGAATATCCGGGTCAGCTTGAATCCGATCCAAGGCGGCCTCGAGTTCGTCGAGGTACTTGTCCGCAGTCGGGCGCCTAACGGCTGGATTTCTTCAGCAGTTTGCGCAGATTGCCTCGATATGCCACGGTCCGTTTTTGCGCTAAATCCTGATACCCTTCCAGGATGGCGTCGCGAATCTGGGCCGCTTCCAGACGTTGTTTCTTTTCACGCAAAACGTCCCGAACGAATTCGCTGGGCGTGGCATAGAGCGTTCCATCCCCGCAGTTGCGGTCCACGAAAGCCCGCAACTCGTCGGTCAGGGACAGGTTCAGAGTCTGATTCATCGTGCGATCTCCGGCGGGCTCGGGGGACGACCCACCAAGTTTACAACGTCAGTTGTTTTATGCCAATATTTGCCATGAGTTCTCAGTGAAGGAGCGAAATCCGTGAGCGTGTGCCCGGGAGATCCGTTTCAAACCTTGGCGGAGCAGTCCCACCCGCTGAGCCGGTTCAAAATAAGCTACCGAAATTACGTTGGATAGATTGCCAGCAGGACAACATACGCCCCCGGCGGGCTCGCCCCGCCGGAGCGCGGTTTATATACCAGAAGCAACCCTACTTTCCGCTATTCACGTCGCCGCTTCTCCGCCGCGTTGCGGCGGAGAAGCGGCGACGTGAAAAGCATCATGGGCCTTCTCTGCTGGTTGCCAAACATCGCTCCAGTGGGACAAGCCCACGGGTGGCGTGCAGAGCAGGAAGTTATTTGTTACCCAAGACCTACCCCGGAATCTCGTCCTCGACGAGTTGCGCCAGCAACGTCAGCGACTCTTGCCAGCCGAGGTAGCAGGCTTCGGTCGGGATGACCTCGGGGATTCCCTCCTGCACCACGTTGAGTTCCGTCCCGCACGAAACTTTCGTCAGGGTGATGGTGACGGTCATCGTACCCGGCAGGTTGGGGTCGTCGAACTGGTCCGTGTATCGGATGCGCTCGCCGGGGACCAGCTCCAGATATTCTCCGCCGAAGGCGTGGCTACCGCCGCTGCTGAAGTTGGTGAACGACATCTTGTAGGTGCCCCCTACCCTGGCGTCGAGGTGATGAACCTTGCCGGTGAATCCGTGCGGCGGAAGCCATTTGACCATGGCTTCCGCGTCGATGAACGCGCGATAAATCCGTTCCGCCGGAGCGCGAAGCACACGATGGAGACGAACGGTTCCGGTGGGCATGAGAGGGGGCCTTTCTGAATGCTTGGTGAGCGAACTGACTGGGGCAGATTATGCCACATCCGCAGCGTTTGAGCCAGCAATCGCGCGGGCAGCAGACGCAGGTTGCAGGGTAACATTAGCGGATTGAGGTCCCGTTTTGACGCAACGGCGCAAAGACGCGCAAAGAAGAAAGGGAACGAGATTGGGATTCGTGAGGAAGACTCCATTTCAATGCGGCGAGATCCTCTTTTCCTCAGCAAGCATTCTCTTTTGCACTGCAAGCATTTCAAATCTTCTCACGGCGCAATGATTTTTCCGCCTCTCCATCGGGCTCGCCTGAGCCTGCCCGCCGCGGTGGGGTGGAAGGAACGATCCCGGCGCGCCGGGACTAGCCACAACGCTCCCTATATTCTCTCTACTATCTCTCCCCGCTCGGCCGCCGCTCCGCGGCGGCCGAGCGGGGAGAGAGCGGAGACAGTGGTGGTTGGAGGTTGCGTTCTAGCTGGTCAGTCATGGGTTCCGCCGGGGCGAGCCCGACGGGGACCTATCCTACGCTGCCGACTCGAACCGGCCGAACACCATCCGCCCGGCGCTGGTTTGCAGGACGCTGGTGACCGTGATATGCACGTCGCGATTGATGTGCTCGCGGCCTCCTTCGATGACGATCATGGTGCCGTCGTCGAGATAGCCGATACCCTGCCCGGCCTCTTCGCCTGCCTTCACGACGCGGATGTTGAGCCGCTCGCCGGGCAGGAACACGGGCTTCAGTGCATTGGCCAGATCGTTGAGATTGACCACGCCCACGCCGTGCAGTCGGGCTACTTTATTGAGATTGTAGTCGTTGGTGATTACTTTGCCGTTGATGCTCTTGGCCAGCAGCACCAGCTTCAGATCGACCGACTGCCCTTCGAGTTCCGGCGGCTCGCGGTCCATCACCTTCAGGTCCACTTTGGTGTTGTTGCGCAGCCGATTGAGAATGTCGAGTCCGCGCCGGCCCCGCGTGCGCCGCAGGCGGTCGGAACTGTCGGCGATCGCTTGCAACTCGTTGACGATGAACCGGGGCATGATCAACTGGCTGTCAAAGATTTCCGTTTCCACGACATCGGCGATGCGGCCGTCGATGACCACGCTCGTGTCCAGCACGTAGGGTCTGAGCCCTTTGATTTCCTTGCTGAACTCGACGTAGGGAATAATGAAGCGGAAGTCATCCTTGGTCTGGATCAATACGCTGATGCAGATATAGCAGAGCACCATGCCGACAACGGCCATCACCTGGTTGAGCCAACTGGTGGCGGCGGTCCCTTCGGGAAAGAGCGGAATCAGCGCCAACCGCAGCACATAGGTAAGCAGCAGCCCGATCAAGAGGCCAAAGTAGACGGCCGTGATCATGTCGAGTTGCTTGCGCTTCAGAAGGGCGTCGAAGCCGATCGTCAACAGGGCCACGCCAATGATACTGCAGAAGGCCACCCAGGGCACCCAGGCGGGCGTGCTGTGCAACTGATCGGACTGCAAGAGCCGCACTGCCACGCCGGCGGCCACCAGCACAAACAGGATGCGAATCACCAGCAGAGCCAGCGTTTCGATTTTGATGCGTTCGGTCACGATAGCCCCTCAGTGCGCCACTGCGCTTGGTTTTGCTGCAAAAAGCCCGGTCAGGTGGGAGCCGGGTTCATCCCTCCACGCTGGAGAGATCGATCATCCACGGCGACGATCTGCCTCGCCAATAGCGGTCCCCGTGCGGCAGAGTCGTTTCAC
>JAIOPX010000364.1 GCA_021413705.1 Planctomycetota bacterium | reverse complement strand
CCCTGTGAACTGATATGTCGCCGTGCTACTTCCGTTTCCCGATGCTGCGTAATTCCAATTACCGGTGCCGTTGGGATAACCTAATGTGGACCATGTCGACCAGGAACCCACAAACGTCGCCGCAGGGTTGTCGATAATCTGAATATTAGCATTTACTTCGTTGCCGAAATTGACATTGGCGACCGTGCCTCCCGCAGTGAGCACCACATCGTGAGTTCCAGGGGTACCCAACGCACTGACCCGGAAAACCTCGCCCCCTAAGTCGATAACATAAAGATTCCCAGAGGCGTCTTCGGCGAAAGAGGCAATCGAATCAATCGTGCCGACGTCAGGCGTCAAGGCGGTCGTCCAATCGAGGAAGTCGGTCGCTGTACCGCTGTCATACTCAACGGACCAGATGCGCTCGGTTACGTAGTCTGCGAAGAAATACTTGCCGTCGAGGAACGAGATGGGACCGCGGTAGACATAGCCGCCGGTGACGGAATAGCCCTGATTGGAACCGTTGCCATGCAAGTAATCGTAAATCGGCCCCACATCTCCGGGGAGCGATGCGCCGCCCTGGTAATCTGCGGTGCCTTCGCGGCGATTCCAGGCGTAGTTTTCCCCGCCTAGATTGGCCGCAGGCTGAAAGTTGATTTCTTCATGCGCCCCCTGACCGACGTCAGCAATGTACAAATCACCGGTAACCCGGTCAAAACTTGGCCGCCAGGGGTTCCGCAGGCCATACGACCAGATCTCGTCGTCGCCGGTCTTCCCGACAAACGGATTACTCGACGGATTCGAATAATTGCGGTTGGGATCGCCAGGAAAAGCATCGTCATCGCTGTTGCCCGTGATGTTATCAGTTCCATTGACATCGATCCTTAGCATCTTTCCCAGCAGGTTGTTGGTAATCGTTTGGGCATTGTTAAGCGGATCGCCTCCACTACCTCCGTCACCGGAGGCGTAGTAGAGGTATCCGTCCGGCCCGAAGTCGATCCACCCCCCGTTGTGATTGGCAAACGGCTGACCGATCGTCAGAAGTGTGAGTCCACTGCCCGCATTGGCGACATTGGGATCGCCCGACACTTGGTAACGAGCGATCACGCTGGTGCCACTCGTATTGGTGTATGCAATATAGAAAAAACCGTTGGTGCTATAGCCCGGATCAAACGCCAATCCCAGTAAACCCTGTTCGCTCCCGGTCGAAACAAGTCCGCTAATATTCAGAAAAGGCGTCGTATTCACCGTCCCGGCGCCTAAATTAAGAATTCGGATGCGCCCCCCTTTCTCCACAATGAACAGACGGCCGGTGTCGCCATCTGGAGTGGTCGCGTAGAGAGGGGACGAAAGACCGGAAGCTACACGGATCGTTTCGACGTGATCCCGTGGGTCCACGCTAGGAAAGGTCTGGACATAATTTTGTGGAACCACCTGAGCGACGGTGTGCGTACCTTCAGGCACATCGGCCAGCGTGTAAGTTCCCGATGCATTTGTGACGGCTGTCCGTTCCCCGTTGTCGAACTGCCCGTTGTGATTGGCGTCGATGTAGACACTCACTCCCACTTGCGGCTGTTCTACTCCGACGTCGTACGAGTTGTCACCGTCCTGATCGATCCAGATGGTGCCCTGGATCTGGCCGGGCAGGAAGCTTCCGAAATCGATATTCGAAAGGACGGCATTTTCACCTAACGTGACTCGGTGGGAGGACGCGATGAAAACGGCCTGGTCAGCGAGCAATCCGACACTTGCCTGAGCGACATCGGTAGCAAAGGCGTAGTTGTAAGTTACAGCGCCGGTATTAGCCCCGCGGTCACTGGCGTCGCCGGTTGTGTGGTAGTAAGGGTTGGCGCTCGACAGCTCAGCGGTCGTGTTTTCGATGGCCAGAAAAGCCGGAATGCCTGCCAGCACAAAAGGATCCTGATCACTCCGGCCATCGACGTGGAAAATCGTAGCATCCACCACCAACTCAGGGACGTACTCCGCGGCTGCCGCCCGGAAGGCCTGGGCCCAGGCCACGGAGCCGGCATAGTTGGTGCGAGTTCCCAGGTCCAAGTCGATCGGAGCTCCAGGGCTAGAGTTGGAGCTGGGACGCAGAATCATGTCAAGATTGATCATCCCTTTGATGACTTCACCATTGGGGATGACCTGATTATGGACGTAGTTGTGACTGCCTAGCAGACCGTCTTCTTCCGCGTTGAAACCGATGAAGCGAATCGTGGACTCGAATTGATACTGGCTGAGGATGCGCGCGGCCTCCAGCAGTCCAGCAGTCCCAGAGGCATTGTCATCCCCTCCGGGGCTATCGCCTGAGATGTGGTCGTAGTGAGCACCGATGATGTAGATATTGTCCGGGGTCGTCGTGCCGGGCAATTCGGCGACAACATTCAAATACGGCCCCTGCAACGAAACATCCAGCCCCATCGCGGTGAACTGATCCTGCAGATAGAGCCGGGTTTCCTGGTTGCCCAGCGAGCCAGGCCCGGATGTACCGTCGCGGTTACGCACGCCTTGGTTGTAGCCAGAGCCCCCATATAGGCCTAGGCCCATTTGCTCAACGTCGAAATGAAACGTCTGATATTGGCTTTGCGAAACCTCATCGACAATCGATTGCACGGAACCCGTGGGATGAGTTTGTACAAATCCATTGGGCAGGACTTGGGCCACATGATAGGTGCCGGGCGACAGGCCAACAAACGAATACGAACCGTCCTGAAGCGTTACGGTCGAGTTTTCACCCCCATCCAGGCTGCCGCTAAGATTCGCATCAAGATAGACCGTGATCCCTGATTGGGGAGATTCCTGGCCGACATCGAAGAGGCCATTGGCATTGACGTCGTGCCAGGCAATCCCACTGATCTCCGCCGTCAAAAGCTGGCGCGACTCGAGTTGCTCAAATTTCAGCCGACGAAACCGGCTGCGAATCGGGCGCGTACCGCACCTCTGCCGCTTTTTACGGCCAAATGAGAATCCCATGGATATAGAATCCGGCTGCGAAGCCCGCCCCACTGGCACCGTCGGCGGGCGTACCCAACCCCCACGGCATCTTAAGTCCTTTTGGGACCGCCTGTCAACAAAACTTCACTAATACATGGCTTCCGCACCCGCCACGATTACAGCTTGAAGTAAAACGTCCGCGTCAGGTACCGCCACAGCCGCCAGCCAAGCGTTTCCCAGGCGACGTGAATGCGTGCCTCGCCCCGCATTCCTAGCCGTAAAACCCCATGCGGGTTATCCAACAACACCCGAGCCTGATAGGAAGTGCTGGACGGTCGCTCCTGGCCACTTTTGGGATCCGACCGCGTGTCGAGCTGACCGCCATGCTTGATGGACAGCCGCTGGGAACTGGCCTGCAGGTTCACCTGGGCCACTTCGGCAATTGTGCCGCGTCGTGTTCCTGCGGCCGAGGCGTCCATCAACAGCAGCACTTCTTGTCCCTCGCGAACCAAGGGCACGTCGGCTTGATCCACGACCAAAACCGCTTCCAGCTTTTCAGGGTCGCCTATGTAACAAAAGGGTTGTCCCTCGGACATCCAGATTTCCTGATTCTGATGGTCCAATGGCGTGCCGGACCAGCCGGGGAGCGCTCCTTCGACGTGCGAATCGCCTTGCACCAGCGGTGGCGGCATCACCGTGCCGGCCTGGGGGCTGTGGAGCGTCATTCGCGCCAGTTCTCGCTCGCGTTGCTTCAGTTGTCCCTCGGCGCTGCGGAGCGATTCTTCGACCGTGGCGATCTGCTGGTCCGCCTCCTTGCCTGCTGAGTTCTGCACATGGCGTTCCCGGCGAAGTGTCAGCAGTTTGGCGCGGTCTTCTTCGCACTGACCTCGCAGTCGGGCAACTTCCAGTCGCGTGTCAAGATTTTCAAGTTCTGCGAGCGGAGCGCCTGCTGCGACTCGCTGACCGGCGTGGACAGCTATGCGTTTCAATTTTCCTGGCACTTCGACGTAGACCAAAGTGGCTCCATGCGGTTGGATCTCCAGTGGGCAATACACCCGATGGGGCAGGGGGATCAACATCACTCCCAGCAGCAACGCCACCAGAACGCCCAGAGTTGCCAGCAACCTGGGTCGCTTGATTTGTTCTGTCCGCCCCGGCGTGGCGAAAAATTTCTTAAGCGCCCACAGCGGCTGGCCGATGAAGCCCGCAATCCCCGCCAGGGCAATGGTCTGACCGAGAGCCTTGAGCCCGTAGGGTTCCAACGCCCGGTACAGAAAATAAAAGATCGCGATCACGACCACCCAGCGGTAGATGACAGCCGCGACCGTATACAGCGCGAACCAGAATTGATGCTTGCGGGGCAGATACCGGTCTTCTCCCTCCTCCAGTCCCAAACACCAATATCCCAGTTTTCGCGTGACCACATTGGTGGCTTTTTGCCGCAAGTTGGGAACTTCCAAGAGGTCCGCGAGAATGTAGTAGCCGTCATAGCGCAGGAGCGGATTGGCGTTGAAGACCACCGTGCTGACGGAGCAGACGAACATCACGCTGAGCATCAGGTTGTTGGTCAGTCCTGGGGAACTGAACCACCACACAAACGTGGCCAGCGAAGCGATGATGAGCTCCACGTACATTCCGGCGGCGCCAATCGCCGCCCGCTGCCACTTGCTCTTGAGCATCCAGGAATCGGTGACGTCACAATACATACACGGAGTCAATACCAGCATCATGAATCCGATCTCATGGCATTCGCTCCCGAACCGGCGACAGGAAAGTCCATGCCCCAATTCGTGCAGCACCTTGGTGACCGCCAGGGCGACGCCCAGATATATCCATTTTCCAATAAAAAACTCGTGAAACGCAGGCAGCCGCGCCCGGAACACATCGAAATTCACCGTGACCAGCAGAGCTGCGGACAGTCCCAACAAGATACTCGCCACCAAAGCGGTTGGCGTAAACAGCCAGCGTGTGTAGGGGAGCAGCCAAGAAAGGAACCGATGAGGATCGACGCCACGAAACCGGATGGCCAGGATGTTTGCCAGGGCTCCCATCAACTTCTGCCGCCGCCGCTGGTCGTGCCGCCGCTTCAATTGCGATCCCTGGTTCGGAACTTGGGACAATACCAACCCGCTCTGGTGGAGTGTTCCCACAAACCGGGCGATTTCATCTAACGTGAGTTTTTGCGGCGGGAAGCGAGCCTCATAAAGATCCTTCAGTTCGTCCAGGCTCACTCCTCCATCGAGCATTTCGAGAATGGCGAACTCTTCCTCGCGAAACCGAAAATATTTCAGCCCTACAGGATCCTTGACCACCCAGGCAGTTTGTCCCTGGTAGCTAAGTTGGCTGACTGCAAGATCCGGCCGCATCCGAACCTTCAGCGGCCGGGCGGAACTGGAAACCAGACTGGATGTCAAAGTCACCATCGAGCGATTATCAGGATGTTTCCACGATTGCGAGACTGAATAATCAAGCTACTGAACCCGCATGGACACAGGCTGGCCCGGTTGCAATAACCACTGCCCATCCTGTTGGCGATTGTTGACTTCGGCCCAGACTCGGTAGTCCCCGCCAGTTTGCAGCAGTGGACTTACAAACACGACCTTTCCAGTGACTTCGTGACGCTCCTTACCCGCTTTACCGGCTAGTTCGACTGTTACAGTCACGTCCCGTCCGCGGATTCTCGAGGACGGAGCGTCGGCTGCCTTAATGAATCCTTCGACCCGTAACCGGTCGAGTCGCACTACGTGGAGCACGACATCTCCCGGTTGGACCCACTCTCCCACATGGCGACGCACGTCCACCACGACCCCATCCAAGGGACTGGTAATCTTCCGCCGCCGCAGATTGTCGTCGGCCGCTTCGAGCTTGGCGGCTGCCTCCTGGGCCTCGTGCCCCATCGTGGAGCGTTCCAGGCGGGACTGTTCGATTTGAAGTACCGCGCGACGATGCTCGAGTTTGAGCTTACGGACTTCGGAGGAGGCGACCGAGTTGGCGACTCGTCTATTGGCGTCCAGGGCTGCCTGGTAGGCGGCTTCCGCCACGTCTGCCGCCGCAGTGGCATAACGGAAATTGATGTCATTGTCGGCCTTTTCGCGAGCCGACGCATATTGATCGGCCGCCAGTCGCTTGTCGATTTCTGCGCGTCGGTCATCGATTTTGGCGAGCAGGTCGCCGGCACGAACTTCCGTCCCCTCGGCGACTTTTAACTCGGCCAGCACGCCTGCCTCTTGGGCCGGGATATCGGCCTCTTCGACAAGCATCACAAAGCAGTTTTCCAACACCGGCCCCGCTGCGGTCTGCGGTGAGGATTCCGTCGTCTCCTCGGCAGTCAAAGGTTTCCAAAATGACACCGAGAGGGCCACTGCAACCGCGGTGACGAAAGACAAGCGTTGCCAGTCCATCTGAAAACTCCTCACATTGCAGATCGTACGAGACTAGATACGAAATAGGATTTTAGAGCGGATAAACGCCAACACGTCATGGAACCAGACATAACCCAACGCCCGACGACCGCATGAGATCCGGCCACTCACGGTGGCCCCGGGTCGCAGTTCCGTTGAATTCAAATCCTGGTCATCAATTTTGACACGCACCAACACGGTGTTTCCCTCATCACCACGAATCTCGGCACTCGGCTGGACGGCTGTGACCTTTCCCGTGTGGACCGTAGCCGGATTCGTCGCCAGAATGTAGGACACCTGCAGATCCCGTTTGTCGCGCGCCGCTTCCTGCCAAGCTTGAGTCACATATCCGGCATGGGCCTCAGGCACCATGAGCTCCAACTCCCACTCTTTTTGAGGATTCGCGAGCGACAACAGGAGTTGGCCTTTCTCGACCGGTCGGCCCAGCAAGCGGTTTTTCACATCCCAAGTGACGACGATTCCGTCCAGAGGGCTGGCAACGCTCAATAATTTCTGTTTCTCCTGCAAGAGCCCCAATTGTTCACTTAGACTGTCATAAGTCTTTTGAAGTTGGGCGAACTGACCCGAGAATCGATTCCGCTCGTCGAAGCTCAATCGCGATTCACCCTGGGTGCGGCGGATGGACGTCAACTGCTCCAGCGTGGAAGCCATCCGACCTCGCAACTCGGTGATGGCCACTTCCAGATCTCGACTTTTCAGTCGCACTAGTTCTTGGCCGAGAGTGACACGCTGCCCTGCGTTGACCAGGACTTCGCTGACCACACCTGCTTCATGCACGAAGACATCTCGCCGCTCGGCCGTTTGCAGAGTGCCGCGGGCCGTGATCCGAAAATCGGCTCGAATGACACAGAGAGCCACGAGGACGACCAGCAATCCGCCGCAGACTGCTAGCGTCTTAGGCAAACGCCTGGCCTCCACGAACCAGCGGGACTTGCCCAGCGTCCGCCAGACAGGCATGAGAAAAACACGATCGTGTGTCAGTGCATTGGCCACCGCGGACGTTCCGTGCCGGGAAACCAACTCGATCCGCTGGCGCATCGTATCGGGAAGCCCTTCCCGGTCGATTCGCTCCACAATCAGGGCGCCCAAGATCGCAGGCTTGAGGGGTGTCTCCTCATCGGATCGCTCCGGCTGCGGTTGGATCAGTGGTATGATCGCCAGCGTCCGCGTGTGAGACTGATCGATATAGGCGTGCAACGCATCTTCAATTTGGGGAGGCAGGTCGCTGCTGGAGCCTACATACCAGAGTGATTCGCCTGTGGCGAGTACGACATCGGTCAGTTCTGTCAGGAGCCGCACGATGTCGGCCCGCGTTTCCACGGTGTCCTGGCCGCTGACCGCCACAATCCGCAAACGGTTGCGTCGACGAATGGCGACGCTGACTCGATCACATTCGATCAGCCGGCAGGCCTCGTTGGCCAATGTGTACGTGGTTTCTTGAACCTCAAGACTCTGATGCACGGCATGGCCGAATTGCTCGAACCGGGACCAAAGGGTTTCCCGTTCCGCGAGCCCCACCAACTCGCGGGCGGTCAAGTACTCGACAGCCAAATCACACATCTGAATCAGGAACTGTAGATAGCCTCGCTGAGTGGCGGGAGAGGCGCCGGGACGCTGTAAAATTTCGACCACTCCGTAGGCCTGACGTTTGGACCGTAGAGGTGCCAACACCAGTAAGTAATGGGTGGGATTGCCACCTGCGGCTTCGTCGGCTGAACGAGTTCCGGCCGGTACCAATACCGCTTCACCCGTGCTGAACACTCGGCCGATAATTTGGGCGTGCAATCGTTGGCTTTCGGCGTCCTGTGGCATTCCAGACTGAGGAAGGTAACCCGCGACAGGCAGTTCAAAGGATGTTCCGTCCTGGCCCATGGTCCAGACCGCGCCCCCTGTGGCGGCCATGGTCGATACCACTCGGGAGAGAAAGCCGTCGTAAAAATCCCGTGGCTCGATGTCCGAACGTGCCAATGCCGCAACTTCCGCCATGATGCTGTGAATGTGCTGCCGTGTTTGTTCAACGGCTTCAGAACTCAGTGGCTCGGTGGACATGGAAGTGAGTCAGGGGGCGATTCGGAGGGGAAAGTTGTGAAATTCGCGCGGGGCTTACCCCAGGGAGTCAAGGTACGGATCCTGTCCCATTTCGCGCTGGATCTTGCGGCGTTGCTGATCGAAGTGTAACAGTGTTTTGCGCTGTTGAAACTGCCGCTTTTCGACTCGCCTCTGGGCGCGGTGAAATAGACGCAAGAGGCTCGCAGAAAGTTCTCCCGATTGCCCCGCGTACCGCCGCAGAATTCGCTCGGCCGCGCTCGGTCCCAGGCCGGATTGCAGCAATTCATCGTCCAGAGCCAAATACTGGCGATAGGTTCCCGGATCTCCCTGGCGACCGCAGCGGCCGCGAAGTTGGCGATCAATTCGGGCGGCCTCGTGCATTTCGGTGGCAATTACATGCAGACCTCCTCGTTCGGTCACCCCTACTCCCAGCCGAATGTCGGTTCCCCGTCCGGCCATGTTCGTTGAGACCGTCACGCTCCCCGGCTCGCCAGCGCGAGCGATGATTTCGGCCTCCGCCGCAATCTGATGTGCGTTCAGCACCTGATGCTCAATCACGGCTTCCGTCAGAAGTCGCGAGAGATGCATCGATTGGTCGATCGACCGCGTGCCGATCAATACAGGCCGCCCTAGTGTGTGGAACTCCTGGATTTCCTCGACGACGGCCGACCACTTGGCATGATGGTCCGCAAATATTGCCGTGGGTAGTTCACGACGGATTGCAGGTCGATTTGTCGGCACGACGCAGACCCTTAATCCATAGATCTTTTTCAATTCAGTGGCGCTGGTGGAAGCCGTGCCAGTCATCCCGGCGACATGCTGGTAGCGGCGAAAATAGTCTTGCACCGTGATCTGGGCCGATTGCCCCGCATCGACCGTCACTTCAAGTTCTTCCTGCGCTTCGACCGCCTGGTGAATCCCCGAACGCCACTTCCGCCCTTCGGCAAGGCGACCGGTAAACTCGTCCACGATCACGATCTCGCCATCGCGGACCACATAATGGCGGTCTTTGTGAAAATCGCGCCGCACTCGGATCGCACGCTCAAGATATTCATAGAGCGTTACCCAACTCCAGTTCAACAGAGCCTCGGGCTGCTTGAGCGATCTGGCCAATCGTTGGCCAGCCGGCGTCAACTCAACGCTCCGCCGATCGTCGTTGTACTCGTAGTGATCCTGCTCGACAAAGTGTCCTGCGGCCGTGGCCGCAAAGAGGTAGGCCTCAGCCTCGCTTCGTTGGGATTGAGACGGCACGGCACTGATGATCAGGGGTGTTCCCGCATCGTCGATTAGCACATTATCCGCCTCATCGACGAGGGCAAAAAAATGTCCCCGCTGAACCGACGGCAACTGGGCCGGGGCTTCTCCTGTCAGCAGAGCCACGAGCCCCGTTCCGGCCTCGTCAGCTTCGCGATGTATGAGCCGATCGCGGAGGAAATCGAAGCCAAATTCCTTGGCCGTTCCGTAGGTAATATCACAAGCATAGGCAGTGCGACGCTCGGTAGCGGAAGACTGACTTTCCACGACTCCGACCGACAAACCCAGGCACTCGTAAACCGGACGCATCCACTCCGCATCGCGGCGAGCCAGGTAGTCATTGACCGTCGCCAAGTGGGCTCCCTTGCCGGGGAGCGCAGCCAGTGTCATGGGCAGGGTTGCGGTGAGCGTTTTTCCCTCGCCCGTCTGCATCTCGGTAATGCTGCGAAAGTGGAGAGCGATACCACCCAACATCTGCACGTCGAAGTGGCGCAAGCCAATGGTTCGCCGGGAGGCCTCGCGAACCAGGGCATAAGTTTCTGGGAGCAATCGCAGCAGTGACTCACCCGACTTGGCACGGTAGCGTAGCGCCAGACAGATCTTGCGGAGTTGGTCAAGCGAACGCTCCTGCAATTGCATTTCCCAGGCGTTAATCGAGGAGAGCAATTGCCGACCTTGGGCTGCCTGGAAACCGACGAACGTCGCCGAATTCGTGAGAACCGATACTGCGTTGGCCAGCAGACGATTCATCCAGTCTTTCCTTGTCTGCCGCCGACCGTCCGCTTCAGCGGCGGAACAGCAGAAATTCCTGATTCAAAGGATGCTTTGAGGAGAGCGTGCGTGGTCCATAGCATCAGAATTGTTGGCCCGAAGAATGGAACCCTGTCCGCCCATTCACCTCGGCAGCGGACTTCAGATGACTCATCCCATTAGTTCCATGCTATGCCAATGCGGGGGGGGTATTCAAGCTGACCGCCTCGCCAGGTGCATTTCCTCGGGGCGGAGTACTGTGGATCATGCCGATTGCACCGGTCCTTGGTGCTGGAATGCGGCATTTCCGTGATTCACCATGTCTGCTGACCGAGGGCAGATTGGCCCTGTTTCCGAGTCGCCCACTCAGGCCAGGGCTCCTGAAACCGGGTCATTCGACGGCTGGCTGCAGCCGTAGAATGGGAGTAACAGGCGGTAGGGCGTCAAGACATCATGCGATGGCGGCATGCGGTTTCCCGAAGACTGTTGAAACCAATCGCGAGCAACCGCCATAGCCATTACCCCAACGCGCTGCACTTCAGGTCACCCATCAATTGCGATATTTTCCGGTCTTCCAATCGCTGGTGTCTCCAGAATAACCACCAAGTGTCTGAAAATACCAATCGAGACCCTGGCCTCCATAGATTTTGTCGGCCTGCTTGTCGTCCGTCACCGAAGTTCCGCACAAGAGCGCGAGGCCACTGGCAGGGTTTTTCAGCGCAGTGACGGTGGCCGCGCAGGTGGTCTTGGTGACCGTCCGCCATTGATCATAAATCGCGAATATTTTGTCCACCTGTTTTTCATAGGAAACCGAATCACCGATCAGTAGATTGTTGTCGCTGCTGGGTGCTTTGTTGTACGAGTCGCTCCCCCACAACGAGTCGCAGCCCGTGCCCCCCAGCAACATGTCGTTCCCGCTCCAACCGCCATAGAGCTTGTCGTTGCCTTCTTCGCCCAACAGCACGTCGCAGCCGCTGCCTCCCGTCAGGCAATCGTCCCCCTTGCCCCCCCAGATCATCACGTCGTGCGTGACGCTCTTGTCCACGGTGATGGTGTCGTTGCCATCGAAGCCCTGGATGTAAATGCCGCCGCTGACCGAGTAGTCGCCCCACACCTTTCCATTGATATTGACGCGAATCTTGCCGTTGTAACACGTAACCGTGATGCAGTCGGTCGCACTCGTTCCCCCGATGCAGAGGGCCGTCTTTCCTGGCCGGAATGCATCCGCCTTCAGATCGCATCGAGCCGTGGAACAAACAACAACGGGCGGCTTAGGCAGCGGTTTGTTGTGGAAGTCTGACTCGTCCGTGGTGCCGTAATTGTCATATCCCTGGGTACCAACCACCGCATTGAGATTGCTGGAGCTAACCGTCTGCACCCGAGTCGGATCGGCATCCAGTGCGTATCCGGCTGGAGCCACGGTCTCAGTAATCGTGTAGGTTCCAAACAGAACATTGTTGACTTTGATCTTGCCGGCCGTTGGATCGGCATCATTGGCTCCGTTGTCCACCACCGTCAACGGAGTGCCACTACCGGTTAAGGGATTGTTCGGACCGACGGTAAACATCGCGCCTCCCAGCAGGATCCCGCAGTCATCCCGTTTTTCCCAGGAGAGACTGCCTAAGGGAAGCTTCTTGTTGTGGAAATCGCTCTCGTCAGTGGTGCCGGAATTGTCATATCCCTGGGTACCAATCACCGCATTGAGATTGCTGGAGCTAACCGTCTGCACTCGAGTCGGATCAGCATCCAGTGCGTATCCGGCTGGGGCCACGGTCTCAGTAATCGTGTAAGTTCCAAGCAGAACATTATTGACTTTGATTCTGCCGGCCGTTGGATCGGCATCATTGGCTCCGTTGTCCACCACCGTCAACGGAGTGCCACTACCCGTCAAGGGATTGTTCGGACCAACGGTAAACGTCGCGCCCCCTAGTAGAATTCCGCAGTCGTCGCGTTTCTCCCAGGAAAGACTGCCTAAGGGAAGCTTCTTGTTATGGAAGTCGCTTTCGTCTGTCGTTCCGGGATTATCGACCCCTTGCGTGCCGACGACAGCATTGAGGTTGTTCGCATCGACAGTCTGCACCCTGGTCGGATCGGCATCCAGTGCATAGCCGGCCGGAGCCAAAGTTTCGGTGATCGTATAGGTTCCAAACAGAACATTGTTGACTTTGATCTTGCCAAGTGCTGGATCGGCATCGTTGGCCCCGTTGTCCACCACTGTCAGCGGAGTGCCACTACCGGTCAAGGGATTGGGGCTCACAGTAAAGGTCGCGCCCCCCAACAGAATGCCGCAGTCGTCGCGCTTCTCCCAGGCCAGGCTACCGAACTGTTGAAGCAACGGATTGTGGAAATCTGATTCATCGGTATTGCCCGGGTCGTCCACTCCCTGCGTGCCGATCACCTGGGCCAGCGCGGCACTGGTGCCGATGACGGTTCGTGTCGGATCATCGTCCAACGCATAGCCGGCGGGGGCCACTGTTTCGGTGATTGTGTGGGTACCCAGCGGGACGTTGAGCACTAGGATCTGGCCCGCAACGCCATCGGCGTCATTCAGGCCATTGTCCACCACCGTGATCGTGGCGAAACCACTGGCATTGTCAAAGTCCACCTCAAAGGTGGCTCCGCCTTGGAGCGGGAAGGGAGAGACGTCGGTCCGTTTCTCCCAGGCCAAGCTACCGAGCCGATTGTGGAAGTCCGATTCATCGGTATTGCCCGGGTCGTCCACTCCCTGCGTGCCGATCACCTGAGCCAGCGCGGCAGTGGTGACGATGACGGTTCGTGTCGGATCATCGTCCAATGCGTAGCCGGCGGGGGCCACGGTTTCGGTGATTGTGTGGGTACCCAGCGGAACGTTGAGCACTAGGATCTGGCCCGCGACGCCATCGGCGTCATTCAGGCCATTGTCCACCACCGTGATCGTGGCGAAACCACTGGCGTTGTCAAAGTCCACTTCAAAGGTGGCTCCGCCTTGGAGCGGGAAGGGAGAGACGTCGGTCCGTTTCTCCCAGGCCAGGCTACCAAGCCGATTGTGAAAATCTGATTCATCCGTATTGCCCGGGTCATTCACTCCCTGCGTGCCGATCACCTGGGCCAGCGCGGCACTGGTGACGGTGACGGTTCGAGTCGGATCATCGTCCAACGCATAGCCGGCGGGGGCCACTGTTTCGGTGATTGTGTGGGTACCCAGCGGGACGTTGAGCACTAGGATCTGGCCCGCGACGCCATCGGCGTCATTCAGGCCGTTGTCCACCACGGTGATCGTGGCGAAACCACTGGCATTGTCAAAGTCCACCTCAAAGGTGGCTCCGCCTTGGAGCGGGAAAGGAGAGACATCAGTCCGTTTCTCCCAGGCCAAGCTACCGAGCCGATTGTGGAAGTCTGATTCATCCGTATTGCCCGGGTCGTCTGTGCCCGGCGGGGAGCCCAGTAGCGAGCCAATCACTGCGTCGGTGTCGAGCGCGCTGACGGTCACAGTGCGGTTGGCGTCATCGTCCAACGCGTATCCCGCCGGTGCCACAGTCTCCGTCACCGTATAGACACCGAAGGGGATATTGATGACTTGAATCTGGCCGGCATCTGGATCGGCGTCGTTGGCGCCGTTGTCGATCACTGTCAGGTCGAAGGTGTTACCGGCGTTGACCACGGAGAATGTGGCGCCACCCTGCAGAGCATTGGTCTGGTCCCGTTTTTCCCAGGAGATGCTGCCGACCGGATCTTCTTCGCATTCAGGAAGAATGACGTAGTCAGGTAAGGAGGGCGAGCCTCCCGTGGTGTTCTGAACGATCGTGGGGAAGGGAACATTGGGGGGCAACGGTGTGACGCCGCCAGTCAGGAACTGAGTGTTCAGTGTCGAGATCGACGTATTGTAAGTAAGTGTGATCGTCCCCGGATTGTTGAGTGCGGGACTGGCATCGATGCCGGTGGGCCGCACGTCCGCTACGCCGTTTTCCCAACTCACGGCTCCATTGAACGAGCGGACAGCAAGGGTGCCGCCACTGCCGTAGCCCCCCGCTGCATTGAAATCGCCACGGGCGAAGATACTGGCGGTGTCGAGATCAACAGTGCCAGAGGCTTGCATGCTGATGACGCCCCCGGTCGGAAAGCCGGTGCCGGTGGCCGTTGCGTCGAACGCCAAGCCACTGGCTGTAATCGTTCCGAGAAGTGAAATCACCGAGATCTGCCCCCCCGTCGGTCCGTTGCCGCCATTGGTGGCATGTACGGCAAACGGCCCTGTCGTATCGCCGATAATGACAATCTCTCGACTGGCAAACAAGTCAATCCAGGATCGCTTGTCTGCGCCGATCGACAAGTCGGCTTTGACTTCGCCGTTGTGCGTCCCTGTGCTGTCGATCACCAGCAGATCATCAGCCCAGATCTCCACTCCCGCCGTCGAACCGGCCGGATGATTGGCATGGTCGTTGAGGTGATTCGGCGGATTGACGGGTAAGACGTGCCCCTGCCCTGTAGATTCCACCAATCCATAGATGAATACGTGGCAACCTTCCAGATGTACCAGGTCGGCGCCCGGATCGAACCCGCTGCTGCTGACCACGCCCGTGTCGCTAATCGTCAGCACGTCGTGTGCGATGACCGTGACGGTGCCTCCGCCCGGTGGCTGGTTGCTCACACCCGTGATTGTGCCGTGCGATGAGACTGTGCCGTCAATGTCCACATTCTCGCCGTGAATGTAGATCGCTCCGCCGGAGCGGCCGTCGCTGAGCACTTTGGTTCCGGTTTCAGTAAGTACGTCGCCGGCGACTCCGATCGTGATGTCACCCCCATTGCCGGACCCCCCGACACTGGAGATCAGCGCGCCGGCCAGCGGCGTGGCCGTGCCTTGCATCGTGAAGGTGCCGCCGACGGTCAGGTCAATATCTCCGGCGGGACCGGTGCCATTGGCCTTGATGACGGCGCCGACTTGTAGATCCACGTCCAGATCCACGTCGATTTCTATATTTCCGGCCACACCCGTATCGCCTGCGCCGGCAGTCTTGCTGCTGGTAACTGTGGCGCCCGCCTGCATCGTGAAGGTGCCGTTGACGTCGAGTGTGATGTTGGCGCCGTTGCCACCCGCAGCGCGATTTTCAGCGAAGATGCCCGTGTCGAGCGCTCCGGCGGTATCCGCTTCGATGATCACATTGCCCGTCGCTTGGATCACAATCGGCGGCTGCGCACTGGAATTGGGGATTGAGCCGGCCCAGTCGTCATTGGCGTTGATGCTGCCGCCGTTCTGGATCGTCAGATTGACGACTTCCAATATACTCACGTCGGCACCGCCGTCATTTGCAGCGAGAGTGGAGAACAGCATCGGGCTTCCCACCGTCAGACTGGTGATGGCGAGAAGTTTGCGGTCCTCAAGATGCTCGATCTGAAGAAGGCGCGCGCGAGAACGAGAGCCCCTGCGGCCGGAGAGCTGCCTCATCAGAATACCCTTTGTGTAGTGAGAATCTTCGTAGTAAATGTCTGTTGTTGCGCCTCACTCACTCATTCCGAAGGCATCGTCTCTGTGGGACTCGATGCCAACAGCCTCTCCCAATGCCGTGATCCTAAGCGGTTTCTGCACCGCCGTCAAATAGCTCTTTTGGGCCTTCAGCCGAAATGTCTCTGGTAGATTGGGCCGCGACGCCGCCAAGGGAGTACACCCAGTCCGATCAGTCCCACCGCTGCCAGGAGGAACGTGGTCGGTTCGGGAACTTCTTCAACCGCGATCACAATATCATTGCCGCCGCTGGTTGATTGCGTGTCAAAATCGGCGCCGTAGTAGATCTTCCAATTGCGAGAGTCGTAATTGGCGACGAGCATCCCATGGGTGGCGTAATTGCTGAACACGCCGCTGAGCGTCCCGTCGGTCTCGTTGAGTATAATCCACAGCATATCTGTGGCCGTTGACCACCCTCCACCGCTGAAGACGTGGGTCAACGTGCTCGTCGGGCCGAGCGTCACGTTGTAGTCCACCGGCGGATCGTCATAGGCGACAAGTACTTGATCGTAGCCGGTCGGGCCGGGCGTCGAGCCCAGGATCTCGACTTCCAGATCGCCGTTGAGAGTGTAATCGCCCATGAAGGTTTCAATACCAGGACTGTTGCCCGGCTTGTGGAAGCCATTGATGACAATGTCACCCAGGATCGTTCCCGAGCCCTTGAGGGTTTGGCCGCTTCCCATGACGAGCCCGGCCCCGCCTCCGAGTCCCGTAACATCGAGCTGTGCTCCGCCCCCGACGTTGATTATTGGCGAGTTGACGATATTGTTGCTTGTGGCGTGCGATAGCGCCAGCGTGCCGACCCCGATACTTGTATCGCCTGAGTAGGAGTTGGCCCCACTAAGGGTCACTAGCCCGGCGGTGGTCTTGTTCAGGTTGATGCCGCTGCCGGCCAGGATGGCGCTTACATTGCCGAACTTCATCTCGAAGCTGACGGTACTCGTCAGAGCTGAAGAACCCGAACCGGTGATCTGGCCGCCGCCGTCGAGGGTCACCTGCGCGACGGTGTCGCTGTGATTGGCGCCGAGATCAAAAATCGCCGTGGCTCCGTTGACCGTCAGGGCGCTGGAATCAGAGATTAGGCCCGTGGAACTCTCGGCCAATGTGCCGGCCAGCACCTGGGTCAGTCCGGTATAGGTGTTTGCTGCGGAGAGAGTCCAGGTTCCAGTCCCGTTCTTGGTCACCGTACCTGTCCCGGTACCGATGATGCTGGCGAGGCTACTGCCGGAGGCGGCGCCGTCGAGCGTTAGCCCAAACCCGGAGCCAGTGATCGTGCCCGTGTTGGAAATGATAATATTGCCGCTACTGGCCTTGATGCTGCTGGCACTGCCCAGCGTGATCAATCCGCTGTAAGCGGCCGATGTGGCCGAACTATTGGTCAGGGCGCCGCCGCTGGATACGCCGGTGCCGTTGAGAGTCAACGCTTCGGCCGTTCCGAGCGTGAACCCGCTGAGGTCCAGTGCCGCTCCGGTCGCTGAAACCGTGGTGCCGGCGGCAATGGTACCCAACGGAGCATTCGTGGCATTACCCGCCGCACCTAGCTTAAGCGTGCCGCCGCTGATGGTCGTTGCGCCGGTGTAGGTATTGTTGCCGCTGAGGGTAACCGTGCCGGCGGTCGTCTTATTCAGGGCTGCCGTGCCAGCCAGAATGGCGCTGGCCGTTCCGCTCTTCATTTCGAAGGTGTTGGTGCTATTGACCGTCAGGGCCGATGTGCCGGTGCCGGCAATGAGCCCGTCGCCGTCGAGCGTCACGGTAGCGACCGTATCGCTGTGGTTGGACCCGAGATCGAACACGGCCGTCGCGCCGTTGACCGTTAAGGCGCTTGAGTCGGAGATCAGGCCCGTAGAGCTTTCGGCCAGCGTGCCGGCCAGCACCTGGGTCAGTCCGGTGTAGGAGTTAGAACCCGACAACAGGAGGAGTCCCGCACCCGTCTTAGTAACGCTTCCGCCGGCGCCGATCACCCCACCGACAATCTGCATATCTGTGGTCGCGCTGCCATTGCCGATATTCCAAGTAGTGGCGCGATTGCCGATGTCTACCGTTCCACCGAGCGAAGCCGTGCCATTGTTCGTGGCGTCGAAGACGAAATTGTCACCTGCAAAGGCGCCGATGAGCGTAATGTTGTTGTTAAGGGTGGTATCGCGCATCGTAATCGCAGTCTGCGTATTGGAACCAATGGTCACCGTTCCCGACAAGTTCAGCGCGCCAGCATTGTAGATGAGCGAAGCGATGCTGGGAGCCACGGCGGTAATCGTTAACGCGCCGTTGCCGTTCTTGGTGAGGCTCGTGCCGGCCGGACTACTGATGGAGGCCAGCGTGAGCGTTCCCAGGCCCAAGCTTGTGCCGTTATTAGCCACGTCAAACACTGAATTGCCCGAGAGTGTCGTCGCCCCGAGGGAGATCCCATAAGGGGTGTTGTTGTTGACATTGCCGTCGGAAACCGAATTGACGGCGAGCGTCTGGCTGCCGACCGACAAATTCCCGAAAGTATAAGTCACTCCGTTGCCGACCGTGGAGCGGTCGTGCTGAATTGTGGCGGTGCCGCTGCCTGAGATCGTAATCGGGTTTGCCGTGAAGGTAGAGCCGACAGACAAGCGACCCGCCAGGGTTGCCCCTGCGGCCAGGGTGATAGACCTAGCGGGCACAGCGCCGAGCGCGGCCGTATCGCCGAGCTGCGTCGTGCCGGCTTCGAGCGACCAATTGCCGATGTAATCATTTGAGAATCCGAAGCGGACGCTTCCTGGGCCCGTAATTTGAATTACATCATCCGTGCCGTTGCCGCCTGAGACATCGTTGTTGGCATTTCCGATGGTAAAAACGTCGCTGCCGTTGACGGTGGCGATGGTCACTACCTGGGCACCTGCCGCCACGGACATGGTGATCTTGCCCTGGGACGTATTGGAGCCGTCGGAGCGTAGTTTGGATCCATTGTTCATCGCCAACGGCAGATTCAGCGTGATAGTATTGTTGAGTTCCAAGACGCCTGTGTTGTTGATGGTGACCGTGGGACTGTTAACAGTGGACAGGGCATCATTGTGCTGGATCCGTAGTACTCCGCCGTCTATCGTTGTGGTGGCGCTGCCGTTTCCCCGATTTTGGGCCGGCACATTTCCAATAGTAACCGTGCCGGCGCCGGTCTTGATGATGTGGGACGACGAAGAACCGGTCCCCCCCCCTAGGCCGCCACTAAAAATCATGTTGCCTGCCCCGCCGAAGCTGGAATTCGCGTTAGTATTACCCACTCGGCCCGTAATGGAAGCCGTGTTCACCGTGTCACTGTTAATCACAGCGCCGCCGCCCCCGATACCCGTACCGCCGAACAAAATATTCTCAAGGCCGAGGGTTTTGCCATTGAGGTCCAAAACGCCGCCGGAACTGACCGTGGTGCCGGTTCCCGTGCCACCTAAGGCCGACGCATGACCGACCTTAAGCGTGCTGCCGGAGCCAATGGTCGTCAGGCCGGTGAAGCTGTTGTTGCCGTTGAGATTCAGCGTTCCAGAGTTAGCCGCCAGAGCCAGTTCACCATTGCCGGTTCCCAACACGCCGTTGAGCGTAACCGTGCCCGCAACACCATTGCCGATGGTCAGATCGTTGTTTCCATTGGTGATGTTGCCCGTGAGAGTGAGACTGCCAGCGGCATTGGTTTGGGAGAGGGTGGTCGCGGCATTCAGGGTAATGGCGCCGCTGAGGCTGGCGGCGGCATTTCCGCTGTTGATCAGTGCGCCACTTGAACTGATGCCTGTGCCGGAGAGTCCGACTCCTTCCGCGCCGATTGCCTGGTTATTTAAATCCAACACGCCACCGGAACTGACCGTGGTAGCGCTGCTGGTGTTCCCCAGCGCGGAGGCGTGGCCAAGCTTGATGGTGCTGCCAGAATTGATTGTTGTCAGCCCTGTGTAGGTGTTGTTGCCGTTGAGATTGAGCGTTCCGGAGTTGGCGGTCATGGACAGCCCGCCAGCGCCGCTTCCCAGGGCGCCGCTGAGCGTGACCGTGCCGGCGACGCCGTTGCCAACCGTCAAGGTGTTTGCCCCGTTGGTGATGTTTCCCGAGAGCGTCAGGCTGCCGGCGGCATTGGTTTGGGCAATTGTGGTTGCGGCATTCAGGGTAATGGCGCCGCTGAGGCTGGCGGCGGAGTTGCCGCTATTGATGAGTGCCCCACTTGAACTAATGCCCGTGCCGGAGAGTCCGACTCCTTCCGCGCCGATTGCCTGGTTATTTAAATCCAACACGCCACCGGAACTGACCGTGGTACCGCTGCTGGTGTTCCCTAGCGCTGACGCGTGGCCAAGCTTGATGGTGCTGCCAGAATTGATTGTCGTCAGCCCTGTGTAGGTGTTGTTGCCGTTAAGATTGAGAGTTCCAGAGTTGGCGGTCATGGACAGCCCGCCAGCGCCGCTTCCCAGGGCGCCGCTGAGCGTGACCGTGCCGGCGACGCCGTTGCCAACCGTCAAGGTGTTTGCCCCGTTGGTGATGTTCCCCGAGAGCGTCAGGCTGCCGGCGGCGTTGGTTTGGGCAATTGTGGTTGCGGCATTCAGGGTAATCGCGCCACTGAGGTTGGCAGCGGCATTTCCGCTGTTGATCAGTGCTCCACTGGAACTGATGCCCGTGCCATCGAGACTCACGGCCTCCGCGCCGATTGCCTGGTTGTTCAAGTCCAACACGCCGCCGGAATTGACTGTTGTGCCGCCCGCCGTGGTGCCCAAGGCATTGGCGTTGCCCAGCCTGAGCGTGCCGCCGCTGGCATTGATGATTGTCGTTCCGGTGTAGCTGTTATTGCCGCTGAGCGTGAGTGTGCCCGTTCCCGCCTTGGTAAAACTGGTGGCCGCTCCAACCAAGGGGGTGGAGATGGTATCCGCCGCGTTGTCCACTGTGATGGTGGACGTTGCTCCCATCGTGAGCGATGTACCGCCGGAAACTGTAATCGCGCCCGAAGTGGACGCAAACGTCAAAGTGCTGAATCCTTGAGCCGCTCCCGTCACCGCTACCGGGCCGGTTCCCGCCAGTCCGTGAGTACTACTGCCAAAATTGAGAAAATCCGTAGCGTCTGTATTAGTGATGCCGGTCGGGTCCGTACCCACGGAACTGGCACTCCATCTCGCTACGCTGCCCCAGGTGTTTCCAGCAGTGCCAAACCCGGAGGCATTGAGGCTTCCTGGGGAGCCTGTATTGTCCCAGTAAAGTGTCAGCGACGTAGCTTGCGCCGCGCTGATTGGCGCTAACAGGCAAGCGATCGCCGCGATGCGGACTAGTAAGTTCCTCCAGAGCCGGGTGTGCCAGATTTGAGTAGACTGGAAAACCACCATTTTGGTGACTCCCTCAGGCAAAGGCGGAATTTTTTCGACGATGTTGTAATGCATGGCTTAATTCGACGTAACGGGTGGGAAGGTGGGTTCGCCGGGGGGGGAAGGCGAGGCAGGATTCAATTACCAATGAAAAACACCACGACGATTTCGCCGCCGCTCTTGTTGGCACAAGTGCGGAGTCGAAATTGTCGTGGTGCGGTTGAGGTCAGTTGCTGATTGATTCCTGGTTGCGAAG
>JAIOPX010000033.1 GCA_021413705.1 Planctomycetota bacterium | reverse complement strand
CAGCAGCAACGGTAGCAGCGGCAACCGATAGCGGGAGTGGGCGAAGATGATCGTATGGACTGTAGCGGTTAGCACGATCAAGAGCACGATGAACCAGTGCATCCGCATATCGCGAGGTCTCGTGGTCCAGATCCCGAATACGGCCGCCAGCAGCAGGAGGGCCTGGATGCCGGAGGTGACGACCGCCACCAACACCAGGGTCGGCTTCGAATGGGCTCCCCACCAGCCCCGTTGCAAGCCACCCAGCAACGTCCGTTCCAACTGCCAGAAGTCGAAAAACTTGACGCATGACCGCTCAAGGCTCAGGCCAGGGTGGGCCAAGATGAACTTCAGACCGTGGCGGAGGGCCAATTTGTCCCGCTCGCCCTGGGTCATGCGGGCAAACTCGGGACTGGCCCGTTGCAGAACGACCTCCCAGGAGCGATCGGTGCCGGAATGCAGCGATATCGTGTGCCAGGAGCGTGTCAGCGGGGTGTGCTCGTAGTTGCCCATCATCAGGTTGCGGCCGCCGATGGCGTCGATTGTCGTCAGCGTGCCTTCCAGCCGGGTATTGCGGACAATCCACGGCCCCACCACCGCCAGGCACGCCAGACCCACAGTGGCGATCAGGGCCAATCGGGTGGGCCATTTGCGCTCTCGCAATGCCCAGGCGAGGAACAGCAGGATGGGGAACACCAGAGGGAGCATGATGCTGCGGGTCAGGGCGGCCAGACCCAGGGCCATGCCCAGGAGGACGGCCCAGCGAAAATATCCGTCTGTAAGCAATCGCTGCATCAGCAGGCAGCTTAGCATCAACAGCAGCGTGAAAAGCGTCTCGGCAAGTAGCAGTCCCGTGTAGCCGACCAGCGACGGTTCGATCGCGAACAGAGCGGCGGCCAGGAGAGCCACGCGGCGGGAGAACATGGCTTCCGCCAGGGCATAGAGCGGGAGGATCGTCAGCATACCCAAGATTGCTTGCATCAAACGGGCAGCCAGATAGTTGTGGTTTCCAAAGCAACGATACACTCCGGCCAGCAGGGCAGGGTGCAAGGGCGGGCGCAGGGAGGTAAGACGTCCGGACTTTTCCGCGAATTGGGAGGTTGTGGCGAGGCTGCCGGCGATCTCGTCGTAGCTCTTCTCGTCAAAGATATGAGGCGGGCATTGGCCGAGCCCCAAGGCAACCAGCAATCGAACGCCCAGGGCAACTGCCAAGACCAGGGTCAGCCAGCGTCTGGCGGCAGTCTCTGTCAGGTCCGAGTTGAGTGTTTCGGCCGTGTTGATGGTGCTGGTCGTCATGCAACAAGCGTCATGCAAGAAGGCCCGGCTAGAGCGGACGCTTCTGTTCAATGGCCAAGGCTGAACTTCCACAGTGGGGGCAACTCGGAGGGTTCCACGTTGAAGATCCTGTAGAGAGCGGGTATGTCCACAAACATCAGCACCAGGAAGACGGCGACGCACAAGAACAGATACAGCATCAAACCGGACTCGCGATAGAGCTTTTCGGGCTGCTGGGCCGAGCTGTCTTCCTTCAAGCCCAGGGCGAGGTACCAGGTGAACAGGCCGGCCACCAACGGTGTGCTGAGAATCAATTCCAGGCGGTAACGGATGATGAACATTCCGAGCATCAGCGCGGCCAAGGTGGCGTAGAAGAACATGCTCACCAAGAGGCGCGTTTCGTTGTAGTAGGCAAAGGAACGACGGTAGGCCGCGGCCTGCACGGAATCGTTGAGGTAGCGATATTCCGCCAAACGCTTGGTGGCCATGAAGAAGGCGCCCATCATCCAGAAGGAAACAATCAACGTCAGCGGCGGCAGCGACTGACTATTGACGACGAACCACCCCAGCGCCAGCCGCAAGGGATTGTTCACCGATTCGGTCAACACGTCGAGGTAGGGTATTTCCTTGGTTCGCACCGGCGGGACGTTGTAGATCAGACCCATCATCAGCAGCAACATGCCGGTGACAAAGTAGGGAATGTTGATCAACCAGGCCAGACTCAAGCCGATCGTTGCCAGCAACAGCCACTGCAGAAGCACCGCCGTCAGCGAAATGCGCCCCGCCGCAACAGGCCGATCCCGCTTTTTGGGGTGGCTGCGATCCATCGAAGCGTCGAGATACTCGTTGATCACATAATTGCTTGATGCAATCAAACACACGGCCACTACGGCAATCACCACGCACCCCAAGCTGGGCAGTACCACGGGATGGTAGAACGAGCCCAGCAGGATGCCGATCACCATGAACCCGTTCTTGAACCAATAGTCGGGCCGGGCGATGGCGATATGATCCCTGGCAATCGCAGTGAACGATCGCGAGGGGGGGCTGGGGGGCGACGCAGCCGGTTCGACGGTTGCGCCGCTGGGTGTCGGCAATGAAAGATCCTGGCTGGGGAGACTCACGTTGTTATGCCGCGGGATACAACAGGGGTGGGGTGGGCAGGGACGGCGGGGCCGCTCGGTTTCGCAAGTTCCGCTGGCATTTCTCCGTCCGTAAACTCGCGCTGCCCCATTTCATAAATGATCATGGCCATCAGCAAATAGGTGTGATTGGCTTCGTTATTCCAGTGACGGCGTACGACCGTGCGAACCGTGTCGGGTACGAAGACTCCGCGGCTAAGGCAACGATCGTCCAGCAGGATATCGCTCACCATGGGACGTAATTCCTGCCGCAGCCACAAACCCAACCGCTCATACGGTTGATAGCCCGCTACGCCGAGCTTGCCCAGAACCTTCATCTGCAAAGTGGCCAAGCGTTGCCGCAGCGCTGACGAGCCCATGGGTGCCCCTGTGTTGGCATTGATGACGCCCAACAGTTTGGGCCGGTGTCTGCGAAGGATGAATGTCTGAATGGTCTCGCCGACCTTCAATTGCGGCGGTGCCAAGAGAAGGAGTTCGATCAGCTTGGCGTCGAGAATTGGCACGCGAGTCTCCGCCACGGAATTGATCATGGCCAATGAAACCGATGTCTCTCGGGCCAAACGCTGACGAATGAAAAGGTGCCAGATACGATGCAGAAGCGGATCCACGCCCGCCGATTCGGCCAGACAGCTGCGCAGCGTGTTCTGTGCCAGCTCACGGATCTCGGTGGGAGTCGCGCGACACAAGAGCGGCTCCGGCACGTTGTCGAGCATCCACCCGGACAGGCGGCTCATCAACCATGCCTCCAGTCCCGCTTCGTCACGGATTTCCCAGGCCGCCGCGTCGAGCGAAAAATTGTAGGCCTTGTTCATGTGCATCAGCTCGCCCGCATGGCCGCGGAGCATGACTTGCATTCCGAGCGACTGAATCGTCGGCAGCATCGGCATCACGATGGCCTGGTCCAGATACTGCCCGTCGCTGAGATGGACGACTCGTTGCAAGTTCTGACGATAGGTGTCGTTGTCGCACACGCTGCCATCGAGCTTGTACTCATAGTGCTGGCAACCACAGAGAGCGGCGGCCTGAGCGGCGCTACGATGGTCCAAGCTACCCGGTACACCCATGCTGATGGTTTTCAGCGGCGTATGTTGGCAATCGATCACTGCCAAGAGGGACCGGGCGTCGAGTCCGCCGGAGAGGGCAACCCCTAAGTGTGATGTGCCGGCCGTCGTTCGGTTGACGGCCTGGACGAAGGCTTCGTCGATTTCGGTCAACAGTGTCTCGCCTTCCGAAGCACTGGCATATCGACCCGATTGCTCGGTCGGAAGTGCCCAATATCTTTGGATCGCAATCCGATCCTCGCGCGCGTCGTAGGTCAGGATCGAGGCGGGGGGCAACACCCGCACCGATTCTCGCATCGTGCTGTCGCCATAGAGGTGGCCGAAGGAAAAGAATTGGGCCATGCCATTGAGATCTTCCCCGCGCGGCACGTCTTGATCCAATAGCAACGCCTTGATCTCAGCCGCCGCAGTCAATCTTCCCGGGCGATTGACATAATACAACGGTTTCATGCCGAAACGGTCGCTGATCATCGTCAGCGATTGGCGTTCGGCGCTCCAAATGGCGGCCACGAACATACCGTTGAGTTCGCGGAGAAAGTCCTGACCAAACCGCAGGTAACCGTCGAGCAGTAGCTCCGCATGGCTGACGCCGCGGGCCTCCGAGCTCCGATTCAGTCGGCTGCAAATCGCTTCAACATCATAGAGTTCGCCGGCCAGGACAGCGGTATGCTGGCGATCGGAACTGGCGACGGGCTGGGCCGCGGTATCGACGAAGCCCAGAGAGACGCGGCCCAAGGCCACGCATCGTGATTCATCCACCCACCGCTCGACAGAATAGCCTTCGTGATGACACATTGAGGCGAGCATTGCCGACAGATCGGACTCGATCGTCGAGGAGGGACGGGCGGATACTCTCAAACAGATGCCGGGCATGGACTCTTGTTACATCCTTTCAGGTCGCAGAAATTTGGGGAGAGGCAACGGGCAATCGCACTTTCCGACCGAATGCGATCTTCATGAACTGCATTCCAGCACTGCGCGCCGCCGCGCCATCGGTGTCGTCGCGGTCTCCGATCACCAGACACTCGGCTGGCGGGACATGAAGCTGCTCGGCAGCGGCTAGATATCCCTGCGGCGATGGTTTGAGCCGAGTTAATGACGGCCACTCACCGCTGGCAACCACCACGTCGAAGCACTCGGCGGCGTCGAGGGCCGCAAGCTTCGCAGCGGCAGGATAGTCACTCACCAAGGCTGTGCGTCCTCCTTCTCGACGAAATCCGCGAATGGTACGAAGCAGTTGATGTCGGCGAAAGTACCTCAACCACTTCCCCGGGCGGCGTTGCATCCACTCCAAGACTACCGCTTCGACACTGGCGAGCGGTTGGTTCAATCGCTGGGCCGTCCTCCTAAGTTGTGTGTGATAGGGGTTGTCCTCGCCAGGTTCGTTCCGCACACGTTCGTGCTCTTGGCGAAAGGTTTTCAATACTACGATCTTCGACCAATTCCCCAACAGTAGTTCCGCGGCCATCGCCAAGCGCACTGGCAGCGCCGGGTAGAGCGTGCCATCGAGATCGACCAGCAGCGCGCGGGGACGCACCTTAAGTTCTGATACTTTTGATTCTGTGGGAAGCGTTTGAATCATGGTATCCCGCGTACAATCTTGGGCCCTAACCACCGCGAAACGCCCAGCGGCAGTCGCTGCCAGAGGCGGATCATGAGGCGATACTTGCGATTTTCCGGCCTCAGATCGCCGATGCTGCCTTGACGCACGTAATACTGCCAAACGGCCGGATGGGGCTCGGCGCCCCATTGTTTCTTAAATCGATAGGTTCCGCTCTCCGCACTGCTGCGGCCGAAATCGAACGTCGTCTGTCCACGCTCTATGGCCCGGCTGAGCAGATGCCAGTACATGAGCATATTGGCGTTGGTCGCCTGAAAAGCCCGTAGCGAACTGGCGCTGGGGACTTCAGTCGTACCACGGCCATGAAGAAGCAGCGCCGCGGCCACAGGGCGACCGCCCTTTCGCACGACACATAATTCAGCCGCGTTCGGAAAGTAAAATAAGATGTTTTGAAACAAGTTTCGCCCAAACGTAGGCGTCCCCAAGTCTCGCATATTGTGGCTGAAGACGGCGAAAAACTCCGCAAGCAAATCGGTATTCCCCCAGGTAATTTGCAGTTCGTTTTGCTCCCCTTTGCGAATCAGGTTGCGAACTTTGGGGCTAAGCCCTTTCCAAAGTTCATCCTGATGCCGTGGCAAAGCCAGCCGCATGTGTACCTTGCTGGTTCGCTTTTCCGGGAGCGATACGTGCTCAACTTCGCACTCGTGTCGTAGTTCGAGATACCTGACATTTAGACGATCGGCCAATTCGACGGCCTGATCAACCAACATTTTGGCTACATCCGCATCCTCGGCCTCGACGCCGCCATAGTTCAGATACGGCAATCCCACCAAAAACCTTCCAAAGAGGCGGCTTCTCAAATAACACAACGGCAACAAACCCACGACTCTTCCGTCGCGGACAGCCTCAACTGCGTACGGAACGTGCCCCAGGCCGTCACGCAGCACGAGCAACCAACGGCTGTCGTGGCTAAGCACTCTGCGGCCGCTTGGTGCCAGGCCCGCCTCCCAGGTTTCAATGCAGCCGGCAATCTCCTCGGGCTCTCGTAATACCACATGAGTCGAAGGGGGCGCGTCGATTGCCTTCATTCCGCCACCATCCTTTCGGTGGCAAGCGGGGTGGCGTTCCGTGGCGAGTGTTCCAAGGCCGCTATGCTTGATATGGCTCCAGATGATTGCGTCGGTGGCTCGCTGGGGTCGATGAAAGTTCGATTCCACATTTCAAGACACAACAGACTCCAGATCCGATCACCGTGATTCCACCGGCCACTGCCGTGCTCCTCCAGCAACCGCTGAAGTCCTGCTCGCTCAAAATACCCGCGCTGAAGAGCTTGTGGGCTCAACAGCATATCATGGGCATAGGCCTTGAGTTCGCCGCGAAACCATGTATCGAGGGGAATTCGGAATCCCATCTTCGGCCTGGTTCGAATTGCTGGCGGGATGATGGTTGGGAGTGCATCGGTCAACATCGGTTTGGCGCCGGCGCCCCGATTGAGGTCGGCGAAGCCGATGGACATGGCTAACTCAACAACATGATGATCCAAGAACGGGCAGCGGCATTCCAGCCCATGGGCCATGCTGGTGATGTCTACTTTGGTCAGGAGGTCACCCGGCAGATACGTGAGAAGATCGGTAATTCGAGCTCGACTGCCAGCATCTCGGCCCTCGGCGCGAGCCATTGCGTTTATGAGGAATTGCTCCGGCTGTGCGCCTCGCAGGGACATGCGCAATGAGTTTGAATACAAAGCTTCGCGCTGCTGGGGATGAAAGCCGGATACCCAGGCGAGATAGCGACGATCGGCTGGCTCGCGAAGCAGTTCCATGCGAAAGCGCAGCTTGGACGTGAATGAACTCTCGCGTTGGTGGTGAGAAATATGCCGCCAGAGCGGGTTAGCAATCATACTTCGCAGAAAACCGGGCAAGCTGTCAAACCGAGCTACATTGTGGTACGTCTGATAGCGGGGATAGCCCGCGAATAGTTCGTCACCGCCGTCCCCAGTCAACGCCACTTTGACGTGCTGAGCCGTCACCTGCGAAAGGAAGTAAGTGGGTATGGCCGAACTGTCGGCGAACGGTTCATCGAAGTGCCAGGTCAGAATCGGCAAAATACCCACGCTGGCCGGCTGCACATGAAACACATGATGATCTGTCTTCAAGTGGTCGGCGGCGATCTGGGCGAAGGGCGTTTCATCGAATCCACTGACCGGAAAGCCGATCGTATAAGTCTGGACCGGACGAGTCATGTTCCGCTGCATCAGACCGACGATAGCCGTCGAATCGATTCCGCCAGACAGAAATGCCCCTAAGGGCACATCACTTCGCAGCCGCAGCTTCACCGATTCATCGAGCCGCTCCGCAAGTCGCCGACACAGTTCCTCGCGTGGTTGAGTCGCTTGCTGATGGAAATCGGGAGTCCAATAGGGAGCAATCGTCAGTCGCCCATCGCGGTAAAGAGCATAGTGCGCAGGGGGGAGCTTGCGAATGCCTGCAAACATAGTGCGGGGATGCGGCACGTAGTTGTACGTCAGATACTCGTCGAGCGCGACTGGATCCAGGACGCGGGCCACACCTGGGGCAAGCAGCAGCGACTTGATCTCGCTGGCAAACAGCAATCGCCCTGGCTGTTCGCAATAGACCACCGGCTTCTTACCGAGCCGGTCACGGGCGAGGAGCAGTTGACGGCGCGGGCCATCCCAGATGGCAAAGGCGAACATCCCTCGCATATGTTGCAAACACTCGACACCATACTCTTCGTAGAGATGGACCAGCACTTCAGTATCGGAATCGGTGCGAAAGATATGCCCGCGCCCCAGCAAATCTTCACGCAGTTCGCGATAGTTATAAACTTCGCCGTTGTAAGTGATCCAAATGGTATTGTCTTCATTGGCCAGTGGTTGTCCGCCGCCGGCCAAGTCGATAATGGAGAGACGGCGATGACCTAATCCCGTGCCGCTACCATCGGAGGCCAATTCATAGTGCGTCCCTCGACCGTCAGGCCCACGGTGGCTCAGAACGTCCGTCATGCGGTCGAGCACGCCCCGCTCAAGCGGCTCGGTTCCCGCAGTCCAGACAGATCCCGCAATTCCACACATACTCGATTAGTCCGAGGCGCCGTTGTGTTTGTTCGATAGTGTTTTGATGACTCGGGCGGGCGCGCCCACTGCGACGCAATGGCTGGGCAGGGGACGGTTGACGACCGCTCCTGCGCCGACGATGGTTCCTTCGCCGACGTCGGCCATGATGATCGCACCCGCGCCGATCCAAGCTCCTCGCCCAATCCGTACCCGACTATAGGATTGACCTTGCTCTTGGATCGACTCGCCTGGGGTTCCTGCCTGATCGTGCTCTCGCCCTCCGCTGAGAATCTGAACACCATCCGCCAGGAGCGCTTCTTCTCCAATCTCGGCATAGCCGATGGAGCAGAATCGTCCGATAAATGCCCTATCGCCTACGCGGGCTTCGGGCATCGAAAAGACGCTGAGCCAGCCGAAATAAACATCCTGACCGCATTGTTCCAGCGTGTGGCGATAAAAGGCTTGTCGCGAATAGACTCCGCGCAAGCCAGGTGTGCGGGCGATGGACTCGCTCGAAGCCCCAAACGAACGCCTTCCCAATAACAGACGGGAGATCCAATAACTGATGAGGCGGGGGAGAGCCAAGACTGTAAAAATGGCCTGGATGATTCGTTTGGCGGGCAAGAAACCCGTTGGGCGAGATGCAGGGGCGACGCGGATGGTCTCTGGCGAGTCGGCCAAGGTGGAATGTTCCGTCATACTGTTGCCGCCCGCGAATCCAACGAGGTGGTGGCGCCGTCGCGCTTCAGCAGGCGGTCATAGATCGCTTTTTCCTGGCTCATGCGTCCCCGAAAGCTGAATCGCTCCTCAATCAACAGTCTGGCGTTGCATGTCAATTCTTCCCTCAAGGCAGGATTCTGGACGGCACGAAGAATCGCCACCGTAAGGCTATCCAGATCACCTGGTTCGCATAAGACGCCGGTGCGGCCATCTATCAACAGGCCGGGTACTTCCACGACGCGCGTGGCGACCACCGGAACCCTCATGGCCATGGCTTCCAGCACCACATTGGGCAATCCTTCGTGGTGACTACTTAGAACGTAGAGATCCAAGGCGTGGTAAAACTCGATAGGATCCTGACAAAACCCTTGCAACTTGATGTAATCACCGGCGCCGAGATCCTCAATGAGTTTTTCCAGATTCGGCCGCTGATCTCCTTCACCAGCAATCCATAGCTCCAGGTCGTGACCTTGTTGCACCAAAGCATGGACCGCCTGGATCAACAAGTCGAAGCCTTTTTCAGAACTGAGACGACCAACGGCTCCCAGCAGCAGCCTGCTAGTAGGCACATTTCTTTGGCGCCGAAGAGGCGATCCCGCCGCCGGAGCAGCGACGAACCAGTTTTTCCGAAACCCCCATCACCTGTTGATAAAGGCGGAGCGAAATCCTGTCCAATCCATAGTACAACGGCGTCCTCGCAGTGTGTCGATCCCAGCCGTGAACGGTCGTCACAAGATGCATGGAGTGGAAGGGTCGAATCAAAAGGCCGATAAAGTTTGACTTGTAGTCGTGAGCATGCCAGATGCGGACGTTGTAGTATTTGCAGATCTTGAGCATCGCTCGAGGAATGCTAAGGTCCAACGGTCCCCGATCCGGCACGCCAATCAAGGGGCTGTTGTAACTGTCGGCGCGGCGGCGGATTTCGTCGAAGCCAGGATCCTCGGGTGGGTGCATGTAGGCGGCGGCCAGCCAATATTCCGTGTGTGCCAGAAATGGCGCTGACAACAAAATCGTCTTGTCCGGCCCCCCGCCAGTATTCGTGACCACGCGCGTATGAAGCACCGCAATTTTGTCCTTCGCGGGCTTATCGGGCCATGGATGAGTTGGATTAAGAATCGGGGGTTATCCTTGAGAGTTTTCGCGTTCCAGGCGGCGCATCGGGAAAAAAAGGCCCACGGTTCGCGCACAGAAGTATACGCTCAAAAGTACCCAGCAGTGGGCAAATTGAATGGGATGGAGGGGAGTGATCCGCTTGCGAATCAGGGCCAGAGGGGGCAACAGCGCCGCACCGATCACGAGAATTATCCCAAGCACAGTCAACGAAACGGTATGCTTCCCGAAGATCAAAAGTAATACGCCAATAATCGCACAGACAATGAATACCGGCGGCAGCAGGACGCTCAAAGACTCGCGTATATCAAACCGGTGCGAGAAGAGGCTCTGGAGGCTGCCGCGACCACGCCACGCTTCACGACGAAAGAATTCGCGCAGGGTCTTCGATTCGCCGTAATGACGCGTTTCGACCCGATTGTCCCGCAGCAAAATACCGAGTTCATTGAGTCGGTACCCCAGATCAGCGTCCTCGCAGGTGACCAGCGACTCGTCGAAGCCCTGGATGGTTTCAAACTCCTTTCGTCGAACAATGAGGCTGAAGGTTGCCAGCCAGTCAACGCGCTCGATGGTTGGTGCATTCTTTTGGTGAGCAATGGCGTGCCAGCAGGACTCAACCCAGGTTGCTGTGGCTTCCGGCGGTGGCATCCCGGTGCCAACGGCGATTACCGCGGGATCACGAAAATGTTCAATGCACTTTTCTAGCCAGTCCCGGGGCAACTCACAATCGGCATCGATGAATGCCAACAGATCGCCCGTCGTTTCTCGGGCGCCAACGTTTCTCGTGCGACCGACATGGCCGGGGGGCACGCTGATCACACGCGCACCCAATTCCCGAGCGATGTGTGCGGTTCGATCTCCCGACTGATTATCAACTACGAGCGTCTCTACCCTCTGAATGCCTTCGGGACGGTCAAGCGCGGTGATCGATGCGAGGCATCGTGGCAAATGCCGCTCCTCATTCAACGCGGGAATGACGAACGAAATGCTGATCGCAATGGGTTGGTCAGTATTCGCATCATCCACCGTGCGGAATGAATTGTGTGGCCTTCCGGCCGGAGTAGATACGGGGAGCGGCTGTTTGTTCCTCGTGGGTCGAGTGAGCATTTCGCTAGACAGCTTGCCGTAGGCTTGGTGCATTTGTTGAGCATCGAATGCCCGACCCACCCGCTCAGCCCCGGCAGTCCCGAAGCGACGGCGTAAGTCGAAATCGTTCAATACCATGGACAGCTTGCTCGCCATGCCTTGGGGATCGGATGGTTCGACCAGCAGTCCCGTCTCTCCCTCTATGACAACTTCGGGAATGCCGCCGACGCGAGTCGCCACGCATGGCAAAGCTGCCGCCATGGCTTCCAGCAGAGTCAGCGGTATCCCTTCGGAAATACTCGACAGCAGAAACACATCCGCGGCGCCCAGGAATCGATCGACATCTTTCCGCATTCCGGCGAAGATGACATTTTCTTGCAAGTTCAACTGAACAGTCAATTTCTCCAGGGCAGGTCTTTCCTCTCCATCGCCAACCAACACGAGTCTGGCCTGAGGCCGCTCTGGAACCAGCAGTGCCATGGCCCGCAGCGCCGTGGCATGGTCTTTCAAATGATTCAAGCGGGCGACTTGCACAATTACCAAATAACTATCATCGAGTCCCAATTCCGCGCGAACGGACAGGCGCTGGCTCTGCGCCGTGGCGTAAGCCTTGCAGTCGATGCCGTTGTAAATGACATCGATCCTGTTGAGCGGTAAGCCCTCATTTTGAACCAAAGCATCGCGGACGTATTTGCCGACGGCGACTATACGATCGCGGCGGCGCAAGAGGATTCGATTGGCGAGAACTCGCTTGGGGCGTCGGAAATCAGGATAGTCGCGGCCGTGCTCCGTGAAGAGCACGGGGATCTGACCGGCAATTCGGCTTGCTAGTTCTCCGTACAAGAAAGGGCCGTATTGATGAGCATGGATCAGTCCTACTCGCTGCTGATGGCAGAATTGCGCCAGCTTCCGAATGCAACTCACGTCAAATCCGGGGCGACGTCCAAGCACCGCGACAGGATAGCCGGACGCTTTCAAGTCTTCGCCCAAGGATCCACAATCATCGAGACACGCAAAAACAAAGCGAAAATCTCCCGTAGACCGCAAGGCAAACTCGCGGGCCAGGATCTCGGCCCCTCCCACGCTGAGCGAGTGGACAAGTTGGCAGATCGTGGGCCTATCGTCGAAAGTAGATGTTCGGGAAGAATCGGGCATCATTTCTCAATTGCATCGCATGGGGGCGGATTTCGGCTAGGTTGCACCTTCTTACTCTCCATTGCAGTGAAGCGCCGTTCGAATACGTTCCGCCACCCAACTGCGGCCAAGCAGATTTTTCCATCGCGCGGGACAAGCGCAGCGGCCCATGATGCGAACCAGACCAGCCGCGGAAGAAAGCGATTTGCGAACGTCCTGCTTCTGGCTGACAAACGCCTCTGGCATCCCAGGGTCAATCATCTCTTCGGACTCTTCTGCCAGTAATTCCGCATGTTCGACTGCTAAAGCAGCTTCGATATAGCCTTGCCCCAGCACAAGGGCTAAGGGACGTGTATAGGCCCGTGTCGGAAATGCCAACAGTGCTTTCCAGCCGCGATCAAGAAAATACTGGCCGCGCTGACGAAAACGTATACGCTCTTCAGATTGTGCAAGCCGAGCCGCCATCAGCAATACTGTCCCTTTGCGGAGTTCCTGGGCCGCCCAGGTTTCCGTCGGAAACTCCAGTTTCTCGGGGTGATCGAGGTGGAACTGCTCTTGGGCTGCCATCCAACGAGCGTAATGCAAGACGCTCTCCTTCACATAACGTAATGTCGCAATTGTGCTCGGCCGCCTAGGTATCGTTTCATAGTAACGGACCAAAGACTGCAAGTGCATCGTGTACGACCATCTCAATTCGGCATTTTCGAGTTGTCGTTCCTCGATCGGATCCTTGGGATGGATTGTGCGGCGAATAACCTCATCTGCCTTGATGAGATATTTCTCGTGATCCGTCGCCAGATAGCCGTCAACAAGTGCTTGCAACGAATTGGCGGGACCGCGGCCGGGTCCATGGTAGTTAGGCTCTGAAGTTACCGTTGCTATGCCGGTAGCGCTTCCTGAGAGAACGGACAGAAAGTGCTGTGCGCCGTCGTCCATGGCAATGACCCAGTCGGCCAATGCGATTACTGTGTCGCGGGCCGTTTCGTCGCCAGTTAGATAATGGTAAAGCAACAATCCACTCGTATAATTGTGTTCGTTGCCTGGTCCGCCGCCGATACCCGTGCGACCGGTTTCCGACATTTGCCTGGCCATCGAGCGGTGGGTGGAGGTTCCGGCATCGTAGTAGTGATTGGTGGGCCAGAACAGGCCGCCGTTATAGGCCGCCCGATCGCGATCCGTGTGATAGATGTCTATGTCGATCACATGCCGTGCCAATGGGTCGGCCAACTGCCACCACCGTTGGTCGCCGCTCCGCAAATACTCGACAAGCAGACCGTGCAAGACGTCGAATTGGTTGTTGTAGTGCGAGATGATGGGTTGATGCGGGCCGGGATAATGCACTTCTTCGTGATCGGCCCACAGGTCGCCAAAGTGTCGCCACCCATATTCGTCAACGACTTCCCGCTTGCGAAAGAAATTGCGCGGTCCTTCGAGCGCGTCGCTCAGGAGCGTCGTCAGTTCCGGCCGCAGCGGAGTGTTCTCGTCGGGCAGATTTGGAATCGCACCACTATTCGCGTAGACTTGCGATGAAGAGCGAACTTCGACCGGCATGTGCGTCCAGGCGAGCCCTTGACAGATGTCGGCGCCAACGGGGCCGAAGTCCAGCCAAGCCGTCCGGGTGCTGTACTCTCCGGCCTGCAGTTCGTGCAAGTCGCTGAATTGCGAGGGAAAAGGCTCCCAGCGAAATTCAGAATCGCTCACGGTCACCGCCGAGGGAAAGTTTTCCCAAAACTCCAACGGAGCGATGCCTACCGCGCCGCTATCCCCTTGTACTGCCACGGTCGGATTGGCACGCAGACCGCGTTGCTCCTTCTCCCCCTGCCGAATCCGATAGCCCTGAAATCCCAGCGGAATCTCGCCGTTGCGGTTCAGATGATTGCGGCTCTGCCAATTCTCGCCACCACTCGATTCCTGATAAATCTCCAGGGGAACGTCCCCAAGGGCGCACACGGTAGACCGACGATCCACATTCCAAGCAACGCTTCGTTCGCCTCCGGTCGAAGGAAGACTTAGCTCAAGTGCGAGACCTTTGAAAAGCACCGATCCCGGATCCCCCAGATCCCAGTAGCCGCCACCGTGCTTGGCACGGCCTCGATTCATCAATGTCACGGCAACATGAACTTGGTTTGACCCAGCAAAAAAGTTCAGCTTAGCCTTATAACGAAGACGGCAACGACGGCCGAACGAGCCATGGAGCATTGCCGATGCGCGTACCGGGCCAGATTCCTGAACCGTGATCCGCTCCACAAGACCGATGTGCGACTGGCCCTGAGCATCGCGGAGCATTACTCGCAGGAAGCCCGTTTCCCGCAACGCGGAATCAGCAATTTCGGCCGCTGCGATGAGGCCGACGTCTCCTAAGGCCAACCGAAAGCGACTTTTGCCCGTATTCACAGCGACCTGCCTCTGGGAGTTTTCCACTTGCACTACGGGCCACTCGCTGGAAACCTGGGCGGTATTCGCTTCTGGATTGACTTCGAGTTGATATTCGACCGTTTGCATGGCTTCTGCATTGGCCAGAAACGTGCAGAGCAGCCACTTCACACTACCATCCGCCCAATGAGCCAGCTCTCGGGTTTGACACGGCACACGCTGGCCCGCAGGATCGCTGAGTTGGAGGCCAGAGGATGTGCTCACGCGACCGACGGGAAACGGAATCCCAAGGGACACCGGCTCGTTGAGACGATTTATCCCGGCTCGCTCTTTTACCAGGAGTGAGACGCCGCTGCATGTTCCTTGATGCAGCGAATCGAGTCCGGGCATCGGATTGCCTTTTCCGGCTAGCGTGACGGCCGGTTCACTCATCACGATTTCGATAACCCTTCCTGAAATGCGCTGCGGGCCTGAGCCGTAAGCGAAACCCAATCGAGATTCTCAACGACAAACTGGCGCCCGGCTGCCCCCATCTTCAGGCGGCGCGGAGCATCCCCGAGAAGCTGCGGAATCACCTCGACGAGTTGCTCGGGTGTCGTGCAGTCCACAATCAGTCCCGTCTCGCCGACACGCATGGTTTCCGCCGTCCCACCCGAGGCGCCAGCCACGACGGTCTTGCCACAGGCCTGGGCTTCCACCAATACCATCCCAAACCCTTCGATATCCTGACCGACCTGCCGGTTCGCCAGCACAAACAGATCGCACTGTTGATAGCATTGAATCAATTCCAGATCCGACGGCTCCCCCCGAAACTCCACGGCAGCTTCCAGTCCATGCTGTTGTACCAATTGCCCCAGCCGCTCGCGTTCGACTCCATCGCCTACGATCGAATACAGAACATCGGGCACCTGCGTGCGAATGCGCGCCAGGGCCTCGATCATCATGTCGTGCCCCTTGCGGCGCTCGAGGCGGCCCACGGTCAACACGACCGGTCGATCTCCCCAGCCCAATTGTCGTCGCGTCTCCGCGTTGCGGTCGGCAGGCGTAAACCGCTCGCTATCCACGCCAGGGTGGATAAGTCGAATCTTATCATCAGGCACTTGCCACTCCTCTCGCAGCAAGGCCCGTGTGTTTTGGCTATTGGCGATGACGAAGTTGGCTCCCTTGAGCACGCGCCTCATCAACCATCCGAGTTCTCGGCTCGCCTTCGCATAGTTCGTTTCCTCGCCATGCACAAAGCAGATGTAGGGCACTCCGTAAAAACGCTTCAGCAGCCAGGCGATCCATCCTTCGGGCAGGCAGCGCGCACAGTGCAACTGGTCGATGGGAGCCTGTCGACGGTCCCTCATAATACGCCGCACATCTCGTAAGCCCTGCCAGTATGCCGAGAGTCCCCGCACACTGGAAATGCCCCAGGTACTGAATTCAAGCGGGATGCGATGAATGTTGAGACTATGCGTTTGATCGAACTCAGCGGCGCGAACGTCTTCTCCAGCAGCGATCACCACTTCATGGCGCGGCAGCCTTCGATAAATCTCCCACAACCACCGGCCACTGCCACCTGCCTTGGGTGGAAACACATGCGACAAGACGAGCGCGTTCATAAAGTCTGGACGACGGACATTTCCCGCTCCATGGCAACAGGGCCGCGGATGGAAATCGCGGGGGGCAGAGAGGGCCTTCTCATTCGGCAACTTCTCGGTAGAGTTCCAATGTTTCCTGGGCGCACCGCTTCCATGAAAAGAGCTCCGCCCGCTTCTTGCCCGCTTCAATCTGGCGAGCTCTGACTGCCTCATCCGTCAAGAGTGTGAATATCGCGTTCGCCAGGCCATCGACATCGTCGAGTTCGACAAGCCAGGCAGCATCGCCCGTCCCCTCCTCGACGGAACTCGTCCTGGCGGCCACGACCGGGACTCCATAAGCCATGGCCTCGATCGTCACCAACGTGAAACCTTCGTAACGCGAGGGAAGAATGAACAGACCGGCCTGCTTGTAGAGCAGCGGCAGATGCCATTCTTCGACAAAGCCCGTTATGACGACGCTATCGGCGATTCCCAGTTCATGGATCAAGGCGTCTATTTCACCACTCGAAGCGTCGCGTTGGCCGGCGAGCACGAGTCCGTGGCTGATTTGTCCCGAAGATTTGAGCTTGGCATAACTTCGCAGGAGAAAGGGGACATTTTTCCGCGGCAGCAGCGTTCCCACGAAAAGAATGTACTTTTCAGGAAGTTTTAATGCCGTTCGCATTTCTCCGATTCGGTCGAAATTGATTGCCGAGTCCGGAACCACATGGCCCCCGCCGTAGATGAGGCGGATTTTTCCTGGATCAACGCCTAAATCCTGGACATCCTGAGCCGTATTTTTGGAAAGTGCGATCACTTTGTCGGAACGCTCCAGGGCTTTCAGCGTCCAGTCGCAGAGCGCCTTTTTGGTCGCTTCGGCATAGAGCCCGTCCATTTTGAAATAGGCCAGGTCGTGAATCGTGACGATCTGTTTTGCACGGCACTTTTTGGGAAGAAAGTGGTTCGGCCCATGAAATACATCGAGCCGATCTCTTCGAATAATCCACGGGAGCCAATAGTTCCACCACAGAGTCGGGTGGTCCTGCACCCAGTTTCGGGGGAACAATACTGGTCGCGTGCGAAAGTTGGAACTTGTGGGACAGTGGCGAAACTCACGATTCTGTCTGCCCGGATTGACGGGATAGTATAGTAAGTAGCTGTTTTCCCGATCCAAGGAGCTTAAGGCGTCGATCAGTGCGACAATATGTCGACCGATACCCGTAAGCTGTTCGTCCCTGGCGACATCGACGTAGATTCCGATTTTCATCTGCTCAAATCAACTTGCTGATTGCTTGAACCCCGGATAAGCTAGCCCAATCACGCTTTCCCTTTCAATCGGTGGTAATCTCCATGAAAGTCGCGTGATGATCGAAAAATCGGAGGGTGTACATGTTTTTTCGACTGCTCATACTGAAAGTATTGGCGTGGTATCTTCGGACCTTCAATATTACTTTCAAAAGGTGGCCACTTGCTTTATTCGCCATGGGTCTATCCCGGAAGTTTGGCTACAAACTTGGCCGAAGAGTTGTCAAGACAAAACATGGCTTCCTGATGGATCTCGATCTCAGTGATTGGCTAGGCCAGCATGTGTACGTTACGGGGGATTACGAAGATTACACAGGACGTGTTTTGAGTTCGCTGATATCCCCTGGGGGTACGTTTCTTGATGTTGGCGCCAATGTGGGATTCTTTTCGCTTCTGGCATCCCAGTGCGTCGGGACAAACGGCAAAGTAATTGCTTTTGAGCCGGTCCCGGCGGTTCGCAAGGAATTTCTTCGCAATCTTCAAATTAACGGCATTCATAATGTAGTCATTCGAGAAGAGGCCGTGTCGTCCCAGGAGGGCGAGGCAAAGGTGTATGTTGGCCCCCAGAATCATCGGGGTACGTCTTCTCTGCGCAGTAGTGCAAGAGGGCTCGCGAGCGACCAGGTATCGATACACACGATTGATTTAGATTCGGCGCTGCCTGAATCGGTTGCGATGGGAGTAAGTGTCCTAAAGATTGATATCGAAGGCGCTGAATCCCTGGCAGTGCAGGGGATGCGTCGCTTGCTCGAATCGCGGCACCCAGACATCATCATCGAAATGAGCGATCACTTTCTGAGAGAATTTGGATCATCAGGACAGGACTTACACGACACCATCACTGCGTATGGATATCGAATGTACTGGATCAACTCAGTGTGTATTAAGCTTGTTGACAAGTGGCACTCCGGCCTTCCCGAGCAATTCAATGCGCTGTATACGATTCGGGCTGCTTTACCTCAGGAACTGGTGGTCCGTTGAACGAGATTTCTGCGGTTGCCCGCTCTTGCTTATCAGATCCTCATAAATTGCGTGCAACTGCTGGAGGCTTCGGGACGGACTAAACTCTTTCGCTACCCGCAGGCGTGCCTGCTCTCCCATGTCTAATCGAAGTTCTGAATTGATCACGAGTGACTGGACAGCATTGGTCAGCTTATCCAAATCTCCGGTCGGAACAATTAAGCCTGCATCTCCAACAACTTCGCCTACGGAGCCGCCTTGATAACCTACGACCGGTTTACCGCAGGCCATCGCTTCACAAACGCTATTACCGAAGGTTTCGTACTCGCTCGTACTGACCGAAATATCGCAGGCGTGATGAAACGGTTCAACCGGCTCGAGTAATCCAATCCATCGTAAGCGCGAACCCAGACCAGTCGAATGAATGGCATCTTCGATGCGTTTACGATAAAGTTCATCTCCAGTAATTTCTCCTCCAGCGATCATGCCCACCACCCGTGGATGCACCGCGGCTAGCCTTCCTATCAATTCAATAAAGTCCTCTACTCTTTTCCGCGGGCGTAGAGGGCTCGCCGTCCCCACGAGAATGTCATTGTCCGTCAATTGATAACGACTGCGAAATAGTTTTCCTAGCGTGGCATCTTTGCCAAATCGTTCCAAGTCGATGCCCAAATGAACGACATGCTGCCGTTCTTCTGGAACTATTCCAGTAATGGCACTTGTCGAATCAGCTTTTTGCTGATTCGAGGTCCAGAGCAAGACGTCCGGTCCATACTTTCCACCGAAACACCATTCCGAAAAAGGTCTTTCGACCTTAAATCGAATATGGCAAACAAGGGGCAGTCGAAGAAATCGCCTTAACAGCTTGGCAAAGGGGTACACGTCATGTTCATTACAGTGGATCAAATCAACATGATGCTTTTTTGCCCACCTTGCGACCTTGAGAGCATGATACAACCCTACCCAAGGACGACGCTTGTCAGGCCACTCCATGGAATCAGGCAAGTAAGGAATTCCCTGGGCTGTCATCCATCGAATCAAATCTCCGTTGCGTGGGCCGACGACTACCCCATCTAGTTCGTGTTCTTTTCCAAGCACCAGCCAGCTCTGCAAGATTCGAGTTGTACTACTGACATTTGGGTTCACAGTCAGATATAGGACTCGCACGGATTCGCAGTTTACGACTGCCCCTCCGTCTTGGGAAAAAGCCACTCTGGGTAATAGACTGTTTCCGAATCGCCACGCTTACGAGCATTAACCAGCACATGCTGCCCAACAGAGCACACACCATTTCCGCTATTTCTTCTGAATCTTTCCAGCGCCCAAACGGCCAGTCTCGATTTAAGGCTGCGCTGTGGTTGTTCGCGTAAAAAGGTTGTCACAACCGTAGGCTCGCACCCCATTTTCCTTAGGCTCTCGGCGACTTCGCTCGGGGACCATAATCGCCAGTGAGTGGCATATGGGATATGCGGTTGCAGTTGAAGTCCCAGTGCATTGCTTCCGGATACTTGCGCCAGTGTATACACATGCCACAATGCATTTGGCGTGGTAATGGATAGTAGTCCTCCGATCTTCGTGGCTTTAATTGCCTCAAACAGCATCCGCATAGGGTCGCGATTAAGATGCTCCAAAACTTCCCAAGCGAGCACTACGTCGAACTTGCCGATGTCCGGCCACTCACCCTCAACGTCAAATGCGTATACGCTGACGTTGCCTCGTGTTTCAACACATGGCCATTCCCCCGGAGCTCGAATGGCAATGACTTCAACTGCCCCGAGGTACTCAAGATAACGACCCTCATCGCCCCATGATCCTATGCAGAGAACTCTACATCCGCCCAACAACGGGAGCGAACCAAATGCCTTGCTCAGTCGGTCCGAATGTTCACGATAATAGGGAGTATCAGGAAACCACTCATTCATACTGACATCAGCCATGGTGTGGGGGAGATTCATCTACCGATCAGCATGAACTACAGCCAGGCAAGTTCTTCCACACATTCTGGCTCCCGCCAGAGCGAACAAGAATGTTCAAGCTATCGACGAGTCTCACCATGACAAGTACCACACCCGTTCTCTGTTTCAAACTTCCATAAAGCCGCAAGTCCGCTTTCCAATGTATAAGCGGCGCTCCAGGAAAGTTCCTGTTGGGCGCGTGTTGGGTCACAGAGTAGATGCATTCGTTCCGCTTTACGAACGCGATCGGGGGCAACTCGAATCTCAATTTTTTTCCCCGAGAGCCGGGCCAGCGTGGCTACTAATTCCTCCACCGAATATTCCGTCCCTGTACCCACATTCAATACTCGGAAGGCTTGATGATTGCCAGCGGCAATGGCGATCAAAGCCTGGGCAATATCGGTGACATATACGTAATCGCGCTTGGGTTTGACATTGCCTAGTTCAATTATCGACTCTCCATCTAAGACTTGGCGCACGATCTCAGGCAAGACGTGTGGATTGGTTTCCCGGGGTCCAATTACATTGAATAACCGCGCCGCGCCGCAATGCGTGGACACCTGCTGCGAATATAAAAGCAATTGCCCTTCATTTGTCAATTTTGACAGGCCGTAGATGTCTGTCGGCCCTAATGTCGAATCCTCCTGATTCGCTTCATCACGAATGGGATACACGGCAGCCGTAGAGGCAATAACCATTTTCTGTGGTGCGAACTTCCGGCATGCATCCAGGAGATTTTGTGTCCCGACGACGTTCACTTCCAGCGTCTCCGCGGGATGGGCATTGCAGTAGGGAATATAGTGAATCGCCGCCAGATGAAAAACGATCTCCGGCCTTGCATCGGCGACCACTCGATTTACCTCCGCGGCATTCCTGATGTCGCACTCTTCAATCTGAAGGCGATCCGATTGCGGTAAGTATTCACGCTTGCCATTAAAAAAATTGTCCAATACGACAATCCGTGCGGAATCACAGCACTCGAGTAAAGTGCGGACGAGGCAATTGCCCACAAATCCGGCTCCGCCGGTCACAAGAATCGATGACGCATTTAGCCGCATGTTCGCTCCGTTGAGTTGGCTCATATGTTGCCTATTCTAGTGTCCATTTCGACCATTCCTTACGACCTGCCATTGAGAGCGTGCAACGCAAGATCCCCGGTGAAAACCTCTTCCTTCATCAAACAGATCTGCATTCTCAACTCGAAAAATGAGTGCCTGCTCGATGGATTCCAGTTCCTCGCCACCGACAGAAACAGCCAGTTTTATTGAGTATTCGCCGGGTGCCGCTGGAAACTCGGGTATTCGACATTCCAGTTCGACTTCACCCTCAACGGAATCTACACAAGCGCGGGACATGGGTGTCAGAACGGTCAGCACCCGCTGACCCAGAGTATCGTCAATCCCAACCCCAATCGTGGGATTCTTAATTGCGTGCTCAGCATGAAGGACAACCCGCAACCGAAACTCACGCCCCAGCATGATATGGTCGGTCGCCATACCTGAACTATCCAGGATTGATGCTTGGCGCAATACACCTCGATTGCCAGGCTTGTCGGTAAAGTTCCAGACAAAGCCGTGAGATTCATCGCGTGTGCGATTGTGTTGATAGTATTGCTCGATGACCGATTCGACTTCGCCCATACACTCCACCGCTCCGCTACTCAGCAAAATCGCTCGATCACAGAGCGATTCCACGGCCGGCATATTGTGACTGACGAACAGCACGGTCCGGCCCCCGTGAGTTACTTCGCGTAAGCGCTGCAAACATTTCCGTTGAAAATCCACGTCCCCCACGGCCAACACTTCATCGACCAGCATGACTTCCAAATTCAGATGGGCGGCGATCGAAAACGCCAAGCGGACTTTCATGCCGCTGGAATATCTCTTAATCGGCGTATCAATGAATCTCTCCACGCCAGAGAATTCCACGATTTCGTCAAAATTTTTCTTGATCTCACGGCGCGTCATCCCGAGAATCGACCCGTTGAGAAAGACATTCTCCCGTCCGGTCAATTCGGGATGGAATCCCGTACCCACCTCCAAGAGACTTCCAACTCGCCCCTTCATGATCACCTTCCCCGAGGTCGGCTTCGAAATTCGCGTGAGGATCTTCAGCAAGGTGGACTTACCCGCTCCGTTGCGGCCGATAATGCCGACCACTTCACCCGGCTTGACCTCAAAACTGACATCCCGCAATGCCCAAAAGTCCTCCACATTGCCCAACGCGGCGCCACTTCGGAGATTGCCCCAAGCCGTTGTAAAAATACCCGTGAGCGACTCTCGCAAGGTGCGGTAGGCGCCTTGGCGCGCAGCCGTATTGTGGTTGATGCGAAAGCACTTGGAAAGTCCGGCGACTTCAATGGCGTGGGGCACGAACGCAACTCCAGGATTCGAACTCAGATGATGTCGGCAAAGTCGTCTTCCACACGGTGATAGTAAAAGCAGCCCGCCAGGAAGGTCGTGATGACAATCGCTGTGGAATACGCAAGATGCGTCCAGGGCATGGGCTGCCCCAATACAGACGCGCGAAAGGCACGCACCAAGCCCGTCAAAGGATTAAACTTCAGCAATCGCTGAACCCAGTCCGGAACGGCGCCGCCTGGCGCCCCATCAGGAGCGGACTTCACCGTTGCCGCAGTGACGGAAGGCAGTGACTGTGGTTTCACAAATACCGCACCTTTGGACAATGCCGCATCCGCTTGAACGCCCTTATGCGGATTCGAGACAGGCGGATTACGCAAGCTCTCGTGATCAACACCGAAATAGATGGCCGGAGTTGCAAACAACCAGAGTTGAACCAGAAACGGGATGGTGTGCTTGAAGTCGCGGTAAGACACATTCAGCGCTGCCAGAAACGCCCCCACCCCCAATGCAGCCAAGACGGTCAAGAAAACGATGACTGGGGCGAGTAAGATCTGCCATGTAAATTCGATGGCCGCGCCTTCTTTCGAAAAAAAGACGTAATACCCGATCATCAGTACGAGTACAAACAGAGTAATGAAGAAATCGAATAATGCAGCGCCAACGGCGGCAAAGGGAATTGCCAGCCTCGGGAAGTAAACCTTGGTGATCATCGCCTCTGATCCGATGACACTATTGCCCGCCTGAGTGATGGCAGTCGAAAAGAAAAACCACAATGAAAGGCCAGAAAATGCGAATAGGAGATAGGGAAGTCCCTCAGACGGCGCGTGAGCGATGCGAAAGAAGACAATGAAGAATACAAACGTGTACATCAACGGCTGCAAGATGGCCCAGGCGGCCCCTAACAGCGTCTGTTTATAACGGACCTTGATATCCCGCCAGATTAGAAAGTAAAGCAATTCGCGATAGTTCCACATTTCGCGCATGTTCAGCGCCCGCCAGCCAGGAGCGGGGGCGATGATCGTGACATGTTCACTCTCCAGCGCCGTCTCCTGCGGCACCGGAGACGAATGAGCTGCGGTATTAATATTGGATATAGTTTCTGTCATGAGTTCTTCGCGTAAAGGCTAAACTCGCCCGGCTAGGTTGACTTCTTGGTCCCCATGCGGATCCACAAATCAGTTCAGGCAACGGCCGGCGCTCGGGAGACGCCAGGGGCGACCCGCGAGTAATCGGTCGTCCGCGCCGCCGGCTTTCGCTGGCTGGCTAGTTTTAACAGTCCCGCGCCGATCATCGCAATGTAGTAAGGGGGTTCAACGCCTTTCACGGTCACGAACGAAGCGGCAACCGCAAATCCGACCAGAGCAGCGATCACCATTCGGGACGCATTGCGGAGCCAGGGATCCAACTCTTCCTTGCTGAGCAGAAGTTTCCACAGCCGCCAGATGACCGATCCATAGAAAGTTACCAACAACAACAATCCCGGGAATCCCATTTCGGCGCCCGTCTGCATCCAGAGACTGTGGGCCTCCTTGGGCGATCCTCCCCATTGGGGTGCAATGTATATCGGAAAATAATTTGGCCCAATGCCAAACACGGGCTCGCGAGTCATGATTTCCCAGCATTGGCCCCATAAAACCACCCGGCTTACTGCTGAAGCATCCCGCTCCTCGGGATCGACGAAAATGGTCCCGAACCTCTGCCAGACACCTTCTCCTGCCATATACAGCCCGCCCGCCAAAGCCAGGACAAAAAACACGAAATGCGACGACCGAAGCCGATTACTTTTCGAACTCACGACCCAACCCAGCGAACCGGCCAGAATGAGAAAAAGTGAAACGCCTCCCAGAATGACCAGGGCGAGCATTCCACCGCGCGACTCACCGAACATAGGGACATGCGCCATCATGGCCGCGCAGGCGAAAGCCGCCCAGCGCCGCCAGAGCGAAGCTTCCTCGATTCCCACGAAAAAGGCCAAGCCTGCTCCACACACCATAGCGATGGAAAGCGTATTATTATCCATTCCGCCAAAACCAATTTCGCGGACAGAGTTGAATCCATTTACGTAGGAAAGATTGAGCTCATAAGCTAAATAGCCCAGCGACGCTACAATTACCCAGGCTACCTGCTTGAGCTGATCCACAGATTCAATAATGGTGACCCCGACCACAAAGGGAAGCACAATTTTGAAGATGCCCTCCACCCACATCCACCCAACCGCTGAATCTGAACCGAGAATCGCGGTTACGACGCCCCAACCAAACCAACCTATTAGCGCATAGACCGTCAAACTTGCCTTCCCGAAATTCCATTTTCCAAACCCGTGCCCAGCCCAACCCAACAGCATGGCGATGGCCACGATGCGGCTGTAATTGCCAATAGGCACCGCCCAAGGCCACATGGATTCCGGTTTCACAATCGCGAAACAGATGTAAATCAAGAGACCGTAGTACGGCCAGAACAAGGATACCAGCGCACCGCCATACGTCAGCAAGTAAGTGAAAATGAGACCTTTCATCGTCGGGTAACCTCACTCTCTCGCGCGCCACACGACAAAGGAGTCAGCCCCAACAACGCATCGATGGGAGCCAAGCAACTCTCCCATGCATGCCGCTGGATTACTAAAGCACGAGCCGCATCTCCCAGTCGCCTGCGCTCCGTTGCGTCTCGATGCAGCCGCTCGAGTGCCGTTACCCAATCCTCAACCGACCCGGCTGCGATTGCATGCTCACCCGGCACGAGGTTAAGCCCCTCCAGCGCCTGAGGCGTCGCCACCACGGGCCGTCCCATCGCCATGGCTTCGAGAACTTTGTTCTGGATTCCGCGGGCCACCCGCAACGGCGCGATCGATATCTCCGCACCGAGCGCATAGGGGCGAACGTCAGAGACTTCACCGATGACCTGAACTCCGTCGATCTGTGCCAACCGCAAAACCTGCGGGGTGGGCCGCCGACCGATAATTTGCAGAGTGGCGTCTGGTATTCGGCGTCGCACCTCGGGCCACACCTCGCTGCAAAACCACTGCAGGCCGTCGATGTTGGCGCGATAATCCAGTACTCCCACAAAAACACACAAGGCGCCGGGCGTGGCGGCCGTGACGACATCTGGGGCAAAGTAATCCAAATCGACGCCGTTGGTCACGCTCCGAGTCTTGTCGTTCGGCTTGAATTTCTGCAAGGTTTCCACTTCTTGGGGGCTGGTCAGAATGACCGAATCGGCCCGCTCCACAATCTGACATTCCAACTGGCGAACTCGGCGTGCCTCCAGAGCATAAAGACGGTTGCGTGGAAACGTAGCGGTCGAGGCATAGTCCAGCCATTTCTGGCTATCCACGTCCACCAGATCGACCAGGAGTCGGGCTGATTTCAATTCCGGCAACATCGCATACGGCGCCATGCTGGAGCAAAATACTACCACCGCGTCGTATTGAACTTCGCGCGACCATTGCTTCACCGTCTTATGCAACGGCGTCGATCGAAAGAGACCTTCCGTGGCAGAGTTACCGCTTGCCAGTGCCGCCGCGGCTCGCAGCCAGCGAGTGATCCCCGCCAGTGGGAAAATGGCGACTCGATTGCACGACTCGGCCAAAGTCTGGCGATCTCCGTCACTGAGGGGTTCGTCCGCAAGCGTGGCCAGGTCAACCTTCCCCAGCGTGGACAGGAACTTCAGCAAATGAAACGAGCGAATCCGATCGCCTCGATTGGGGGGATAGGGAACTCGGTGGACAAGATACAAGATCCGCGGTGAATTATCGAGGCGCACATCTATTGTCAGTCGGTCTGAGTCGGGCTGGCGCATTGTTTCGACTGGTGTCATCCGTCATCAATTCCGCATGTTGACGCTACCGGAAACCTGACACTCAGCTATCTTGGAGACAATTTTGGTCGAGACAATGTCGGTTGGAATGGGTACACCATCCCATTGACCGTTCGGACTCTGCGTTGCAATCACGTCACCCAGGGATCCAAAGCGAAACCGGCTCAAGAGCATGTCCAATTTGGAATACGTTCGAGAGAGATTGACATAATGCCTGAACCGTGAAAGGCGTGAACCCACCGATAGCCGCGGCTGTCCCGGGTCGATCTCCCAGGGATGGATATAGAACACGAACGGTTGGTTGAGTCGCAGGTTGATGCTGGACAGGGAAGCAGAGGTGAAGTTCAAGGGATAGAGGCGAAAGTACCCGCCACCGGAAACTGGAAGTTTCCAACCGGCAAACTCCTTGACGGAAACTGGAAATTCCCACAGTGTGCCGCCTGCTCGCTCAACCTGGTGCAGATCTCGCCGCGCTCCTGGAATGCCGTAGCGATCGTGATAGATCGGAAAGATACTCGAATCGACCTTAAATCCTTCCTCGATGAGAATATCCAATGCCCAAAGCGATTTGTTGGTGATCGAAAAGCTCGGTGCCCTATAGCTCGTTACCCGCTGTCCGATCAACCCTTCCAGTATATCGCGCGAGCGGACCAAGTCCTCTCGAAACTCGGCAGGCGTTTGGTTGTAGATAAGTCGATGCCAATAGCTGTGGGAACCAATTTCGTGCCCGCCGGCATGAATCTCACGAACCAAGTGAGGATAGTGCTCGGCTACCCAGCAAAGTACAAAAAATGTCCCCCGAACATTATGTTGCTCCAGCAGACGCAGCAAGCGTCGCGTGCTGACTTCAACCCGGCTCTCGTAGGCGCCCCACTGGGAACGATCTACCTGCGACTCAAAAGCCGAGACGTGGTAATAATCTTCCACGTCTACTGTAAATGCATTGAGAAGGTTCATTCCCCGCAATTCAGACGTCGGTTGTTTGAACCGCACGGCGTGGAAGGGATGGGGCTGCTAATGTCGGCACTGCGGCTGAGTCGTTGGATTCCGCCACTACATGTGGCTCAAGCATCTTGGAGGTTGCGGTCGGATTCTTGCTCCCGTTGACCGTTGCGGCCTTGGCGAGTGTTCGGCGATGCTGGGGATCAATGCCTGCCGGTCCATAGTTGAAACCAAAGGCGCGAACCGCCAGCTTTCCCTTGATGCCGAATAGCCGCAGGGCAGTGCAAGCCAGAATCCGCAAATCCATCCAGAGATTGACACCGTCCAAATACTGCAAATCGGTGGCCAGTTTCAAACGGACACTGTCCAAATCGGTATCGGGAGGCAACTGAATCTGCGCCAAACCCGTGATGCCTGGTTTGATCGCCAGGCGATCGAGATATCCTGGAATGGCACGCGCCAGATACTGAGTGAATTCCGGTCGTTCGGGTCGGGGTCCAATTAAATTCATGCTTCCACTGAGTACGTTGAACAACTGTGGCAATTCGTCCAAGTGCAGTGCCCGCATGATAGTCCCCAGCCGCGTCACGCGTGGGTCTCCCTTGCCGCTTGACCAGACGGGCCCGGTGCCGGCCTCGGCGTCCTGACGCATGGTGCGAATTTTATAGAGCGTAAAGGTTTTTCCTCGATGGCCTACCCGATGCTGGCGATAAATGCCCGGCCCCGGGGAAGTCAGTTTCGTCAATAAAATCAAAATCCCGATAGCAGGTAAAGCCGGAATCAACAGCAGCACGGCGGCTATTCGATTCAGCCACCCGGTCCAAGCGAAATAGGCCGGAGTGGCGGGCATGTCTTGCTCGACCTGCTGCCAACTCCGATGGTCTTCGTTAATCGGGACGGCAAGTTGGTCGAGAGGTACCACAGATGACATCAGGCGCAACTCCACGTAGGGTGATTCAAACACAGCAAGTAGATCGTAGAGCAGTCAATTCATCCCTGACGCAAAGCTGTCCGGCAGCGAACGCCGCTTAGAAGCGTCTTGCAAACTCCCTGCAAGCACAAAACACCGTATCCCTGAAATCCTTTGGCCATCACCTATTAGAATATCCGTTTGTCTTCCCGAATTCAACAATTTTGCTCCAGACCCAGCCAGCCCCCCCCAATGGAGGAGCCATTTTCTGGTTTACCGCGCGAGTCTGAAAACGGCATAAGTAAACTCACGCGGCCAATTCCATGACGTCTCATTTGGTTTGCGCTCATAGGCTGATTCTCTCAACCTCGAAATCGCTAATCTGGATCGAGGCACCGCTTTGGATGAATTGAACTGCTATCAGCAGTTGGCGCTGTCCGCGACGCTCCACCACCGTACCCTCCAGTCCCAGCAGTGGTCCGGATCGAACGCGCACCTGCATCCCGGGTGTAAGTCGCGCCTCCGGGGTTAAAGGGGCTTCCGATTCAATCAACCGCTGGATCTGTCTGAGATCGAAAACTAACTGGTTCGCATCCGCAACGGGCAAACAGCGCGAGATGCAGTTTGTCCGCAAGGCCTCAACCCGCTCGTGCTCCGAACCTCGTAAAAACACATAGCCCGCAAGCAACGGCAGATAGGATTGACGCAAGCGCCCGGACGGAGAACGAGACTGTTGCTTTACCAGCGGACCGTAATGACTAATCTCAGCAGCTCGCAATCGTCGCATCAATTCTTTCTCGCGACGAGAGAGGGTATAGAGTACCCACCACTTTGTGGATTCGTCCCCCGCGGGCTCGGTCAACAAGTTATCAGGGAAAATGTCCCGTTCGCGAGGCAGAATTGGCATGACTGCAGGACTCACGCTCAAAATACTTTACTTCTCAAGTTGCACTTCAACGGGATGAACACAGCACTGCGACTGCTGTGTCGGCGCGCACTCCGTTCCCGTGGGTGACATAAAGTCCCCTGAACCCTCATTCCTTTCAACTGCACATCCAGCGAGTGTTGATGCAACAGCCGCAACTAAGGTACAGCCGAAACGAATAGCCCCCTCCACCCCAAGTCGCCCCTAGAAGCTCGATGTGAACCCAGGAAACACGCAATTGTTCGTTACGAATCATATTGTAGCAAAACGGGTTAGAAGACCGCTTGCAATTCAGATGCCGCCGTGACGGGAGCCCGATTTTTTGGGCATGAAATTCCGCATTGCAACGATTGGATACTTCATGCGGTCCGCTGAATCGACCCAAGCCGCAAAAAAATGAAATTGAGTTTACGATGGATTGCAGCGAGGAAGTGGTCAAATAGCCACCCTATGTTGATTTCTGGACCGATGATTTCTGGACCGAAGAGTCCGAGCGGTTCCCAATGCCTCAATGGCCAACCCCCCCCGATATAGGGGCGGAAGCCGGCTCTTGTTGAATATTCGCTCGAGAAGCTTGTTAGCGCCGCCGGAATCGCGGACACGGTTTATACGACTGACACTGAAGAGTTACGCCCCACAACAACCCACTTTGAGTTTAGGTGACAGGAATGGCTCCAACAAGGGAGCAAAGTCGTTCGAGTATCGTTTTCACGCGCGTATTGAGAACGAGCGTTCCCAACCGTGAAAATCGTGCTTAAAACCGGGCGACGGGGTTTACTTCAAAGTTATTTTTAATAATACTAGATTGACAGGGACATTTAGCTGCACGGAACAGTTGAGCCATTCCCCTACCTATCGCTGCGACTCCTTATCATTCTTGGGCCGCACGAGGCACTTTCAGTACGCCATCGGCAACTTTCATGTGCTGTAGGCACGCAGGCTGGCGCGCGGTGGGTTCGGATTCGGCGCAATGAACGTCTGTGCCGCAGCGGGAGCGTCAGCAGATGCGGATTCTTGATCTTACGGCTCTGAGATGCCGCGAAATCTGGATCGGGAAAATCTACACTTTTGTGAATAAATAATCCGCCACTATCGGGATTGTTTCGGGTTCAATGCTTAGGAAGGTTTGTAGATTTTCGAGGCTCGTCCTATGAACACCCCCACGATCAAGCATCACTACCAAGATGAAGCGGTAGCCACTTCCTATGACCAAGAGCGCTTTACCAGCCTGAGTGGTCGAACCTTCGATCGTCTGGAAAAGCGCGCAATTCGCAAGTTGCTCGAGGTAGCGCGCCGGCAGGTGGCACATCCCGAAGTGTTGGACGCTCCCTGCGGAACCGGGCGGATAACGGAGTTGCTGCTGGAGCAGGGCTTTCAGGTTACGGGTGGAGATATTTCGTTGCCGATGATCAATGCGGCGAGACACAAGTGCGCTCGTTTTAACAGTCAGGTGGACTTTCGCTGCCTCGATCTGGATGCAATTGAACTACCAGATAACAGCTTTGACTTGGTGACCTGCATTCGGCTTTTCCACCATCTCGAAACGGAAGCCCGCACTCGAATCTTGAAGGAACTGGCCCGCGTCAGCAAACGCTATGTGCTGATCAACGTATCATTTTCATCGGGGTATTATCGGGTCCGAAGGCGGGCCAAGCGGCTGCTGGGGCAAGGTGTTTCGACCGCCAGCTCGACATGGGATGAAATTCGCTTGGAGATGGCTGCCGCTGGCTTGCAAATTGAGTCAAGCCGGTTCTTGTTGCGGTACTTCAGCGAAAACCTGCTGCTGCTATTGACTAAAGCACCTCAGGGCAACTCCCAGATGAGTCGCTAAAAAAGCACGGGGACGTGTTAGAAGGATTATTTTGGTGATGCGTTTTTTTGCGAAGAAAGAGATCGCTCAGCAGCTCAAGAGACAACTTCTTGTTCACGGCCACACCTACTTTGGTGAGTCCCAACCGCCGCAGTCGGTAGCCATTGAACCTAACTGCACCGCCATGATTGGCACCTTGGCATTTGGCGGGGGAGAAAAAAAGCTGGTGATCAAGGGGCTGCCCACACATGCCCATGTGAGCAACGCTCAAGAATTATTCAATATCCACGAAGGAATTCGTGCGCGGAACAAGAGACTTGCGGCGAATACTCCGCGGTTCGTGGGCTTCGACGAAGCGCAGAATCTTGTATTCATGGAGTTCGTCTCAGGGTCAACGCTGGACCTGGTGGCACTTCAGAGCCTTGGTTCCCGTACATCGGCTCAGGACATTCCCGCCAAGTTCCGCCTGGCTGGAGAAGTGTTGGGGACAATGCACCAACTCAAGGCGGACGAATGTGGATTCAAGGCCACGATTCGGCAGAACCGTTCCTTCCTGGATGGATTCGAGAATGCCTGGAAGAAGCAGTCCTTGTCTGCCTATCTAACAACCGAATTCAGCGATCCCAGGCACCTCTACGAACAGCTTTCAGATTCGTTTTTCGATCGGCAAGGAGAGTCCCTCTTACCGGTTGACTCCCGACCAAAAAACATTCTTGTGCGGGATTCCGGGGATTTGTGTTTCATCGATATTGATTACTCTTGCGGTAACCCGGCCATGGGTTTAGGCCTCTTTCTCGCCGCCATTGATCGACTAGGGCTTCGATCGATGCGAAATCATTCCGCCCAGATATCTCGCTGGAAACAAGATCTGGTTTCGGGATACTTCCAGCAGATGCCACAATCTGCCCTGGAAGATTTGATCTTTTTTTATCCCTGGGCTTTGCTTGCAATGCTCCAACAACATGCCGTCGCCCGGCCTTGGCTGGCGTGGTATCTGAGGAAGCATTACGCGCGGCCTTTGCGGGAGTTTCTAGACAATATTCGGCGACTTTCCAGAAGCGAAATCTTTGCGTGTCCAGGAAAGCTGTTTGCCTGCCCTTATTAGCCGCGTAGTTCGGGCGCCAGAATGGGTCGTTAGTATTTCTGCGGCATTGCTTCAGTTCCCTGCGAATGGCCGTTCATGTCGCCTCGATCGACGGTGAGAACCTTCTGACGATGATCCCAATCCGCGCCATCATCACAACCGTCACGACCTCAGCCGGATGGAGGGAACTGCTTGCTTGACACTTGCCCAAAATGCGAGGAAAATATCAAGCTGGCATCGCTTGGTAGCGACTCGTCGAAATGCCAGTGTAAGATCCCGATCCAAGCTCCTCCCAATGAACTCCCGTGGCAGCGTCGATCGATAACGACTTATCCTCGCCGACTTTGGAATCACGCCCCTATTCCGGGGAGTGGTATGCATCGTTGTGTGCCAAGCTGGGAGCGACCGCCTGTCGCCAATTGGGATTCTATCAGATACCGTCCGATCTCTTGTTGTCGGTCGTGATACCCGTGTACAACGAAGAGGCGACGCTGAGGCAGTTGGTGGAGCGGGTCTGCGCGGTGCCAATTGCGAAAGAGATTATTCTCGTTGACGACTCCAGTCGCGATCGCTCTCGAGCCGTGCTTCAAGAGATCGAGCAGCAATGGCATGGCGATTCCCAAAACCGGATCGTCGTAGAATACCACGACTGCAATCAGGGCAAAGGCGCGGCTCTTCGCACGGGCTTTGCGCGGGCAACCGGGGGAATCGTGATCGTGCAAGACGCCGACCTCGAGTATGATCCCACGGAATATCCTCGACTACTCCAGCCGATCATCGAAGGACGCGCGGACGTGGTCTACGGCAGTCGCTTTCTGGGGGGCCATTCGCATCGTGTGCTTTATTTTTGGCACTATGTTGGGAACAAGGTGCTCACCGCTCTTTCAAACTGTTTCACAAACTTGAATTTGACCGACATGGAAACCTGTTACAAGGTTTTCACACGATCGGTCATGGACGACATTCTACCATCCTTGCGTCAAAACAGATTTGGTTTTGAGCCGGAGGTCACCTCTAAAATTGCTCGGCGTGGCTATCGGATTTTTGAAACGTCCGTAAGCTATTCCGGCCGTACTTATGAGCAGGGAAAAAAAATTGGCTGGCGCGACGGCGTGCGAGCCCTCTGGTGTATCGTCCGGTATGGTTTAGCCGATTGAGAACGGTTCCGTTCAGGGAGCAGGAATGACGAGCCGCCGGTTTGCGACGATCCTCGCTCTGTCATTTGTGGCGGGTTTCGTCCTCCGTGTAGCGTTAGCTACAGTTTTTGTCGGCTTAGGTGCGGCGCCAAAGTTCTCCGCCGCGCCAGATCAGCTCGAATATGAATTCTATGCCTACCAGTTGAGCCAAGGACGAGGCTATTGTCATAGCAGCGGGGAACCGACGATCTACCGCGCACCTGGCACCTCGTTGAGTCTGATGCCTGTCTATGTCTTGTGCGGTCGGAATTTTGCGGCCGGGCGACTGTGGTTTTGCTTTCTTTCCGCAACGACGTGTGTTGCCGCGGGGTGGTTGGGACTGATTACGTTTGGCCGTACCGTGGGAGCCGTAACGGCACTTGGCCTCGCGGTATATCCCAACCATGCATATTACTGCTTGCATTTTGTCAGCGAAGTGCCGTTCGGGCTGGCAACCGTATTGGCTGTGGGGCTGTCTATCAAGGCTTGGCACGGTGGTAGCCGCCTGTGGAGCCCACTGGCGGGAATAGCATGGGGCGCGGCTTGTCTTATTCGTCCGAACATCCTCTTGGCTCCAGCTCTCATGGCGCTCCTCATTTTTGTCTTGCCTCGAGTCCATTGGCTATCGCGCTTTCGTCGAATGGCCGTGATGGGAGTGGCAACCCTATGCATCGTCTCCCCCTGGGTAATTCGAAATGGGCTCGTATCCGGCAATTGGACCGTGTCAACGGTAGGGTCGTGGACGTTTCAGGGCGCTCACAATGAACAAGTATTGCGTGAATCGCCGGGCAGTTGGGTAGTTGACCGAAACCTGCCTTTCCAACTTTCACACAACGAAACAAAAGACGCTCAGGCGGCCTGGCAGGCAGGAAGATCCTTTGTAAAGCAGCATTGGCGTCAGATGCCTTATCTCGTGGCAATGAAATTATATCGTTTGCTGACGCCGTTTGAATCTACGCCTAATCGCATGGTGTTCTGGACTTTCACGGTGAGCTGGTTGATGATGTTCCCTCTGGTGGCAATGGGACTAGTCAAGGCCATGCGCATTAACAAAACCGACGCTTTGCTGCTGATGAGTCCGCTCGCCGCAATTGTGCTGACCGCCGTCATCTTCTACGGCTCTGCCCGCTTTCGCGATTCTGTATCACCGATTTATCTCGTGTTCGCTGCGGTATCGATCGTTTCACTGTTGAGGCCCAGTTCAATCTCGCAACTACCTCACGGCGCGCCTTGAGTGCGCAAGCCGCAGGGTTTTGACTTCCGCTAGTTGCTTAGGGTTTGAACGAGCCTATCCGCCAATCGCAAGGCGAGCGCGCAGATCGTCAGGGAAGGATTCGCGTTGCCGGCCGTGGGAAAAACCGAGCCGTCGCAAATAAACACATTCTCCTGGCCAAATACCTGCAGATTCTCGTCAACTACGCCGCTGGCCAGAGTGCTTCCCATGCGTGCAGTCCCCAAATGATGGGCCGCTGATGTCAGGCGCGAATTCCATTGCAGATCGTCTTCCCGATCAATACGTTTGAAGGAACTGTTGAGGAACATCTGCTGAATCAATTGAAACACGACTTGGAGCGATTCCAGATCCTGTTGCGATACGTCCCAATCAATCGCCGCGATGCGATACCCGAACGGGTCTCTTTTTTCAGAGAGCGACACCCGACTGCGAGGATTCGGGGTTTGCTCTGTTTGACAGAATACGTCAGCATAGCGGTACTTGACGTTGAGAGTCCGCTTATACTTCAGCAATTTTCCGAGGACCACCGGATGGCGCAAGAGCAGTCCCGCGTCCTCCCGCGTTACCTGCCCACTGCCTATGGCAAGAAAGGCTTTTTTGACCCGTTCGGTCAGATCGGAGCGGCTTTTTTGGAAGGAGGGCCGGAGATAGAAGGCATGGTTGGGTAGACCATATCGCTGTTGAACCTCAGGAAGAAAAACCAATCCTGAACGTATGATGCCCCTCTCAATGCGTAGGTCGGAGTAGAGCGGAGCGCGGCGGGGAGCGGAGAATTCAATCTGACAAAGGTTTCCCTGAGGGTGGTCTGCCAAGAATCGGCCCACTAAATCACGTTCATTGCCTACACCCGCCGGATTGTTTCCGGTGGAATTCAGTAACAGCCGTGGAGTTTCCAGTCCTCCCGCACAAAGCACATAACAGCGAGCACTAACTTTCACCTTGCGCCGCGAAGTTGTCCGCACACTTAACTCGTTGGCTCGACAGTTCGACTCATTGATGTGCAACTCCAAGGCACAGGCATGAGTGAAGCATTTAACCCGTTCCGACTGCGCGACGTCGCGCTCGATTTTTGGAAATAACTCCAAGGGACCATTTGCCAACTGAAAGATCTTATTTTCGACGATGGTGTGGTCGAAGGGTAGGTCCGCAACGCGATCGCGAATGTGGTCTGGAAGCTGCGGCGGCTGGAAATACCGGTAATTGGGAACTGCCAGCAGGGACGCTGCCCGCACGTAGTAAGGTTCCAGATCCTGACGAGTAATTGGCCAGCCGCTATGCGGAATCCAAGGCCGACTTTCAAAATCAATGAGATCGAGAGGAGTACATATGCCGTGCCATAAGTTTGTAGTTCCTCCGAGTTGAATTGCTCTTGTGTAGGGAACCGCGAAGGAGCGACCAACATGCTCTGCCGCTACCGCGGAGGCGCCCGACTTCTGTTCACCCGCCTCGATAATGACGATGTTCAATGATGTCCGCAGCAGCTCGTGCAGCAGAGAGCATCCCCCCATGCCTGTGCCAATCACACAGACGTCAGCAGTCACACTGATGTCTTCCTGCAAGGAATGCCCGTTGATCAGCACGTCTCTACAACCACAGAAATATAAGTGCGAAAGAGGAGAACCGACGACTGTCTTGTGCCCTGACCGAGATTTCTTTGAGGAGGAGTTTTCGAATCTTTTCAGGGGCAGATTTACGTTGCAGTGTAATCCCTCCAGTCCAGGATGGCTAGCGTGAATAAATGCTGTCAGTCCCCTTCCCCCCTCTTCTTACGCAGTCTTCACACCCCTTGGTAGGCCAAAGAACAGGCAAAGTCGCCACTTTCTGGACACCAGGCAGGGAGGGAGATTATAATAACCATAGAGCTTTATCTCAGGCTGGATCGATTCCAGGGTCGTCTCTTCACCAAAATCTCCTTCCAAGCAGGGTCTGGTCATGTTTCGCTATGTTCCACTGGCCGTCGGAATTTCCGTGATCCTCATAGCCACGATCGTTCATGGTTCCATGACACTCCGGTGGACGGGCGGAACGTCTGAGCAGGTGATCGCTGTGTCCGAACGCTACAAGGACATTCCCAAAAAGTTTGGGGATTGGGTTGGCGAAGATACGGCTGGCGATCCTCAACAATTGGTGGCTGCGGGAGCCACGGCTTCAATATCTCGGCGCTATCACAACGTGAAGACGAACCAAATTGTTCAAGTATTCATGATTTGTGGTTTGGCCCGCAACACAGCCGTTCACACCCCCGACGTTTGCTACTTGGGAGCCGGCTTCAAAATCGACCGCACACCCTACGTTGTCGATCTGCTCACAGGCAAAACGAAATCGAAGGCTTACGCCGCTACATTCAACAAACAAACCGAGAACGGTCCCATGTTCCAACGCATTTTGTGGATGTGGAATGGGAGCAATGGCTGGGAGGCTCCCGGTTCGCCGCGCGTTACCTACCGCGGTTGGTCGCCGCTGAATAAGCTTTATCTCATCGCAACCGCGAGCACCGCCGAAAAGGCCGCCGCCGCAGAGAAGGCCGAGTTGGCTGAGTTTGCGAATATCTTTCTCCCTGAAGTCAACCGGATCCTCTATCCGCCGGTTTCTGCCGAAACCTCGCAGTGATTTGGCGACCTCTGGTCGTCGCATCCCGCAGCCAGGTTTATGTTTGGCAGCGCCAGGCCGAAGCTGCCAGCGAACACCAACGCAATCGTGCTCGGTTTGGGCACAGGATCGGTCCATCAATCCAGTTCGCAATCAATATAGTTTGTAAGAGTGCCCAGAAGATCGACTCGTAGCGAATATTCAAAAACATCCCTGTCTCGGGCAGCGTATGAAAGCTGGTATCGCCCGTCGCCAGCTTGTCGTTCATAATTGGCGTTGGCCCGTGCTATACTTCAGCACAATTCCTACCCCATGCTTCACAAGCATTCCACCCGCACCTACCTATTTCATGAATACGATTCTTGTCACCGGCGGAGCAGGATTCATTGGCGGAACTCTGGTGAGGCAGTGGCTGGCTGAGGAAACCGGCAGGTTGGTTAATCTCGACCGCCTGACCTACGCGGGCAATCTCGATTCGCTGGCTGACGTACTGGAGAATCCACGTCACGTTTTCGTGCAAGGCGACATAGGTGATCGAACGCTCGTCTCCCGTTTGCTGACACAGCACCGACCTGCCGCCATCGTCAACCTGGCCGCCGAATCCCATGTGGACCGGTCGATCGACGGCCCGCGGGCATTTCTCGATACGAACGTAGTGGGTACGTTTGAACTGCTCACCGCGGCACTGCAGTATTGGCGCGAGCTGGCTGGCGCAGAGCGCGACGCTTTTCGCTTTTTGCATGTCTCAACGGATGAGGTGTTTGGCTCGCTTGGCTCCACGGGACAATTTACGGAAGAAACCCCCTATGCTCCGAACTCCCCCTATGCGGCATCCAAGGCGGCGGCCGACCATTTTGTAAGAGCCTTCCATCACACTTTCGGCCTGCCGACGCTGACGACCAACTGCTCGAACAATTTTGGGCCATACCAATTCCCCGAGAAACTCATTCCGCTAATGATCCTCAACGCGCTGGAAGGGAAGAGGCTGCCGGTGTATGGAGACGGACAGAATGTGCGCGATTGGCTGTTTGTCGATGACCACTGCCGCGCAATACGACGGGTGCTGGCGGCCGGAGTGCCAGGCGAAACTTACAATATTGGCGGAAACTGTGAACGGGCTAATTTGAACATCGTCGCGCAAATCTGCGACTTGGTTGATGAACTGCATCCCAGCTTGCCCCACGCCCCATGCCGCTCATTAATTGAGTTCGTCCGCGACAGACCAGGGCACGATCGGCGCTATGCCATCGATTCGGCGAAGGTATCACGCGAGCTAGGCTGGCAACCCACGGTCGATTTTGAAGCCGGACTCCGCCAGACCGTGGATTGGTATCTGACCCATCCACAATGGGTGCAGGGAGTGACCAGCGGCTCCTATCGCCGAGAGCGGCTTGGCTTGGCGACCGACGAGACGAAGTAACGCTTCAAAGGCGGTTTCCATGACACTTCAATACCGAGGGATCGTCTTGGCGGGAGGGACGGGATCGCGGCTCTACCCGTCCACTCTGGCTGTCAGCAAGCAATTGCTGCCGGTGTACGACAAGCCGATGATCTACTATCCCCTCTCGACCTTGATGCTCGCCGGTATCCGCGAGATTCTGCTGATCTCCACACCGCACGACATTCACCTCTATCAGCGGTTGCTGCGCGACGGCCGGCAATTGGGAATGGAGATCCAATATGCGGTGCAGGATCGGGCCGAGGGATTGCCGCAGGCGTTGGTGATCGGCCGTAATTTTATCGGCGACGGCAACATCGCGTTGGTGTTGGGAGACAATGTGTTCTATGGCCACAGTTTTCAGCCGATGCTCATCAAAGCCACGGAGCGCAGGCAAGGAGCCACGATATTCAGCTATGTGGTTCGAGACCCCGAGCGGTTCGGCGTAGTGGAACTGGATGCCGATGGCCGAGCCGTGTCACTCGAAGAGAAGCCGCAACAGCCTCGATCTCATCAGGCAGTGACAGGACTTTACTTCTTCGACAATCGAGCGATTGAGATCGCCGCCACCTTGGAGCCCTCCGCACGGGGCGAGACGGAAATACTCGACGTGATGAGACCCTACCTAAAGGCCGGAGAACTACATGTGCAGCCCTTGGGTCGCGGGTTCGCCTGGCTCGACACAGGGACACATGAATCGCTCATGCTGGCCGGCACGTTCATCCAGACGATCGAACTACGGCAAGGCTTGAAAGTCGCCTGCCTGGAGGAAGTAGCTTTTCAAAAGGGATTCATCACCGCCGATCAATTGGCCGCACTGGCGGAACCACTGAAGAACGAATATGGCGATTACCTGCGTACCTTAGTTGCCCAGCGTCAGGGCGAGTCTGAAATCGACCGTTGATTTTTCGTCCCGCACCTGCATTCGGGTTTAAGCAATCAATTCTCGGACTACTCGGCCATGCACGTCGGTCAGGCGGAAATCGCGGCCGGCGTAGCGGTAGGTGAGCCTGGTGTGATCGAAGCCCAGCAAGTGAAGCATCGTGGCATGGAGGTCGTGAACGTGGACCCGGTTCTCCACCGCGCGGAAGCCGAACTCGTCGGTCGCGCCATAGACCTGCCCTCCTTTGACCCCTCCCCCGGCCAGCCAGACGCTGAAACCCCAGTGGTTGTGATCGCGGCCGGTCGGCTTGCCACTGAACGTGCCGGGCATCGGCAATTCGACCGTCGGAGTGCGGCCGAACTCGCCACCCCACAACACAAGCGTATCATCCAACAGGCCGCGCTGCTTTAAGTCGCCCAACAACGCCGAAAGCGGCCCATCGAGTTGTCCGGCCAGGCGGCGATGTTCCTTTTCAATGTGCTCGTGGCTGTCCCAAGGTTGCTCGGCGCCATGCCACACCTGTACGAAACGGACTCCTCGCTCAATCAGGCGGCGGGCCATGAGCAATTGCCGACCGTGAATACCCGGCCCGTAGGCGTCCAGGATATGTTTTGGCTCGCGGCTGACATCCAAAACTTCCGCCGCGTCCATCTGCATGTTAAAGGCCAGGCGATAGGACTCGATGCGTGCTTCGAGATACGCGTCTTCAGGCCGCTCAGCCAAATGCTGCCTGTTGAGTGTTTCCAGCAGTTCAAGCTGTCGTCTCTGAGCGATTCGTGAAAGTTCGGTATTTTTGATGTTCGCCACCAACTTGTCGATCTGCGTCTCTTTCGTGTCCAGATGGGTTCCCTGATAGATACCCGGCAGGAAGGCGCTGCGCCAGTTGGCGGTCTCGGCCACCGGATAGCCGCCAGGGCACATGGCGATGAAGCCCGGCAGATTCTGGTTCTCGGTACCCATGCCGTAGAGCAGCCACGAGCCGAGGCTGGGGCGTGGCAATTGGCCGTCGCCGCAATTCATCAGCATCAGCGAAGCTTCGTGATTGGGGACGTCGGCCTGCATAGAGCGAATGACGGCAATGTCGTCGATATGCCGGGCCGTTTTGGCAAACAGCTCGCTCACCTCTATCCCGCTTTGGCCATAGCGATCGAAACGAAACGGTGATGGAAACGCGGCTCCGGTCTTGCGCTCAGTGCGCAGATTCGGAATCGGCAGTGGCTTGCCGGCATACTTGGCCAATGACGGTTTGGGGTCGAATGTGTCGATGTGCGAAGGGCCGCCGTTGAGAAACACATGGATCACATGCTTGGCTCGGGGCACAAAATGTGTCGGCCGGGAGGCCAAGGCACTGCGAGGTCCTTCTGCGGCGCGGGCGGACGTAGGTCCCAGCACGCCAGCATCGCCCAACAGACCGGAAAGCCCTAACATGCCCATACCCATGCCTGAGCGGCGCAGCATTTCACGACGGGTCAGCGCCCCGGCTGTGACTTCGCAGAGATGATCCGCCGGTTGTGCCATGGTTCAATCCACAAACAAAAACTCGTTGGTCATCAACAACACCTGGGCAAGCTGCTCCCAGCGGGACATCCTGCTCTTCGCATCACTCTGATCAGCATGGACGAAACCATTGGCGGCTTCGATCTCTGCCGGTGCGGCCTTCCGGCTCAGCACCAACTTGTACAAGGCGTCGATCCGGGCCTCGTCATCCGCCGCCGCCACAACCTGCGAACGCGCGGCCACCGCCCGCGCTTGTTCGATGGCCAGCGGTGCATTCATCATAAACAGAGTCTGTTGCGGCACGATCGTCGTCGGTCGCTGGGCCGTGGTTTGATAGGGATTGGCGAAATCAAACGTCCGATAGAGGGGGGCCAACTCATGCCGGTCCACATGACCATAGACGGTCCGCCGTCGCGAGAATGGTTCGCGCAGCAGCATTACGGGCTGCCCGAACATCGTCCCATCCAATCGGCCTGCCACGGCCAGCAGCGAATCGCGCAGCGGCTCCAATTCCAAACGCTGGCGATTCATGCGCCACAGCAGACGATTCTCGGGGTCGAGTTGGCGGCCCTCGGGACGATCGGAGCTGGTTTGCTGGTAAGCAGCTGAAAGCATGATCTCCCGGTGCAATCGCTTCAGCGACCATCCGCCATCCATCAGCCGCCGCGCCAGGTAGTCCAGCAACTCCGGGTGAGAAGGAGGATCGCTCCGAACTCCAAAATCGTCCGGCGTGGCAACCAGTGGGCGTCCGAAATGATGCATCCACACGCGGTTGACCAGCACGCGCGAAGTGAGCGGATTGTCAGGCGACACGATTGCCTGGGCCAACTCGAGCCGACCGCTTCCCTGAATGAAGGGGGAACGCTGCGGCCCAGACAGCAGCCGCAAAAACTGCCGCGGAACAGGTTTACCCGGCTGAGACGGATTTCCTCGCGTAAATACAACGGGAGCGTAGGGAGTTGGACGCTCGCTAAGGGACATAGCGCGTGGCGGCGTCGCCGTAGAATGGACGAGAAGCCGGTTGATCTGATCCTGGATTTTTTCCAGCTTATCGCGATTGTCGCGTTGCAAGTACTTGGCCAGTTCTCGCCGCGGGATGTGCGTGGGAGCATCTTCGGCAGTCAACACAGCCAGCAGTTCGCCAAAACCTTCCGGCTGCGGCCCCGGCAGCAAGCTCTGACGATAGGCGTTCGCCAAGAGCTCGCCGTACACACGCGCGACATCGACGGGCGACTTAGGAGCGGCCTGCAACAGGACATTGCGAACCAGAGGGTTCAACCGGTCGGCGGGAGTTTCTGCCCAGCGGGCTCGAATCCGCTCCAAATCCGACGCCGAAGCATCGGGATTCTCGACGACCAAATCATGCCAGGGACCAAAAATAGGGTGATTCGGTTTGACCACACGCTGCAAAAACTCGCGCCAACGACTGATCAAGCCCGGCTTGAGATCTTCGGGGCCGAGCGACACATAGCCGGGCTCCATACCCTGGTTGCGCCGCGCGCCAACAATCTGCACAAGATAATCGGGCACATGCGTGCAGGCATGTTCGGTCAGCGATTGATAACACTTTTCTTCAAAGTCTGCTCGCTCGCGAGATAGTTTGTCAAGCTGCTTTTGAAACTCGGCATAGGGGGCGCTCGGCTGAGGTTCGGCAATCAGCGGCAACTCCAGCGGCTCTTCGCTGCTGGCCAGCACTCCATAGAGCGAATAATAGTCTTCCGTGGGAATCGCATCGTACTTGTGATCGTGGCAACGGGCACAAGCAACCGTCAAACCAAGCAATCCTCGGCCGATGGTGTCAATCTGATCGTCGATCTGCAGATGTGGAGCAGCCGTGGCGAGGCGCAAGTTGAGAAAACCAAGTGCAGCCAACTTCTGAGGGTTTGTATTGGGAAGCAGATCGGCCGCCAATTGCTCCAGGATGAACTGATCGAGCGGCACGTCGTCGTTGGTCGCTTGAATCACATAGTCGCGATAGGTATAGGCATAGGGGAACCCGCGTTCTTTTCCATGCACCTGACCCTTCGTATCGCTATACCGGGCAATGTCGAGCCAGTGTCGGCCCCAACGCTCGCCATAGCGGGGTGAAGCCAACAGACGATCGATAAGCTGCGCATAGGCCGATGGAGATGCATCCGCAATGAACAACTCCACCTCTTCGTAGGTTGGTGGCAAGCCCGTCAAATCGAAATACGCTCGGCGAGCCAATGTGCGGCGGTCTGCTGGCGGTGAGGATGTGAGCCTCGCCTTGCCAAGTCGGGCCGTAATAAAGGCGTCGATGGCCGTTGGAGCGGTCGGCTTCGATTGCAGGAGAACTTCTGGGCGACCGATCGGGGCCAGCGACCAATGCGTCTGCCGGAGCTTTTCAAAATCATACGCCTGAGGCGGCGCCGAAGCTGCCGGTGCGGCGTCGGGCGCATGGGGCCAGGGCGCCCCCATGCGCACCCAGCGTTCGAAATCGGCGATCACTACGGGATCGAGTTTGCCGTCAGGCGGCATTTCAGGACCGGCATAATTCAGTGCGTGCAGAATCGGGCTGTCGCCGGCCCTGTCAGCAACGATCGCCGGCCCGGAATCTCCCCCCTTGCGCAGGCCGGCGGCCGAATCGAGACGCAACCCACCTTTGAGTTCTTTCGTGTCACTGGAGTGGCACTTATAACACCGCTCGACCAGCACCGGTCGGATCTTGGCTTCAAACAGCCGCTCCGCTTCACCCGGGGGAGTTGCAAAGGCCGGCTGGAGAAACGCCAACGAGAGGGCGATGCCGTTCAGAAGCGCAGCTTGGATGGAAGTGGGCCTCATGGCTATTGACACACGACGAGGCTGGGGCGGTGGGACAGCAAACTCGGTCGGGCAATTACGCAACGTCAGGCACTGCCGGATATCATAGCAGCTTGCCCAGTCTTGCACCATGCAAGCAGCAGCACATCCAACGGACGCCAACAGGCTACTTCTGCCTAAACATCAATGAACATTCTTAGCGGGTCTTCGATCTGCTCTTTGATGCGTCGCAGGAACGAGACCGCTTCGCCACCGTCAACCACGCGATGATCGTAGGTCAGCGCCACGTACATCAGCGGACGCACCACGACTTGCCCATCGACGGCCGCCGGCCGATCTTGAATGGCATGCAGCCCCAGAATGGCCGACTGCGGCGGGTTGACGATCGGCGTAGAGAGCAACGATCCATAGATGCCGCCGTTGGTGATTGTAAACGTCCCGCCAGTCAAATCGGCCGGCACCAGGCGATTGTCCCGCGCGCGGCGAGCCAGCTCGGCAATTTGCCGCTCCAATTCCGAAAGGCTCAGCCGATCCGCGCCACGAACCACCGGCACCACCAATCCCCGTTCTGTCCCCACGGCGATCCCAATGTCGTAATATTTTTTGTAGACGATGTCGTTGCCGCGAACTTCCGAATTAATCGCCGGAAAATGCCGCAGCGCATCCACGGCTGCACTGACAAAAAACGACATGAAGCCGAGCCGCACGTCATGCTGCTTTTGAAACGGTTCGCCATATTTTTTTCGCAGGCCCACCACGGCCGACATATCGATCTCGTTGACCGTCGTCAGCAGCGCCCCCTCTTGTTGCGCCTGAACCAGGCGCGCGGCAATCCGCCTTCGCAGCGGGCTCATGGGAACTAGCTCTTCGACGCGCTCAGCCTCGACAAGCGCCGCTTTGGTGGCGGGCAAAGTTGCCTTGGGCGGCTGAGCTTGAGGAGCCGGCGCCGCGTGTTCCTTGGCATATTGCTCGACGTCGTCTCGCGTCAGCCGCTCTCTGGCAGCCTCCGCCGCCACTTCTTCGGCCGATAGTCGATGTTCTCTCAAGGCACGGCGCGCATCGGGTCCGGCCGCGGGGGAAACACGGTCGGCTCTAGCGACATTGGTTTCTTTCGCAGGTGATTTTTCCTGAACCTGCGAAGGACTGGGCACCCCGTCACTGCCAGGCGAAGCTGGGCTGACGGGAGATTTTGCGGCGCCTGCCCCCGCCGATACCGCCTCGATCCGCCCGATCACCTGACCGACCTTGGCGTCCTCACCACCCGATACCAGGATTTGCGCCAGCCGGCCGGCCTGCGGCGCAGGAAGTACGATCGTCGCTTTCTCCGACTCGATCTCCGCCAGGTCTTCATCCTGGCGAACCTGATCCCCCTCCTTCTTGAACCAACGGATCAAGCGAACGTCGTGGATCGACTCGCCAAACTCCGGAACGGTAACTTCAGTCGTCATCGAAGAATATCCTCAGTCTCGTGGGGCCGATTGGCTTTCAAAGCTCGAATGTCGAGAGCGAACGCCGCCTCTACCAATCGCTCCTCTTCCATGATGTGTACACGCCGCGATCCACTGGCGGGGCTCGAAGCAGCCGGACGTGCAATGTAGCGTAGCGGGCGTTGAGCATCCACCGCTTCATCCCAATGCATTCGCAAGAATTGCCAGGCGCCCATGTTGGCCGGCTCCTGCTGGATCCAAACTACAGGAATGTCCACGGAATAAGCTGCCAGCGCAGCGTTCAATTCCCGTGCAGGCAAAGGATAGAATTGCTCCAAACGCACGATGGCCACGTCTTGCCGCCCGCGCTGTTGGCGAGCCTCGACCAGGTCGTAGTAAATCTTCCCGCTGCACAGCAAGATTCGGTTGGTTTCCGCCTGGTACTCAGCAGGGCGCTGGTCGGCAATCACCCGGCGAAATCTACCTGCTACAAACTCTTCCAGCGGCGATACTACGGCCGTATGACGCAGCAGGCTCTTGGGCGTCAGTACAAATAGCGGCTTCCGCCAGGAGCGCACCACCTGGCGGCGCAGCGCATGAAAGTGTTGAGCAGGCGTGCTGGGTTGGATTACCTGATAATTTTCGTTGGCCGCCATCATCAGCCACCGCTCCAGGCGGGCCGAGGAATGTTCCGGCCCCTGCCCTTCCCAGCCGTGCGGCAACAACATCGTCAGCCCGCTGAGCCGATGCCACTTTTCCTCGGCGCTGGCAATGAACTGATCGATGATCACCTGGGCTGCATTCACAAAGTCGCCAAATTGCGCTTCCCAGGCCACCAGTGCCTCGGGGTAATCGAGGCTGTAGCCATACTCAAAACCCAAGGCGGCCACTTCGGACAACGGGCTGTTGATAATCCGGACCGGCGCTTGAGCCGAGTCGAGATGCTCCAGCGGACACCAAGTGTGGCCGTCTTCATAGTCGTGCAACACGGCGTGCCGCTGACTGAAAGTGCCCCGAGCCGTGTCCTGTCCGGTCAACCGGATGCGATAACCCCCTGTGGCCAGCGAACCGAGTGCCAACGCCTCGGCAGTCGCCCAATCGAGCGGACGCTCCCCCTTGGCCATGGCCAGTCGTGCGTCTAAGAAGCGCTGGAGTTTCGGATGGACATGAAATCCCTCGGGTAGAGTCGCCAGCCGTTCTAGCACACGGACGGCGTTACGCGGCTCAATACCTGTCTCAGGCTCATCGCGCGGTTCGGTGCCGCCGAAGAAGCCGCTCCAGTAGCCCCCTCGATATTGCACTTGAGGGCGGAACTCCGGGAGTTTTGCCGATTCAAATGCGGCTTGAATGGCTTGCAGTCGTCGCTCGGCAATCTCATCGGCCTGCTCCTGGGTAACCTGGCCCGCCTTGAGCAGATTGTGCAGATAGCGATCGCGAACTCCCTCGCGCTGACGGATTTCGCGATACAACACCGGCTGGGTAAAACTTGGCTCGTCCTCCTCGTTGTGCCCCAAACGCCGATAGCCATACATATCGATGATCACGTCGCGGTGGTACTGGCGGCGAAAATCGAGCGCCACGGAAACCACTTCGGCAACCGCCTCGGGGTCTTCGCCGTTAACGTGAAAGATGGGGATCTGCATCATCTTGGCCACGGATGTGGCGTAATCACACGAACGGGCCTCGTCCGGTGACGTGGTGAAGCCAATCTGGTTATTCACGATGACGTGCAGAGCGCCACCGACGGAATACCCGGCCAATTCCCCTAAGTTCAGCGTCTCCTGCACCACACCCTGGCCGGCGAATGCTGCATCACCGTGGATCAAAACTGCCAGCCCCTTGTCGGGACTGCTGCTCGCACGATCGAGCTTGGCCCGCAGCCGCCCCAGCACAACAGGATTTACGAACTCCAGATGGCTGGGGTTGAAGCACAAGGACATATGCACCGACTTGCCGGCGGCCGTTTTCCAGTCGCTGCTGTAGCCGAGGTGATAACGCACGTCGCCGTGGCGATACTCGGGAGCATCGGTATCCTGGAATTCCCAGAAGATATCCTGCATCCGCTTGCCGATGATGTTGGCCAACACATTGAGCCGCCCGCGATGGGCCATACCCATGACGATTTCGACTACTCCATCGGAGGCAGCTTTTTCGATCGCCAGGTCGAGCAGAGGAATAAGCGTTTCCGAACCTTCGAGTGAAAAGGTCTTGGCGCCGATGTGCTTTTTGCGAACAGACTCTTCGAACAATACGGCGTCGGTCAGCCGCGTCAGGATGCGGCGCTGCATCTCGGGGGAGAGCTTTGCCTTTTTATCGTCCCGCTCCAAGCGTTGTTGGAGCCAGGTGCGAATTTCCAGGTCGTCGATATGCATGAACTGGACGCCAATCGAACCGCAATACGCGGCCTGCATCCTTGCGACCAAGGTCCGCAGAGTGTCCAGTTCGCCTCCGGGTCTGCGAACACTGGAGAGCGGACAGTCGAGATCAGCGTCCTTTAACCCATAGTGTGCTGGTTCAAGTTCTGGCACTTCAATTTTCCGCATCCCCAGCGGATCGATCTTAGCCAGGAGATGGCCACGGACCCGATAGGCATGGACTAGATCGTCGGCCAGGCAGTGCAGTCGCCCAGTGTCCCCCGGGTCGGCGGTAAAACAGGGGGGAATGGAAGGCTTTCCGTCTTGGTGCGCCTCATCAAAATACCGCCGCCATTCGGGGGAAACGGCACCAGCATCGCGCTGATAGGCAGCCTGCAATTGTTCTAGATAGGGGAGGCTCAGAGCCAAATTCTCATCCATCACGATCGTCCTACAGCGCTAAACCGAAGTCACACAAAGTCTCACTCAAACCGGCCGGAATGGTTTGAACATCATATTCTACTCTGGAGATAGAACAACATTGGTCCATATGTCCTGCCTTCCCGTTGTTTCTTGGCGAAAAATGACCAAACCGTACCCGGCGGAAGTAACGCATCAGCCAATTTGAATGAGCCGCCTGCCGTTTCGGTTCGTATTAACCCTGCGGAAGAGCTGCGCCTGCACCTCGCCGCATCCCTTCCTCTTGCCAGGAGGCTTCCATGTCCGGTACGCCCGATGGCGATGGCCCTTGCACGGCACGACGCATGCAGTTGGGGCTGCTGGCGGTACTGACGGCAATCGTGTTTGCCATCGACTTGTCGCTGCCGCGGCAGGTGGCCGCCGGTGTGACCTACGTGCCGATTATTCTGCTGGCGGTCTGGCTGTTGAAGCCGGCACAAACTTGGATTGTGGTGACGCTGATCGGGGTGATGATCGTGCTGGGTTTCTATCTTTCTCCGGCCACGGGCCCCCCCTGGCAAGAGCTGCTCAATCCGCTTCTCTCTGCCGGTGTGATTTCGGCAACGGCCATGTTGGGAATCAAAGCACGGCAGGCTTCGGAGCGGCGCCTGAAGGCCGAAAGCGAACTGCACGCCGCCCGCGAGCGAGCGCTGCAAACCGAGCGATTGGCCGCCATTGGACAGGTGGTGACCACGTTGAGCCACGAATGCCGAAATAGTTTGCAACGCATTCAAACTGGCCTGGAATTGTTGAACCTGGAGGTGAAGGACAGGCCTGACGCGGTCGAATGGACCAATTACATTCGCACGGCTCAGAACGAACTTTGTCAACTGTTTGAAGACCTGCGGAACTACGCCGGCCCCATCAAACTTGGCGCCGAGGTTTCCAGCGCCGCTGATGTCTGGCGCAAGGCTTGGGTTGCGCTGTCCGAGGCCCGCATGGAGCGTCAGGCGGAGCTGCTTGAAGAGGTCAACGACATCGATTTGCAATGCGCTTTGGACTCGCGGCGGATGGGACAGGTGTTTCGCAATTTGTTTGAAAACTCGCTGGCCGCCTGCGCCGATCCTGTGAAGATCGCCATTCGTTGCTCGCCCGCCTCGCTGCACGGCGCATCGGCCCTGCAGATCCAAGTCCAAGACAACGGGCCAGGGCTCAGCCCCGAGCAACGCTCCCGCGTGTTTGACGCCTTCTACACAACCAAGACCACCGGCACCGGACTCGGAATGGCAATCGTCAAACGGATCGTCGAAGCGCATGGCGGGACGATTGTGGTCGCCGATCCCAAGCAAGCCGGGGCTGAGTTCGTTATGGTCGTCCCCCGAGTGGCAAACGGCCGAAGTGGATAGAGCGTCATGCACGGCTGGGACTCGCAAAAGCTCGGTACCAGCGCGTTGCCGCGTCGGCAAAGATCAGGATGAAACAGCCCAAGAGCAGCACGGTGACGCCGATGTTCAGCCCGCCCTGGATGATCTTGGGCCAGAGCCCGAGCCGGATTCCGGCTGTCAGGTCGTCTCCAAATCTTCCGCCGATCATCTGTACCGCGGCCGTAACCGTTGTCGTGGTGACAAACGCCAGCGGGACCAGTGTTACGGGCGTGTAGCGGGCCTTACCGCTCGAAACCATCACGGAAGTCACTACGCACAGCGCGATTGCCGCCAGCAACTGGTTGGCGATGCCAAACATGGGCCAGATCGTTTCTATGGAGCCGGTCCAGATCAGGCCTCCCCAGCCAGCCGTCACCAGTCCTGTGCATAGAATCGCACCGGGCAGCCAATCGACACGATCCAGAGGCTTGTAGATCTTCCCCAACGATTCGTGCAGTAGGAAGCGGGCGATCCGCGTCCCCGTGTCAATCGTCGTCAATATAAAGAGCGCCTCGAACATGATGGCGAAGTGGTACCAATACTTAATCATCGAATCGATGTTCAGTCGGTCGCCAAAGACGATCCGAAACGCATCGGTGAGAATCTTCGACATGCCTACCGCCAGCGTCACCGCGCCACCGGTGCGCCCGCGGAGCGATTCCCCGCCGACCTGCCGCTCCAAGGTGGCCAGATTGTCGGGCGTTTCGTTCATCTTCAATTTTTCGGCATACTGCTCGACTTTGGAGAGATCGATGTTGATCGCCCAGTAGTCGGCCTGCGGCAGCGATGCGGCGGCGATCAGGGCCACAATCCCCACCAGCCCTTCGATGAGCATCGCGCCGTAGCCGATCGTCCGAACATGGCTTTCCTTGGAAATCATCTTGGGAGTCGTGCCGGACGACACCAGGGCATGAAACCCGGAGATCGCCCCGCACATGATGCAAATAAAAACGAACGGAAAGATCGCGCCGCTGAAGTAGGGTCCGCCTCCTCCTGCAAACAGATGGTTGATTTTCGGTGCATGCAAGACCGGATTGGCCACAATCACCCCCACCACCAGCAACATCACGGTGCCAATCTTCAAGAAGCTTGACAGATAATCGCGAGGACACAACAACATCCAGACCGGCAATACCGAGGCGACGAACCCATAGATGCAAATCGCCCAGATGGTGGCTTCGCGAGACAGCGAAAAATAGGGCTCCCACGACGAGCCGGGAATCCAATTGCCCGCCACGGTCGCGGCCAGCACTCCAATCGCACCAACGATCGATGCCTCGACCACCCTGCCGGGGCGAATCTTGTACATGTACAGGCCCACAAACAGCGCGATGGGGATGGTGCAGGCAATCGTGAACGTCCCCCAACTGCTGCCGGCGACAAGTTCGACTGTGCCGGTGGGCAGCACCACCGTTTCCGCCTGAAGCAGGTTGGCCATGGCGGCCGTGGCTGTGACATCGGTCGCAGGTGGAGTCGGAATTGCGATCACAAAATCAACCGTGCGCTTCACTGAGGTACCGGCGCGGTACTTGATCGTGGTCCCTGCCGGAAAGCGGAGGTGGGTTTTCTTTCCGTGGACGCTCGATTGGACCCTTTCGTTGGGGGGCAGTTGCAGCGCAGTCTCGGCGGCCAGTTTGGTCTCTTCACCTCCCAACGCTTTCACGACGACCACCCCTAGGCCGGCCAGCGCAACAATCACGATGAACAAGATCGCAATGGAGGCTGCCCTGCCGGCCATCGGCCCGATGCTCATCCGGGCGATCTCGGCCAGAGAACGCCCCTCGTGCCGAACCGAGGCCGCCAGCACCAGCATGTCCTGCACGGCACCCGCCATCACGACTCCCACCAAGAGCCAAAGCAACCCAGGCAGGAAGCCAAACTGAATGGCCAGCACCGGCCCTATGAGCGGCCCAGCTCCCGAAATAGCGGCAAAATGGTGACCGAACAACACCCACTTATGCGTGGGGTGGTAGTTTTGACCGTCGTTGAGCCGATGGGCAGGCGTTACCCTGGCGTCGTCCAAGGCACAGATCCTGGCGGCCAGAAACGCGCTGTAATACCGGTAGCCGATCGCCAGGATCAGCAAGGTTGCCAACATGATCGGCAGCGCGTTCATCTTCTTCCTGGGAGTTTCGTGGCGATAAACGGGGCATTTTAGCCCTGGAGGGGGCTATTGGCGAGCGGCTAGCATACTCGCCCGCCCCGCTGGTGCAACCTCAAAAAATGTTGAAAACGGGTCACAATTGGTCATGGATCGCGGGTAATGATTCGGCGGACGTGCCGTTTTTTCGGCAAATCCCCTCCCAGCCCAATTCTCGTCTCGATGTCCGGTTTTTCGCTGCGGTTTCGCTTAGAAGATTGGCCCCTGTTGTGCAAACTGATTTTCGGGGCATTGGGTTCGTTTTTATTGGCTTCATAAAGCGTCGCTAGGCGTAAGGAAACGACTATGGCAGCCCATCGTGGCATCCAAATCCTGGAAGAGATCATTGGCAACCTCCACCCCGGCAGTTCCAAGCCGGCCCCGATCAAGCGTTATAGCTGTACCGTCAACGGTGTCCCTTTGCGCGGAACGCTGGACGACGTCAAGCGCCGGATCGACGAAGTGCTGGGGTCTGACGCAATTCAGAAACATAACGCCTCCAGGCCACACCGCTGAAGCGAGTTGAGCCTCTCGCCGACCGGACTGGGATTGCTTGTGTTGAGGGCGCGATGGCCTGATAACGCGCAGTGCTTCCTTGGAGTGCATGCGCCGTATTCTGGCACCAGAAAGGGTTGCCTCCGCGTTGACACTGCGCGATAATCTGTCCAGGGTCGCTTCCCGCGGGCACGTCGCGCTTTTCAATTGTGTCAGAGCACTCATCTCACACTCCTGAGTTGGTAACCGCTGCGACTCCTCGCCGGCGGTTTCAATTCTCGGTGCGATCCATGTTTTTGTTCACTGCTCTCGTAGCGATTGTCTGCATGAGCGGGCCGTCGCTGTTCTACTGGTTCGTCGAAACATTTCTGGAATCGTCACGAAACCGACCAAGCCGATCGCACTGCACAGTACGACTTAAAAACGTAGTCGTCGCACTAGATGGATATCAACTGGGCGGGTTCCCTCCGGCGCATACTGCCGACTCCTCGGGACATCGCCTCCATAGTTGGCGCACCTTGATCCTCCCACGAATTGAACAGCAGCCGCTGTTTAACAGAATTACCTTGCAACAACCCTGGAACGCTCCAGTCAATTCGCCTTTCGTTTCCCTTCGCATGCCAATCTATCAATGTCCCAAACAGAGTGGCACGCAAAATCAATCGTCGTATGTCGCCGTCACCGGCCCTGGCACTGTTTGGCCCGATCCGGCGAAGCCGGGCATTACGCATCCTGCTCTGCCTCTAGATAAAGTTGTCGTGCTCGTGGAACTCAACGGACTGAATCTCCCCTGGATGGAGCCGCGCGATGTGGATATCGCGAGTCTCATTCACGCGACTCAGACAACGCCGCCATCCCCAATGTTTGATTGTCATCCCTACGATACCACTCCGCGCGTGAATGTGGCCTTTGCTGACATACATGTCGATGGCCTCTCTCCAGCAGTTCTGGCCGCAGCCTTGCAAAAGATGCAGCAAGCGGCTCTCAATCCTCCTGCGGGCGGAGGAAATCCGACTCCTCTGGGTTCTCCATAAGCTTGATCTGCAGTGGTGGGCACCAAACGGTCCTGTTCAAACTATTTTTCTTCCATGCTTGCTATCATCTCGCATTTTCGTACTCCTCTCTTCTTTGCGCGTCTTTGCCCCTTAGCGCCTTTGCGTCGAAAATCTCTTTTGTTCGGCTTGTAGACATATATCAACCCAAAGGGGACAGTCCTGCTTTGCTGGGGCAAAATTGGGACAGTCCCCGGAGTGGCTTCCTACCGGGCAGAGCCCCCTCGTTGTACGATGGGAGATGGTAAAAACCGTTTTCACGTCAGCGAGTGCGGCCGCGGAGCATGGACAGCAAGCAACTCAGCCCGAAGGACCGGCAGGCACTCGATGAGGCGCTCGGCTACCTCAACTTCTCCACCGGGGCCAGCGACCGCCAATTTCTGGCAAACCTCAATCAACTGTGCCGGACCCTGGCGGGGACTCCCTCGGAACGCCGCGGAAAGAAATCGGGGAACTTGCGTGCTTCGCTGGCCGTCTCCTATCAGGAATTGGCTGCCCTGCTGCGCCAGCGGCTCGACGAGTTGTCGCAGCAGGAAGGGACATTCAGCGACGCTACCCAGGCACGACGGGTCATCGATCTGTTTGAAGCACACGTACTGCGGAACTATCTGGAGTTTCACCGCGATCTGTTGGCCCATCAGAACGAGGCCACGCTCATCAACCCGCTGTTTTGCGGCCGTGTGTTTGAGGCCATTTTGTTGGAAGTGGCCGCCCGAGGTGGCGACGGGGAGCCGGCCGCGCTATCGGCTGCGATTGTCACTCGGTTGAATGACTATGTGGGACACCGTCCATTGGCGACGCTGGAAACGCGCCGCACCGAACCCTATCCGCATGAATGGCATCGGCCGCTGCCGCTTTACATTCGGGGGGTGGGGGCCGCTGCAGGGCCGTATGAAGAACTGGTCGCGCAGGCCGTCGCAATCCTGGACGCGGCCGACCCGGAATTGCTGGCCTCCGCCGACTTCGACCCAAAACTGCTGGAAGAAGTGGCCATGGACGCGCGGGGTTATGATTTCGACCATCCGGTGAACAAGCGCCCCAACTACCACTTCGGCCATTGGGATCCGAATCGGATCGATTCCCGAGGACATTATCGCCGCTATGTCGTGCGGCAGGAGATTTTGGACGCCCTGTTGCGGCGCGTCGAGCAACCCTCCCCTGCGTCCGCCGAATCGCTCATGTTCGAGTCGGCCGCGGCGCTGGCCGGCACGATGCTGATGTCGGCCGAATTGGGAGGTTCTGGCCCCTCCGCCCATTCGTCCGATGTGACGCTGGGCACGCTCATGCCGCGGATTGCCGCCCATCGGGATCGATTCTATGAAGAACTGCTGAAGCAGAAGGGAGCGGATCAGGCCCGCCTGCGGGCCGACGCCAACGAGCGGCGGCAACCCTTTGGCGGCGTGCGCCAATATCTCAATGCGGAACTGGCCCGGATGCGGGCCGCTCAATTGGAGCATGTGCATCTGGCGAAGTTGCTGGCCCGAATCGGCCAGGTAGAAGCCGCCGCGCGGCAGGCTGCTGCGGTCCCAACGGCGCGAGCCCGGATGGTCTGCCAGATTCAGTGCCTGCTGACCGCTTCCGAGCGGGCTCTGGACCTGGGGGAAATCGACCAGGGAACGACGCTGGTGGCCGAGGCCGTCGCGCTGTTGCATCGCGCCATCCAGTGCGGCGCAGTGGTCGATCCTTGGAACATCCTGGGTAGCGACGCCCAGTTCTCGTTGTTCCCGGCACTGGAAAACAGCGTCTACGACCATCGCGTCGATGAGTTGCTGGAACTGGTGTCGATGATTTTCGAAACGCTTTCGCGTGGCTGGACGCTGGCCGCAGCGGCAGGCAATTCGGAAGTCAGCGAGCGATTGGAAGTTGAAATGACCCGGCTGGCGACCTGGTGGGACAAGTTTGCCACCACCAGCGTCAGCAGTGTCGAAGGGGTTGCCGCGGGCGCTCTGTGCGAAGCGGCGGCAGCGGTGGCGGAAGCATTGGCGGCCTGGCATGGAGGGGGCACGACCGCCGGAGACATCGGCTTCTGGCGTCCCTATGTGGCCCGGTTCGATTCACCCAAGGCGTTTGTGCTGGTCATCGACGCGCTGCTGGATCGGGGAGACTTCGTCGCTTCGATGGCCCTGTTGATGCAGTGGCTCAGCGAGGCCGATCGGGTGCCGCTGCAAGTCGGAGACGCCTCGTTCCATGCCGTGGCAGGACGTTGGCTCCGCGAGCTGTTGTCGGACCAGACAGCAGAGCGTCTGCCCGCCACCGAACGGTGGCGGCTCGTCGTCCGCTTCTTCGATTCGATCGAGGCCAACGCCGATCAATGGGGACAGGCGCCTAAGCTTTCCAGCGGAGGGGTCGAGGCGTCGGCCACCCAGGTGCCGCGTGGGTTGTTGGATGACATGGACCCTCGCGAAGCAACCGCTGACGCTGACGATGACGACAGTGAAGTCGATCTGTTTTCGGCCGCTTATGACGGCATGGTGTTTCGGGACAGCACGGACGACGGGATCGACCAGGATCTGCTCGGCGCCCCGGGCGAGGGTCAAGCCACCGATCACGAATTGGAACACGAGTCGCGCCGCATCGGCGCGCGGTTGGCCTTTCTGGTCACTCTCTCGCAACTGTGGCGGCATACGGCCGAACAAGTGGCCGTAGGGAGTTTGACCGGGGCTGAAACTTCCGAGCGGCTGGCGTCGTGGCTCGATCAATTAAAGCGAATCCGCGAGCAACTTGGCGAATTGCTGTTGGCCGCGGCGCGGCAGCCCATTCCCAATCCGGGAGGCTCGTCGGACTCACTCTTGCTGTATGACCGTCTGCGGTGGATCAAGGACGCACTGACGGAGCAAGTAATCGCCACCTCCGTGCGCTGCGAGGAAGCCGCGTTGCTGGTGGCCGCGGCCATCCATGCCTCTCAACCCAAGCCAACGGAAGCTGCCCATCAGGTACAGCAGGGCGAAGCCGTGGCCCGCGTCCTGGGGGAACTGATCCGCGGCGATGCGGCGGCCGTGCAGCAACTTTGGCCGCAACTGCTCGATGCATTGGCCGGACAGCCGCTGTTGTACGTACCGCTGGGCAAGGCGGGCGATCCGCAAAAGATTCTGGCCGCCCGTTCGTTTCAGCGGCTGGTGCGGATGTTGTTGAGCCTCCTGCCGCGACTGGGTCTATTGGTCGAGACCGGCGAGCTCTTGCACCTGGCGCCAATCAGGCGATGGCCGACTGCGTGGTGGCGTCGCACGTGGCGCGACGCCCCAAGAACATTGCCGGTCGCGATTCCAAGGAAGCTGCCGACGCGGAATTGATCGACGATCTCGATTCGCTGGTGCAATCGCTTCTGCCCGACTGGCTCCGCCACAGTCGCAACTTGCGGCTGTCCGTGTTGGAAAAAGTTTCCGGCGAGCCGCGCTGGCAGCAACTGGTGGAACTGATTCAGCGCTATGGCAGCGATCTGTTCGTGCAGCAATTTCTCCACCTGGGCCATCTGCGGGCGATCCTCCACCGCGGCGTGGAGGGCTGGCTCGAGGACGTGGACCGCCAGGGGAGCGATTATCGCAATCTCCGCCTGGTGGAAGCGATCCGGGAAGGGACCGCGCCCAAGAAGGCCGTCGAACTGTTGCAGTTGACGCTTGAAGCGATCGTCGAAAATTATGCCGAGTATCGGGACTACAACAGCACCACCACGCAATCGGATCGGGGCGATTTGCTCTACACGTTGCTCGACCTGCTGCGGCTCCGGGTGCAATACGACCGCGTCGATTGGAACATCGCTCCGATTGTGCAGGTTCACGAAGTGCTGGTGCGTCATGGCCGGACGACGGCGGCCGAGTTGTGGCGAGTGGAACTGGCCGAGCGCACCTCCGTGCTGGCCGATGAACTGCATGGCCGGCTTGAGGAATTGCAGCGCGGCTATGGGATGCGGCTGCCGACGGTGGCCGATCGGATCCGCGAGCGGTTTGTGCGCCCGCTGATGGTCGATCGCGCGCGGGCCTTACTGCGCGGCGCGATTGCCGAAGTCCGCGCCGGCGAGCCGGGCGCCGTCTGTGCCGAGTTTCAACTTGAAGTGGACGAACTATCGCGCGAGCCGACCGGCGTGGGACTCGATGTGCCGCAATGGCTTGAAGCGCTGGAGGCGGAGGTCGATCTAATTCTCGCCGACGACACTCGGCAGGGGCTGGCGGAATCGGCTGCCCCAGCCCTGGCTCAACGCCGACTCACGCGAAAACAGCTTGTCAAACAGCTCGAACGCATGCAGCGGCCCGAGGAAGAGTAAGGATGGGTGGCATGCCCACGTTTGCCAGAGGCCATTGAGTAGGGTTGGCCCTGATGCTACCGACTTTTTCTCGTTAGCAATTTACGTGGGCATGAATTTGGGAGTGTGTCGTTTCTTATGCACCATGCCCACGCGAGTGTGAACAACTGCCGGGCGAGCATCCCCATACACAATTTGATCTCATGCCAACTCTGGCGTGGGCATGGCACCCAGGGCATCCAGCCTCTGAAGTCTCACGACTTCAGCTATGGTATCCCTGGCCCAACCAGTCCGGCGATCCAGAGCAAGTAGGCCACTGGCGCCGCCAGCAGCAGCGAATCGACCATGTCCAGCACGCCTCCGTAACCGGGCATCCAGCGGCTGGAGTCTTTCACTCCTGCGGCCCGCTTGAGCAACGACTCGGCCAGGTCGCCGATCGTGCCGGCCACACCCAGGATCAGCCCGAAGGCAACGACTCGCCACCACGGAACCAGCGGCGCGTTGGGAATGATCATCGGGGCCACGAGTTGCAGCAGGACTAAAGCCGAAACGGCCGAGAACGCCAATCCGCCGACAAAGCCTTCGATCGTCTTGCCGGGACTGAGCTTGGGTGCCAGTTTGTGGCGGCCAACGAGCCGGCCCACGGTGTAGGCGCCGATGTCTCCCATCTTCACGATCACTAACAGCGAGATCAGGGCAAACGCTCCCCAGTTAGGGCTGATCACAAACCGCAAGTGGATTAGCATCCCCAGCAACCCGCCGGCATAGGCTACGGCGAAGACGCTCAGCGCGGCGCGCAGCGCAGAGAGCTCGGCCTGCTCGAACCGGACGATTTCAATCAAGAGCGCCACGCCTACGAAAATCATCAAGGCCAAAAGCGTCCATCCCAAAGGGCCGACGAAACCATCTGGCGCGGCATCGTGTCGGAGATAGGGGACTCCACTGGCGGCCACGACCAGCAGCGTTCCGCCGTAAACACCCCAGGCCGCCGGTTGTACGTTGCGGATGCAGACGAGGCGCTGGACTTCGCCTGCGGCCAGCGTCGCCACGACGAGCGCCAGGGGCAACAGATAGACGCCCGGCGTCCGAAAGTCGAGCCACACCAGCGCAGCCAGGGCCGCTACGACCACCACACCCAGTAATAATCGCCAGCGAAGCAAAAGGGAGGCTCCCGCAAAAACGGCCGTCTGGTTCTTGGGAAAGGGACCAGTATAGGTTGCTTGATGAGTGGGGGCCACAGTAGGTCCGCCTTGCCGAGGCGGACCTTTTGCTAACGCGCAAGGATCCCACAACGCGCCAACCGGTGTTTTATCGCCGCCACCTGAACTTTTCTCCAACCCCAAAGGTCCATTCCGGCAGAATGGACCTACTTTTGCACGTCCAACAGCCAGTGCCGTGGAAGTCCCCGAAAGATTCTTCTTGTTGCGGAAACAATACGTTTAGGCACCCCGCGGGAATCCGCAGCACAAATCCGGCATGGTCTACCGACCGGCCAGGCGAACCAAGTTGGGAGGGTGCAACGTATGTACCGATGGGATACAGCTTTTTTGTCCTCTTCGCCTACCGTATTTTTCCTAAGGAGAATGGTCGATGTATCGAAATCGCAGTTTTTTGGCTGCCGCCGTGGTCCTGACCGCTGTGGGAACCACCGCAGTGACAATGGGACTGCGCGGTCCCGTTGAACCATCGTTGTTTGCCGACCCACCCAAGCAGGTCTCCAAACCGGTTGATATCGGACCGGCCAATGCCCTCTCGGAGGCTTTCCAACAAGCGGCTGCCACCGTGCGTCCCAGTGTGGTCAGCATCAGCGCCACGCAAAAGGCTAAGATGATTCCCTCGCGCGGCGATGTTCAGGGAAATGTGCCCTTGGATCGGCTGCCCCCTGAGTTCCGTCGCTTTTTCGGCGACAAAGCTCCAGAGTTTGGGCAGCAATTTGGAGGCCCCCAACGCACTCCGGAGCGCAACGGCCTGGGCACCGGCGTGATCATCACTTCGCAAGGACACGTTCTGACGAACAACCACGTCGTGCAAGACGCTGATGAGTTGAAGGTGACGTTGCACGATGGCCGCTCGTTCGTGGGTAAGGTGGTTGGCACCGACGCCAAGACGGACGTGGCCGTCATCAAGATCGAAGGCACTAATCTCGTTCCCGCCAGCTTGGCGGATTCGGACAATGTGAAAATCGGCCAATGGGCGATCGCCGTCGGCACGCCGTTTGGCCTGGAGCAAACCGTGACGGCCGGCATCATCAGCGCCACTGGGCGCGATAACGTCGGCATCACCGACTACGAAAACTTCATTCAGACCGACGCTGCCATCAATCCGGGCAACAGCGGCGGTCCGCTGGTCGATCTCAATGGGCGCGTGATCGGCATCAACACGGCCATCGCCTCGCGCACTGGCGGCTACATGGGTATCGGCTTTGCCATCCCCATCAACATGGCCCGGGACATCAAGGACAGCCTGCTGAAGGACGGTCACGTGACGCGTGGCTGGCTGGGTGCGGCCATCCAGAACCTGACGCCGGAAATGGCCGAGTCGTTTAACTTCAAGGGAACCGACGGCGTGCTGGTCGGCGATGCCTTGAAGGATGGTCCAGCCGCCAAGGCAGGGCTCAAGTCGGGCGATATCGTGGTTGAGATCAACGGCAAGCCTGTTCGCAACGCTCAGCAACTGCGGAGCACGGTAGCCTCGATCGCGCCGAAAACGACGGTGAGCGTGGCCTACTTCCGCGACGGGAAGCGGCAGACGACCGAAGTGACCATCGGCCTGATGGACACCAAGGTTGCCAAGGGCGAAGCGCAAGGCGAAGAGAAGCCGCACGAAAAACTCGGCATGACGCTGGAAACCGTAACGCCTGAAATCGCCGCCAAGCTGAATCTTGCCAGCGACACCAAGGGCGTGGCTGTGACCGCAGTGGAGCCGGAAAGCCTGGCCGCCAAGGTTGGTCTGCGGCCTGGTGACGTGATCGTTTCCGCCGGCGGAAAGAGTGTCGAATCGTCTTCGGCATTCAATGACACCGTAACCGACAAGGCACTCGCCATGGGTTTGCGTCTGCAAGTCCTCCGCGAAGGCGTGTCGCACTTCGTGATCGTGCGAGCGGAGAAGTAAGCACTCACTCTACTCTCACCTATCAACTTACTACCAACTCATAACCCCCGTGTCCCGGCGGGCGGGCCAGTGGCGAGGCGCAAACCTCGGCACTCGGCTCGCCCGCCGGGTGTTTTTATTTTGCCACGCTTGAATCAGGCCATTTTTCTACTTCTTTCAAGCCGCTATGTAGAGTATGATTTGATGAGCCGGTGAAGTCCTTTTCGTCAGTTCGCTAGCACCGACTCACCCTCTGCAATCAAAGTGCAAACATGGAACTCACAGCCGTCTATGTACAGGTTCCCGAGGGCTACGTGGCATTCGTCGAGGAACTTGCCGGCGCCAACTCTCAAGGCGCCACGCTGGATGAAGCGAAGGAAAATCTCCAGGAAGCGGTCGAACTTATCGTGCAAGCGAATCGTGAATTAACAGAGAAAGCAATTGCTGGAAAGACCGTCCGAAGAGAACCCTTTGTGCCAGCAGTCTGATGAAGCGACAGGTACTGATTAAGCATCTGACCGCACACGGTTGCCACCTATTACGTGAAGGGAGTCGGCATACTGTTTTCGTGAATCCTGTCGAACAACGAACGTCAACGGTTCCTCGCCATCGCGAGATTAATGATTTTCTCGCCGTCAAGATTTGTCGCGATCTTGGAGTTCCTGAGCCCTAGAGTGGCTTGAATTCTCCTCCTCAGCATCCGCAAGAATTAACGCAGATCTGCGGATTCTCTTTTTTCCTTGTGATTAGTGTTGGGGTGAAGATTGGCTCGCTGGCGCTTTGGGCAAATATAGAGCCGCCTTTCCGCTCCGGCCGCAGGCGGTAGAATAGCAGCAGCCCTCAGGAGTTGCTGCTATGCCACTGTCACGGACGATTACGCTCTCGATGCCGCAGCCCGATATTGCCTTGCTGTCGCTCGACATGCCCGGGAAGGGGGCCAATGTCCTGTCGCGCAGCGTGCTCGACGAATTAGCTGCCCACCTCGATGCGTTGGAAAAGCGGACCGATCTGGCGGGGCTGGTCATCATCAGCGGCAAGCCGGGGACATTCATCGCCGGAGCCGACCTGCGGGAGTTTGCCGCTTCGCTGGATGTGCCTAATAGCGAAGTCGTGGCCATCTGCAGGCGGGGACAGGCACTATTTGGGCGGCTCTCAGCCTGCCCGTTTATTACGGTCGCTGCCATCGACGGAATTACCCTGGGGGGCGGAACTGAGCTTACGCTAGGGTGTGATCGCCGCATCGTGTCAGACAGCGACAAGACACAGATCGGCCTGCCGGAAGTGAAATTGGGGCTGATGCCCGGCTGGGGCGGAACGGCACGGCTGCCGCGGATCGTCGGCCTGGGCAATGCCGTGGAGATGATCACCGGCGGCGAATCGATCGACGGCCACGCCGCGCGGCTGATGAATCTAGCCAGCGATGTGGTGCCGCCAAGCGACCTGCTACCGGCCGCCATCCGCCTGATCCGCGCCGAGCAGCAAAGCGGTGTATGGCAAGAGGATCGCGTCCGTCGCACGCAGCCGATAACCATCAGCGACACGGAACTCGGTTTTCTAGGTGCTACGGCCAGCGGCTACATCCAGCAACAGACCCGGGGGCACTACCCTGCCCCGCTTGCCGCGCTGGAAGTTCTGCTCGGCGGTGCGGGACTCGATGTCGAAGCCGCACTGAAAATGGAAGCCGAAGCCATGGCCGACCTGTTTGGCTCGCCGGTCAATCGGTCGTTGCTGAACGTCTTCTTTCTGGGGGATCGCAACAAGAAAGAGACCGGACTCCAAAGTATCCCTCACGCTCCGCGTGAGGAAGACATCACGCGGAGCGTGATGGATACTATGGGCGGCCGTGCCATCGAAACCGTCTCCGTCATTGGTGCCGGCATCATGGGCCAGGGTATCGCAGCAGCCAATGTGCGCCGGCACATTCCGACGGCGCTAAGCGACGCCCAGCCAGAAGCCCTGCGGCGCGGCGTCGAAAAGATTCTGGAGGAAGTATCGTACAACAAGAAGCTCAAGGGGCCCGATGCCCATCGGGTCGTGGAGTTCGGCCCGCTGCTGAGCGCCACCGCCAATGAGACCGAGATTGCCGCCTCCTCGCTGGTGATCGAAGCCATAGTCGAACGGGCCGACGTGAAGCAATCGCTCTATGGAAAACTGGAGCCGCTGATGCGGCCCGAAGCAATCCTGGCCAGCAACACTTCCACGATTCCGATCACGACGCTGGCCGAAAAGCTGAAGCATCCGCAGCGGTTCGCGGGGCTCCACTTCTTCAACCCAGTGCGCAAGATGCCGCTGGTCGAAGTGATTCGCGGAAAACAAACCAGCGACGAAACGGTCGCCACGCTGGTGGCTTATGCCAAACGGCTCGGCAAATCGCCAATCGTCGTGGCGGACGGTCCGGGCTTTTTGGTCAACCGGTTGCTGTTGCCCTATATGAATGAGGCGGCGCTACTCTTGCTGGAAGGCGTTTCGCCCAAGGCCATCGACCGGGCGGCGAAAAACTTTGGTCTGCCGATGGGACCGCTGGAACTGTTCGACGTCGTGGGACTCGACACTGCCCAGCACGCCGGCCGTACGATGCACGAGGCATTTCCGGATCGCGTGGTCGATTCGCCGCTGATCGCCAACCTCGTGGCCGCCGGCCGTCTGGGACAAAAAAGCGGCGCTGGTTTCTTCTCCTATCGCAATAAACGCAAGCGGGCCGAGCCCGATCCGGCACTGGAGCAGTTTGTCCGTCCACTTACGAGCGGCAAATCGCAACTCACCGACGAGCAGATCACTGATCGCTTGATCCTGCCGATGCTGCTGGAAGCGACCCGCGTGTTGGAAGACAAGATCGCCAAGGACGCCCGGGACGTGGACCTGGGTTTGATCTACGGCATCGGTTTCCCCCCGTTCCGCGGCGGGTTGCTCTTCTGGGCCGATACGCTCGGTGCAGCGGCAATCCTGAAGCGACTGGAACCGTATCAAGCGTTGGGGGCTCGCTACCATCCGACGGCCACCCTCAAGCAATTGGCCCGCGACGGAAAGAAGTTCTACGATGAGTGATATGAACAACGCCGTAATTGTTGAGTGCCTGCGAACTCCCGTCGGCCGCGGATCGGCCGACAAGGGTGTGTTTCGCGATATGCGGAGCGATGATCTGGCCGTGGCCGTCATCGAGGCGCTCGTCGCACGCACCGGCGTCGATCCCAACGAGATCGACGACGTGCTCCTCGGCTGCACGCAGCAGCAAGGAGAGCAAGGGTTCAACGTGGCCCGCAATGTGGCCCTGATGGCCGGCCTGCCCACCACGGTCGGAGGGGCCACGATCAATCGCCTCTGCGGCAGCAGCCTGCAATCGCTCAACCAGGCGGCTCACGCCGTGATGGCCGGGTTTGAAGATGTGCAAATCGTCGGCGGTTTGGAACACATGCACCACATCCCGATGGACAAAGATCTCGACATCAACTCCAAGCTGTTCACCCGCACCAGCAAAGGGGCGCTGATGATGGGGATCACGGCCGAGTTTCTCGCCCAGACGCAGTCGATCTCCCGCCAAGACCAGGACGAGTTCGCTCTGCGCAGCCACAAGCTGGCCGCTGCCGCCCACGCGGCCGGGGAGTTTGAGCGTGAGATCGTGCCGGTCTGGGGACGTGACGAAGAGGGGCATCGCACGCTGGTGACTTTCGATCAGTGCGTGCGCCCCGATGCGAGCATGGAGGCTCTCGCCGCCCTGCAGCCGGCCTTCATGCCCGGGATCGGCACAGTGACGGCCGGAAATAGTTCTCCCATCAACGACGGTGCGGCGGCCTTGTTAATGATGTCGGAAAGAACTGCCGAGCGGCTGGGCCTGACTCCGTTGGCGCGAGTCGTAGCCACAGCGGTGGCGGGCGTGGATCCGTGCGTGATGGGAACGGGGCCGGTCCCTGCGACGCAAAAGGCCCTATCCCGCGCCGGTATGACGCTCGATCAAATCGACCTGATCGAGCTGAACGAAGCCTTCGCCGCGCAAGCGCTGGCGTGCATCCGAATGTTGAAACTGGACATCGACAAGGTGAACGTCCGCGGCGGGGCAATTGCCATCGGCCATCCACTCGGTGCCAGCGGCGCTCGGATTGCGACCACGTTGATTCACGCAATGTCCGACCGCGGCGCCCGCTACGGCCTGGCCACAATGTGCATCGGTGCAGGGCAGGGGATCGCCACCATCTTCGAGGCTGTTTAGCGGCGGGGCATCGCCCCGCGTTTTTATTCTTTCGCGGCGAGAACCGGCACCATGTCTCCAACTCCCGCGAATCTTGAATCCCTTCCCGCCGCCTTCACCCGCCGTGTAGCCGAAAGCGGCCACCAGCCAGCCCTCATCTTCCACGACGGCCAGCAATATCAGCATTGGGACTGGCTGCAACTGAGCAGCGAGGCAAGCCGGGCGGCCGTGGCGTTGGTCCGAGCCGGTTGCAAGCCGGGCGATCTCATCGTTCAAGTGAGCGAGAACCGCCGCGAATGGATTGTGGCCGATCTGGCCATCATGCTTGCGGGATGCGTCCATGTGCCTCTCCATGCCACACTCTCGGCCGCTCAGGTACAGTCCCAAATCCGCGATTGCCAACCGCAGGCGATCATCGTTTCCAATCAGGATCAGGCCGACAAGTTGGCCGTCTGGGGCGGCGCCTCGCTTGCCCCAGGCACGCTTTCGCTATTCACGCACGACCTCTGCAACACACCGTTTCAACCCGGGCCGGACCTCACGCGGTTATCCGAT
>JAIOPX010000341.1 GCA_021413705.1 Planctomycetota bacterium | reverse complement strand
GCGCGAAGGGAATCGTGGCGATGAAGCGGCGGAGTCCGACTTGGTTTTTCTTTGCGCTGTTGACGGGCGTGTTCGTCATGTCTTTGCTGGCGCCGCTGGCATGGAACCGAGCACGACCGATCGCGGTGCGCACCAACCCGGACAATCCCAATCTGGACCCCAGGGAGGTGACGACCGCTGATCCTTCGCCCAATGCGGTCGCGCTCGAGACCGCCGCAGTTGAGCTATCGCATCATACGCATCGTTTGACTGTTGTCGAGCCGGCGATCGAACAACCCGCCCCGCCCGTAGCGGACTTGATCCACCCCGATCTCAATACGCTCGTTGCGCCGCTGGTACAACATGTCGGGCCGCCATCCGAAGATACGCCCTTCACGCTCTCCCCACCCCAGGCAACAACGGAAGCCTCCGCTGCCGTTGAACCCGCTCTGCACGGCGGTTGGGTGCCGATGCCGGAAGCACTCCTGGCGCAACTCGACAACCTGGCTAAAGTGCCGCAGGCCCAAGCGTGGGCTGTGCGATTACGCGAGCAAGTGGTTCAGCTCACTCAGTGCAAAGCCAACGATCGTGCGCAAATTGCCAAGTTGCTGGCTGCACTCAGTAGCGAGGTCGAAGCGGCAGAGCCTTTGACCGCCAAGTTGCCATCGGAGCAGCGGCAAAGCGATCTCCGCCGTGCTGCTTTTGCTTTGTCGCGCCGATTGACGTTGTGGAACGGAGCGCACGATATGGCTCACTCGGCCACAGCTGCACGGCATCCCCGCGACCGCAAGGGTACGGAGACGGGCGCCGAGGACGAAGAACCACGCCGGTTTCCCCGGGTGTCGAACTTTTTGACTCCGCGCAACGACGCCAGGCATCACGAACGAATTCGCACGGAAAGTGCCACAACCGGGCCTTCGCAATCTCCTCCGACTTCAGCCGGCGGCAAGCTGTCGGCGGCATCGCTCTCAGGCTCCAGCAATGAAATACTTCAACTCATCGGCCAGATCGAGCAATATGAAGTTACTCGCACGGCAGGCGACGCCGAAGTGGTAGCCACTTCGCTCCGAGCCATGGTTACGGCCCAAGACGCGCAGGCCCGCCAACTGGCCGACAAGGTCACGCAACAATATCGCTTTCCCAATCTGCGGATCGTCATGACTGAACAACTGGCCGACCGCATATTGCCGCAGCCGCACGCGCAGGAAAGCGAAGTGGACGACTGGATCCAAGGGGCTCAGATCTTGGGCATGAAAACGGTATTTACGACGCTCAAGGCGCGGCTGGTGCCCGATCCGCAGCGCTTTCACCTGTTGTTGGTGGCCGACGGCGTTGTCGATTCGCAGACCGAAGCGCATGCTGGCCCGGCAGTGTTTCAAAATGAAGGGCAGACGACGTTCCAAGTTTACAGCCCCATCATTATGTCCCCCTTCGGACTAAAGCAGGGAGAGGTCGTGGCTGAAGCGAATGCCACCAATGACGTAGTTGGTGTATCAACAGACTACGATCGCATCCTCCTGTTCTCGTCGATCGCTCGGGCGATGGCGCTCAAGAAGCAAGGTCAGCAGCAGTCCGCCGCACTGCTGGAAGTGGAAGAGAAGGTAACGGAGGAGGCCCGCAAGGGATTCCAAACGCAGTTGGAGCCCAAGATCGCCGAAGGCGTCAAGCAATTTCAGCAGAAGGTCTGGCAACCGCTGGTGCGATTGAACCTCAACCCAACCCCCGTCGAAATGTTCACGACGCGCGAGCGGATGGTGTCTCGAATCCTGGTCGGCAACGAGCAGCAACTGGCCGCCCATACGCCTCGTCCCCGAGCGCCGTCCGACAGCCTGGCCAGCATGCAGATTCACGAAAGTCTGCTGAACAATGCACTCGAGCAATTCAAGCTCGACGGGCAAACCCTGTCGCTGCCGGAACTTCATCGTCGTATCAGCAAGGAGCTCAGCGGTACCATCCAACCCGTACCGGAGACCCTCCCCACCAACGTCCGCATTAAGTTTGCCGCCAAAGACGCGGTGCGAGTTCGGTTCACCGACGGCCAGGTGGAACTGGTGCTGACGCTCGACGAAGTTCGCAAGGGACAGGATCGGTGGCACAATCTGGTGGTCAAGGCTTACTATGCCCCGGAAGGGACAGGGCTCAATGCACAACTCGTGCGCACGGACTCTATCGAACTCAAAGGAGAAAACCTCAACGCCAGTTCGCAGATCGCACTACGCGGTGCATTCAGTAAGCTGTTAAGTCGTAGCCGCACGGTCTCCTTGGTGCCGAGCCGACTGGCCAATGATCCTCGGCTGAAGGATCTCGAAGTGACGCAGTACGAACTTCGCGACGGGTGGATCGGTGTGGCCATCGGCCCGCAGATCGCTCAGCGGACCACGGAAACCAAGCCGGTTCCACGTTGGCGGCTCTCGCGCGACGAAGATCAGTCCACGCGCCGCTGAAGTCAACACTCCTCAAAGTTGTAGGCACACTCCGTGTGCCGTAACCGGTGTACGATACGGCTTGTTGAGTGCGGAAACACTACCAGCGGACGGCACTCGGAGAGTGCCTGCTACTTAGGCATTCGAAAGGATGTGCAAAATGTCATCATCCTTGACGACATAATCCTTCGGCTCGCGGCGCAGCAAGTTGTTGGCCTTCACTTCCCGCTCGCTCCCCAGTCGCACCAGGTCGCTGCACGTCATTACTTCGGCCCGCACAAACCCGCGGGCCAGATCAGTATGAATGCCGCCGGCGGCGTCAGAGGCCGTGCCGCCGCGCCTTAATATCCATGTGCGAACTTCTTTTTCACCGGCCGTGAAGAACAACATCTGGCCGGAGACTTCCATGATCGTGCGCAACAGGGCGTCCCGATCGACGACCTCGCCCCCCATCTCCTGTTGAAACTCCAAGCGATCCGCTTCGCTCATTTGAGATAGTTCCAACGCCATTCGCAGGGGAACGCAAATCGCCCGCACGTCGGCCGGCGCCTTAGCGGCGGCCCCGCCCGCATCGGGAGCGTCTTCGGCCGTGTTAATCACCACCAGACGCGGCTTCTCCGTCAGCAAGCGGAACGACCGTGTCGCCTTGATCTGATCGTCGTTGAGCGTCAATCCGGAAAGTCGCGACCCCTCCTCCAGCATGGCCAACAATGGCTCCAGTGCCGTCAATTCGACCTGCTCCTCGGCCCGGTTGGGACGCGGCTTGCGGAGCGAATCGCGAAGCTTCTCCACCCGGCGGGCAACGATCTCTAAATCCGCCAGCATCAAGTCTTCATCGAACGAAGAGAGCTGCTTAAGCGGGTCTTCGCCATTGAACGCGGCCACGACTTGCACCAGGCAACTCGCCTCGCGAATCAGTCCCAGCTTTGCCGCGCTCCCCTCGTGCGAAGTATCGAGCCCTGGCGTATCGACCAGTTCCAGCGAAGCATGCGTGATCTTTTTCGGTTTGTAGACTTCACACAGGGACGGAACGCGCGGATCCAACAGCGGCGCCATCGCCGACTGCGTGGCGTGCGAGAGCGCAGGATCGGCCGCCACGCCGGTGAGCCACTCGAACAACGTGCTTTTGCCAGATCCCTTGTAACCGACCAGTCCGATTTTCATGATTCTATTGCGCCTGAGCCAGGGCTGTTTCCAGTTCGCGGAGTGAAAGTTCTACCGCTTCGGTCTCCGCCTTGTCCAGGGCGTGTTTCCCAAACCGAACCCGATAAAAAGCGTCTACCACGCGTCGCGGCAGCCCGGCGGCCGGAGACAGGCGAGGCGTCTCGCTAAGTTGGCCTCCCGCGGCCATGGCAAATTCGTGCTGTGTTTGGCTCTCCGGGCGGCGGATGCCGTGCCGCGCCAGCAATGCTTCAAGCCGCTCGTAGAACGGGACCACCATTTGTTTCCGAGCTACGCGGGCCTTCGCGATGCGGGGACGAAGGGAAGTGTATTTCCAGAGCTTCTTCATCTTCTGACCCAGAAACCGCCGATGGCGCCAGCCGAAGTAGCTGGCGAGCAACAGCGCTACGGCTCGGGCCACTTTCCACCAATTCAAGCTCTGTGCGAAATTCTTCCAGGTTTCCGCCTTGCCCAGGGAACGGAAAAATCGAGGAACCGTCCTGGTCCAGAATCGCCTATTAAACAGATCGCCGATGGAATATCCCCCTACCGTAAGGGGCGCGAACACGGCCTCTTGCTGCCGTCGCTGATCGAGTCCCACCACATAGTTCATCCACAAGTAATCTCCATAGTCCATCCAATCACGAGCGCGTTCTGCCAGCGTCAGAGAGCGTCCTTCAGCGGAGTCGTCGGAGCCGGGTGTAGGATCGAGTTTGAGCCAGCCTCCTGCCGAGCGCCGCTTGAACTCGGCTGGCAACTGGGCGGGCTCAAGGTAGGCTTCCACCCAGGTGTGCGCGTGCAGCATCCGCACCTGGTAATAATTCCCGAGCGAGTTGAATTCCCCCCCCTTAAACCCGATGACCATCCGTGCCGGAATACCCTGGCTACGGAGCATCAGCGTCAGTGCTGAAGCAAAATACTCGCAATGTCCGCGCTTGTTGACGGCCACAAAGTCTTCGACCAGATCGATCTTGGGGTCGCGCTCGACCGTGCCCAAGGTGTATTCGAATCCATGAGCTGTTCCCAGCGCCGCTTCCAGCGTTCTCGCTCGCTCGGCGCGATTCGCTTCGGGCACACCGCTCACCGACGCCGTGGCGAGTTGTTTCAGACGCGGAAGCGGATCGCGCCCCTGAGCGTCAGGATCGGGGAGACCTAGCAGCCGCTCTCGCTCCGCCTTCGTCAATGCTTTTGAAGCCGGCACGATTTTCACTTGCCGCCCGCCAGACAGGCCCGTGGTGGCGAGCGTAAACTCCAGCCTTCCCCGGCGCGTCTTGCGGATCAACTGCTGCCGACGAGGATCCACCTCGATCGGACATGAACTGTCGATCCTGTAGGCCGGCAAGATGCTAAACGCCGTGCTTTCGCGCTGTTCTTCCAACGCAAACCGCTGCAACACATAACTTCCTGCAGCTGATGGAACGTCTCGCAATTCGTGCGGCTCTCCGACCAGCAAATCTTCCTGATTCAGACTCCACTTCTCATTCTTGTAGGTATCTACGATGGCTCCCCGAAAGAGCGGCTCTTCGGCCACCGAATAGGGCTGCCCGGTACTTGAATCGGTGAACCAGACTCGCATCACCGAAGAACGATCTTGCAGAGCCTCGCCGAGTTGGCCCAGCGTGACCGTCTCGTTGTAACCAATCATGGTTTGCGAAGAGAGTGCATTGCTAATCAGAGGCGCTTTCTGGAAACGCGGAATGATGAAGAATATGGCCGCGGCCATCAGCAAGGTCGCAAGGGCATGACCCGTGACGTGCTTCGCCAGATCGCGCCCGATGCCTCCCCGAGCAAGATTTTCCCGAGATACCGGCCGGAAGCCTTCCCTGAGAATTCCACCCGGCTGCGGATCCGCCGAGGATTCGACCGACCCCGGCAACGCTGCGCGGCCCGGGGCGCCGGCCGGCTCAAAGCGTTGGGACTCTCGAAACGCAAAGAACAGCGACAGAGCCAGAAGCCCGATAAACAAGTACAGCAATATCAGCGGGCCGAACCACGGTGACAAGCTCAAAGCCGCGGCCACCACCACCTGCAGCAAACTGAGCATCATCAATTGCCAGTAGATGCGCATGTCTTTTCGTTGAAATTGCAACACCACTTGCAAGTACACCAGCAAATTGGCAATCGCCAGCAATTGGTTGTCGCGACCCAACCGCAGTAAATCGAGCGCAAATATCCCCAGTGTGCTGAGAGCAAACAGGGTGGCCATGTATTGCTTCAATTGCACCCTGCCCGTCACGTCGGTGAGCCATACGCTGCCGACGGCCGCCACAGCCGCCAGCATCGGCAACAAGATGCTTCCCTGGCCGATGCCTAACAACAGCGTTCCCAGCGTCAACAGCGCGGCCAACGTAACTTGCAGCATCCGTTCGAGGCTCATGATCGCGCCCCACTTTCTGCCAGGCTGCCTTCATCCTGGCCATGAGCTTCGACACTCGCTTCGTCGTTGGAGAAATAGTCGTTTACTTCTCCCTTCGCCGCGTCAATAACCAAGGCCGGCACAATCGGTCTTCCCCCGGCCGCCATCCAACCTTGTGTCAAACGCGCGGCGCCGTCCTCACCAAGTCTGCTGCGGGTCGTAATCACCACCACCTGCGTATCGCGGCGGAGTTTCGAGAGTACATCCGCAAGCATCGACTCGAACGTACTCCCCTGCCCCGCTTCGAGCATGGCCAGATGCACCATGCACTCGCGCAGCAATGCAGCCGATGCGGGACCGCGAAGCACTTCCGCCTTTCGGCCTGCCGTCCCTAGCACAACATGCCCACTGTTTTGGCGGCAGAGGTCGTTGACAATCGTGGCTACGAAACTGATCGCCCGTTCCGCAGCCAGATCTTCGCCGGGCAGCCGCTGGCAGAGATCCAACAAAACCGCCACATCGGCGTTCTGCGGACGCTCAAACTTCCGCACAACAGGCGTGCGGCGGCGGGCCGTCGTGCGCCAGTGAATCTGCCTTCGAGCATCGCCCGGACGCCAGTCGCGCAGCGAGTGAAAGTCGCCCTCCAAGGCCGATTGCTGGGTCCGTCGTCCGCGCTCCGCATAGAGCGCCCGACGGCAGAGCGCCTGCCAGGCGGGTGTCAGTCGCCCCAACCGCGGCAGCACGATCAACTCATGCGGTGCGTCCATAACCGCTGTGCGTCGCACCATGCCCAGCGGAAAGCAGGTCGAAATCGTGAGCGGCCCGAATTGGTAGCGCCCGCGTTGCACCAACTTGCCGCGATACGCCAACCGAGCAGTTTCCCCGCGCACGATATGCCAAAACAGTACGCCCGTGTGCAGCTTCGCGTTCGAAGGCCCGGGGCCAACGCGACGAATGACATCGTCCACCGTCACTGCCCAGCCCCCCGGTGATAGTCGAGGGAGCCAGGCATTGCTGCTCTGAACCATGATCTCGATCGCTAGCATCTCACCTGCGCCAATCATATCGGTTGCCCGGCGCCTGGCGCGTAGCGGTCGAAGCGATATCACTGCCATCCGCCAATTCAGCAACAGCGGACCAAGCAATAAGCCGGCCATGATCATCAGCAGATTGATTTCGCGGAGCATGGCGCCGGTGACGACGAAGGCCAGCACCAAAAGGTAGTACCAACCTTCTCGCGTCAACCGAGTCCGCCGCCGACCGATCATAGCGATCCTCCTGCTCCCCTGTGAGCGGCACGGCGCTAGCCGCCGGTAACTTCGCGATGCAGACCGGTGGCTAGCGCCATTCCGCTCATTTCGGCGCCGGAACCTCATCCAACAACCGCTCCACCACACTCTCCGAGGTTCGCCGCTGGTTTCCTCCGTGGACATAACCCTTGCTGATCAAGCGATGCGAAAGCACTGGCACCGCCAATCGCTTGACGTCGTCGGGAACCACGAACTCCCGTCCTTCGACCAGCGCCAGCGCCTGGCTGGCGCGATACAAACAGAGCGCCCCACGCGTGCTGGCCCCCACATGCAGGTCTTCGCAAGAGCGCGTCGCCTCGATCAAGTCCAACAGATATTCGTGGATCGAATCGTCCACCGCCACATCGCGTACCGCCCCTTGGAGGGCCACGATTTGCTCACCCGTGAGCACGGGTTGCAGCTTATCCACCGGTTCGCCTCTGCGATGGGTGGCCAGCACTTGCAGTTCGTCTTCGCGACTCGGATAGCCCACGGCGATCCGCATCAGAAACCGGTCCAACTGGCTCTCGGGAAGCTGATAGGTGCCTTCGAACTCGAACGGATTTTGCGTGGCGATCACCATAAACGGCCGCGGCAAATCGTAGGTCACGCCGTCCACCGAAACCTGATGATCGCTCATCGCCTCCAACAGCGCGCTTTGCGTGCGCGGCGTGGTGCGGTTGATTTCGTCTGCCAGAACGATATTGGCAAAGATCGGACCCCGGACATATTCGAATTCACCCGTGTTGGTCCGATAGACGCTGCTACCGGTAATGTCGCTCGGCAACAGGTCGGGTGTGAACTGGATCCGGCAGAACTCCCCATTGACACTGCGTGCCAACGCCTTGCCGATGAGGGTCTTGCCCACGCCCGGCACGTCCTCCAACAGCATGTGCTCGCCAGAGAGAAGTGCGACCGTGCAAAGCCGAATAATTTCAGCCTTACCCAGCACGACGCGCCCCATATTGGCTTCTAAGTCCGCAACGAGGCTGCGCATTTCCGTGGGCATAGAATTCTGTTCCGATCCGGACAGTAAAAAAGTCCGACGCCCGGACAGTGGAAAGGTCCGACGCCTCGACAAGCCGCTACGAACCATCCCGGCCGGAGCCTCTTCCAAGTCCCGGCGGGGCCGATACTTCCGCAGCGAATCCAACACCCCATATCCTAGCCCGATTCCAAATGGGGGTCCAGGGCTAGAGGGGGGAGTGATGTTGCTGGTTCGAGGCTGTAGGCAGTCAGGTACGCGCAGCATGTCACGGACGATCGTGCCACTGCTTGAAGGACGCTCAATGCCGTCTTAAGTTGCTGACCCACATCATGCGTCCGCCAAGCAGTGCTGGATGAGGTTGGAGGTGAGAGGCGGCAGGCCATTGTGAGTACTTCCCGTAACTGAAGTCGTAAGCCTTCAGTGCCTGCGAACTCGCCTGAACCGCACTGTTTGAAAATCGACATGGGTTCGATTTTAGGAGCGAACCCGCATTGACTTTGGTTGCGATGCTCTTCCCTGTTTCACTCATCCTGATTCACTCAGTGCGACGAGTCGAACAGAGCCAGGGGCGTTTGAGGCCGCCAATTTCCTTGTGGACGGAAGAACTTGGACCCCCCTTTTCGCGGTTTCTGGGAATTCTTACGAGAAATCACTTGACTAATCGGTTGACAGGATTAGACTGCACACTTGGTAGATATATGACATGCGACATGAGTCGCACTGATTCACCGCAGATTGTTGTCCAGCCTGTTTTTGTCCAAGGAGAGAACGCTCCGCCGTCCAACCACCCCTACCAGAGTCATCTTGTGAGTGAAAAAAACGCCCTGAATTGCTTTCGCGTCCGGCTGCTTGATGGCAGTCCTGCCGGCGGTGAAACCAATCCAGGGCGGTTTTTTGTTGCGCGTGGTCCATTTCAAGCATACTTCATCTGAGAAAGCCGCTCATGAGAATCCACCATCGCTGTTCTCTCGGGGCAAAGACTCTTGCCTATTCTCTCTGCATAGTCGTAGTCGGCCTGATGACTTGGCTGGCAAGCACCGCACACGCTCTAACGTGGAATAACGGAGGTGCTACCGGGGTTTGGAATACGACGGACCTCAACTGGACTGGGTCGCCATGGACGGACGGTCAGCCGGCTTTGTTTGCCGGGGCGGGTACAGGAACGGTGACCGTGTCCGGTTCGCGCACCGCCACGACTCTCGGTATTACTGGTGGCGCATACACGATCACTGGCGGTACGTCGCTGGCAGCAAGCGGTCTGTTCACCTATTCATCCACGGGTGCCTCGACGATCAGCGCCCCGTCCGCTCTGGCGGGGGCACTCACCTACAGTAACGGCAAACTCGTGCTGAGTGGAACGAACTCTGGTTCGTCAGGTGCGATCACCGTGCAGAACGCCGGCAATGCCGCGAACGGCTGGCTGGAATTCGCCTCGGGGGCCACTTGGACAGCAACCTCTGTGGGATTCGGTGGAGCAGGTGGGAACCAATCCGTAATGCACCAGACCGGGGGTGCGCTGCAAACGTCCGGTGCATTCAATATTCAGCCTGGAGTTGCACGCGGATTTGGCTTTATGTCCGGTGGCTCATTAATCGTTGGAAATGGGATGACCATCGGCGGTAACAATACCGGCGGGTCGACTGGCGGTTTCTACATAAGCGGCGGATCGGTCACCGCAAACACTGGCACGATCAGGATCGGCGGAACGGCCAATAACTCGCATGGCGCAATGGCCGTGAACGGCACGGGATCCTTCAGCACGAGTCAATTGTTGAACGTGGGGCCTTCGACCATCAATCCGACAGGTCATTTAACAATTGGGGACAGCGCGCTGGTGACGGCCTCGAATGGCATCGTTGTCGGTGGTTCGGGTACCGGTGGCAATAGCTTCATCGAGCTTAACGGGGGAACCCTCACGACAACGGCAATTACCAAGGGTACTGGAGTTGCAAATATCTACTTTAACGGCGGCAAACTTCAGTCACTTGTAAGTGGAAGTACGCTCTTAGCCTCGAATGTTAGTCCGTTTATCTTCGCGGGCGGCGCAACGATCGATACTCCCAACGGCAAGGACACGACGATTGCTGCAGCTTTACTAGCCAGCAACACCAACCAGGGTATAACATCGTTGGCCGTCGGAACCGCGGGCAATAACTACTCCTACGTCAACACAAGCTTCGACTTAAACATGAATATGGTTACGTTCACCGGTGGTGTCGGCACGGCTGCCACAGCGGCCGTCACATTGAACACCAATGGTGGAATCGCTTCGATCACCATCATGAATCCCGGTTCCTACACCACGCTCCCTACATCGTTTGCACTCAATGGCCCTCAAGGAGGGCCGGGGCAGACCGTAACTTTCGTTCCGGGGACTATTACCGGGTCTTCCAATAGCTTGGGTGGCTTAACGAAGACTGGTGTGGACAAGCTTACACTTGGCAGCGGAGCCAGTACCTACACGGGTCCGACGAGAATTAATCTAGGTACGTTGAGTGTGAGTTCGCTGGCCAATGGTGGAGGTTCTAGTAGCGTCGGCGCTTCGACCAACGTGGCTGCAAACTTGGTCTTAAACGGTGGCACGCTTCAGTACACCGGCGCAGGTCATAGTACCGACCGCCTCTTCAGCGTCGGCACCAGCAACGGCAAGCTCGAGGCCAGTGGAAGCGGGACCGTTGATTTCACCAACACCGGCTCCATGGGATTCAACAGCCAAATCGGTACCCGCACCCTAACGCTGGGTGGCACGAACACGGGGAATAATTTCCTGCGGACTCTGATCGCCAACGACGGCAGCGGCAATGCCACTTCGCTCACCAAGACCGATGCTGGAAAGTGGATTCTCACCAACAGCCACTCCTACTCCGGCGCAACGACGGTCAGCAATGGCAGGCTGGCCCTGTCAACCGGCGGCACCAACAACATCCCCTTGTCGCCCAGTATCAAATTGACCTCGCTGACTTCCATTCTGGATGTCTCCAGTGTCGGTGGCGGGTTCACGCTGGCCGGCGGTCAAACCCTCAGCGGCATCGGGTCCGTCGAGGGAGCGATGACCATCGGAAGCGGGTCGACCCTCTCGCCCGGCAACAGTCCCGGAATTATTGGTCATGTCGGCAGCGAAACTTGGGCCACGGGGGGCAACTACAACTGGCAAATCCTTGATGCCACAGGAGCGGCTGGCACCGGCTTCGATCAGTTGGCTATCACCGGGGTGTCGTCCACGCTGACGATCGGCACCGGGTTTAACTTCAACCTCTGGTCGCTCAGCAGCACCGGTCCCGACGTCAACGGAGACGCCAACAACTTCCTCAACTCGCTCGACCAGTACTGGATTGTCGCCACCACCACGGGCGGCCTGGTTAACCCAGGCAATCTGGCTTTTGCCAACATCTCCGTCGGCGCAACCAACGGCACGAGCGGGTTCTCCAACAATGTCGCCGGGGGCACGTTCAGCCTGATTCAGGGGAACGGCGTCAACGGCACAGTCAACGACGTTGTGCTGAAGTTCACCGCTCAGTCCGCCGTCGTCGTTCCCGAGCCGGGTACGCTGGCCATGGCGGCCGTGGGGCTCCTTGGATTGGCACTGCTCGGGTGGCGGCGGAGTAGTCGCGCAGGCTGATCAAGGTCTGAGTCTTGTGAATGAGATTCCAGGCGAATCATCTTCTACCCAAGGACTTAAATCATGTCGATGTTTCGCGCCCCAAGAACAGCGATCCACCTATTGATCCTCCCTGTCACACTGACCTGCGCCCTGTTGGCGCTTTGCGCCGCTAGCACGCACCAGAAATCGGCCGCCGATGAACCTGCGGCGGGCGAGAAGGCCGCTGAGTCGGTCAAGGACATTCTGGACCGGACAATCAAGGCTTACCAAGACGCCAAGTCCTATCGCGACTCGGGCAAAATGGTCTTCGTTGTGCGCGACGCCGATGGAGAGAAGCGGGAGGAATTTCCACTGCGTTTGGATTTTGAACGCCCCAACCGCTTGCGAATCGAGTTCACACCCGTTCGCCCTGCGATCCTCGAGGGGCCGGGCAGGACGCCGAAACCCGTGTTGCTGCTTCTGGATGGCAAGCAACTGCATGCCCGGCCGACGGGGTTCGACGGGCAGGTCTTCACCGTCCCTGCGCCAGAACAAATCTCCGCCAACGCTCTGTACAATGAGCCGGCATTTGTCCCCGTTCTGCCCGATGGCTTGCCCGACGGCCCGGTCCTGGGCATGATCGGCGTCAACCCGGTCCTGGAACTATTGGCCTCCGACGAGGCATTGCAGGAAGTGGATTGGGACAGCGGCAAGGTGCTCGCCCCCCATCCCATTCAAGGGCGGCAGTGCAACCGGATCGAATTTCCCGAAGAGACGGGTGTGCTCGTGCTTTGGATCGACAAAGAGACCTCAGTCGTGCGTCGCGTGCAATATCCCATGGAAGGCTTGAAGAATGAACTTCAGGCGAAGGGCGTTACCGCTCTGGAGCTCACGGCGGAATTAGACGGCGCCGTGCTGAATCCCAAGGCGGACGAAAAGCGCTTTGCCTGGGTGGCCAATGCGGAAGATCGTCCAGTGGACAAGCTGACCTTTCCTCCCAATCCCGCGGAAGCCCCGTCGAAGGTGCTAGGGAAGCCCGTGGCCGATTTTGAGTTCAAGGAGGCGGCAGCTGACAAACGCAAATCCAAAACGCTTGAGGGGAAGATCACCGTGATCGATCTCTGGGTGACGGACTGCACTACCTGCCCCGAACAGCTTCCTCATTTCGATGCAGTGAGGAAGCAATATGCGAACAACGACAAAGTGCAATTTCTGGCTCTGAGCCTGGACCCCAACGAGATTAGCACCGAGGACGTGGATGGCCTGTTGAAAGATGCCCAGGCCCAGCCCCCGTCGTTTCGCTTAACGTCCGACGTCGCTGCGTTTCGCAAAGCTCTGGGCCCTACCGAGATGCCGGCCGTGCTGCTGCTTGACAGCCAGGGTCGCGTGCAAGCGATCGACTTCGAAGAAGATCCGGCCAAGGTCGAAGAGAATCTGCCGGTCAAGATCGAGGCCTTGCTCGCAGGCGAAGACCTGGCAGGCGCACTGCACAAGGCGTGGCAAGAACGCCGACAGCAGTATGAACAGGAAGTTAAAGAGGCCGTAGAGAACTATAAGCCTGATCCCGCGAAGTGATCGCTGCTGACGGATTTTGCAGCCACGAAACGTCAACTAATCGTTCTGACCCTTTGTCATGCGCTTTCATGTTGGGATTACGCTTTCCGCTCGCCTGGGCTTCCCGAAACCAATATTTTTCCCGCCGCTTCGTGCCCCAGCGTTGTTTCCGCACCGCCGACGCGGATCACCACCACACCCGCTTCGCGTCGATTATTGAGAACTTCCCCTTCCGTACCCACACCTAGGCCAGTCTCGCTCAGGTAGCGCAGAAACTCGGGCGATTGATCGACCACGCGAGCCAGACGAAAACGGTCGCCGGCGGCGCGGCTGGCGAGCGTGTGGACCTCGGGGACGTCAACGGAACCGTCTGCCCGGGGGATCGGATCGCCGTGTGGATCGACGGCAGGGTAACCCAGGTGAGCGTCGATCCGATCGACCAACAGATCACTCACGGCGTGTTCGATGTGCTCGGCCTCTTCATGGACTTCGTCCCAACTCATATCGAGCGTGCGGGCCAGGAAGAGTTCGATGAGCCGATGGCGGCGGAGGATTCGCAGGGCCAATGCCGCTCCGGGCGGTGTGAGGCTGACCCCTTCGTAGGGCGTGTACGTGGCCAGTTTGCTCTCGCTGAGCGTCTTGAGCATGCTCGTGACCGTACCCGGCGAGACCGCCAACGCGGAGGCGATCCGTCCCGTGGCGGCTGGGCTGCCTCCCTGTTGGGCGACGATCTGGTAGATCGTTTTAAGATAGTTTTCAACGGTCAGGCTGGGCACAGCGGGTTCCTTGTTCTCACGGTAGCGTTAGCATGCGAGCCCCATTTTAGCCGAATGGCGGACACGCGCCACTATGCAGCGGCCGTCAATTACGGAAAATATCGCTGGTGCAGCCTCCAATATCCGAACGCTACATTGACCCATCGGTGTCTCCATGCCACGCAAGCGAATCCTGATGATTGTGGGTGATTTTGTGGAAGACTATGAGGTCATGGTCCCATTTCAGATGCTATTGTTGGTGGGACACGAAGTGGATGCGGTCTGCCCCGACAAGAAAGCGGGCGAGTTCGTGGCCACGGCCATTCACGACTTCGAGGGGCAGCAGACCTACAGCGAAAAGCGCGGGCACAACTTCCGCCTGACAGCCACTTTCGACAACGTAAAGCCAGAGCAATATGACGGCCTGGTTATACCGGGGGGCCGCTCGCCAGAATACTTGCGGCTCAATCCGCAGGTGATCCAAATGGTGCGTTACTTCGACGCCGCCCGCAAGCCGATCGCCGCGATTTGCCACGGCCCGCAATTGCTGGCCGCCGCGGGAGCGCTCAAAGGGCTGCGTTGCACAGCGTATCCCGCGGTGGAATATGAAGTCCGCGCCGCCGGCGGCCAATGGGTCGAGCCGACGCCGGGGTTCGACGGAGCGCATGTGGACGGGCATTTGGTGTCGGCCCCCGCCTGGCTGGCCCATCCGGCGTGGATCCGCGAGTTTTTGAAGCTGCTGGGGACGCCGGTGGGGGTGTGAGCAACAGCAAGCCCGCTCCTCCAGCCGATTTCTCTTCGCTGCGGCGGCATGTTACCCTCAGAGTAAGATCTTGTCAGACACTTCCCCCGACCAGCCCAATTCTGCATGTCGTCCACTCCGTCTGATTTTGACCGCCGCGCAATAGCAGCTTCACTGTGGGGCTCTGTACTCTTCTGGGCCAGTGCGTGCGCTTATTTGTTCGGCGTGGCTTGGCGGGCGGCACACATGTTTGTCTGCCACAATGCCACGGACTACGTGTATAGCGACATGATGGGCTTTTTCGTTCGAGCCCAGGGGCTCGTTCATCGCCCCGGCCAGGAATCGATCATTGATATCGTGCTGCCTCCTGGCGGGCACATGTTTTTCGCGTTTTTCTATCGGTACGACTTGTATTCCCTGGTGAAATTCCATGATTTCAACCATCGGACCTGGTGGACGGCGATTTCGGCGCAGTTTGTCCTTTCGTCGCTGGTGCCGCTGTTGATCGCGGCGATCGGTTACGAACTCTATGGGCGTCGAACGGCCCTGGTGGCGCTGATCTTGTCGAGTCTGTACTTCCCCTTTATTCACTATGCATCGCATTTCATGAGCGAGGGACCGTTTTTGTTTTGCATGGTGTTGAGCTTCTGGTTGCTGATCCGCAGTATTCGCGTGAGGAGTTGGTGGGTGAGCGCACCCGTGGCGCTGGTGGCGGGTGTGGGATTGGGAGCATCCATGGGGCTCAAACCGGTGGTGGTGCTCCCCGCCCTGCTTATTTTCTGCTGGCTGGGGTTTACGGTCTGCCGTCACTGGTGGTGGGCCTGGCGGCATCGAGCGGATCCGTCCGCCATTCATCCCGGGAACGAGATTCACACGGCTACTTTTTATGAGACGGAAGCACGGGGCCAGGGTCAATTGGTTCTCTCGTATGACACCAGCGGGCCCGGCCGCGGCAGGCCGATCTTGTGCGGCGCGATCGGCAATCGTTTGGCGTTGGTCATGCTGTGCTCGGGTATGGGGCTGATCTCGATCGTCGTGCCGCTGATTCAGCGGGCCACCAAACTCAACGAGGGGCGATTCTGCTTTATCTCGACCAATGGAGCGGTCACGACGCTCATGGGCCACTTTGGCGAGAGTCGCCTGTTTCAGTTTCGAGATCCCAAGCGACCGCACCTCAATTTCGATTCCGGTTATCCTGTGGCTTATCAAAAAGGTTATCACCAGGATGTCGTGATGCCGTTTGGGGCGTATGATGCTCCGCGTTGTCTGGATGCAGCCTGGAAATGGAGCAAGGAAAACCCGTTGGATGCCGTGCAGTTGTCGAGTGAACATGTTCACGATCTGTTTTACGGTTCGGTCCCCTGGCCGGCTTCCTACCCTGCGCCGGGCAAACCCTGGCCGACCGTCACGATTGCCGGTAAACCGATTGAGATCTATCACTGGATGTGCGACATGACCATCTTCATGAAGATTTTCTGGATCTGCATTCTGCTGCCGGCCGTGATTTTCCTCGTCGTGCGCGTGCCCCGCCTTTTTCGTCCCCAAGGGCCAGGGTTGGGAGACGCTTTGCTAGCGCTGCCGATCCTGGGACTGATGATCGGGGCGTTCGTCGCGCTGGGTGAGCCGCGGTATCGCATTCCCTTCGATGCATTTTTGATCATTTTGGCGGCCCGGGCCTATACGCTCGGAGCTCATCGCACGGTGTCTCAGCTTAGTGGTGAGACGACCTTCGATATTCCACACCCTAATCGCGCCAACAGCGGCGGGCCAACGCCTGTCGCCGCGCCCCTCATGTCATGAACACTACTGGGCGCAGTCAGATTGCGATTGTTTCCTATGGGGTCGTGTCGCTGTTGCTGCTGGCCGCGGTGATCTACAGTTGCATCAAGCGCTACAACGAACCGCTTTGGTATTGCCAACAACTCTACTTGCGCCAATCGCAGGCCTTTCTCGATTGGAAGCTGGATATCGAGCCCGAACATCGGGACGTGGACACGGTAGAGTTTAAGGGAAAGTATTATGTGCCCTATCCACCGGCGCCGGGTTTGATACTAGCTCCCTTTGTCTTAGTGGGGGGCGTGAAGACCTGGCTGGCATATTTGCTCTGCAGTCTGATGGCGGTGTGGAGCGCGTTCAGCCTGTACGGCATCATGGTGCGGCTGGGATTTTCGCCGGTCGATCGCTGGTGGTGGGGGATGGCGTTCTTTCTCGGCACAGGGTTTTGGTTTTGCTTGGCCTTTAGTTTTTCGGCGGCGTATAACTCGCACATTATTGTCTGTGCGCTGTTGCTGGCGATCATTCGCGAGTGCCTCGGCGATGCGCAGGGTTGGCTGTTGGGGCTGCTATTTAGTGCGGCAATTGCCACTCGCCCCATGACGGTCTTTGCCGCGCCGTTTGTGCTGGTGGCGCTGTGGACGGTTCAGGGTCGGCCGCATTCGCTGAGTCGCTTCGCGGCCCATGTGGCTGCCATGGCCGCCACAGCCGCACCGCTGCTGGCCTTCTCGCTCTGGTTCAATTGGGCTCGCTTCCACAACCCGCTCGAAGTGGGTTATGGCTTTACAGGCTTTCATCCCAGTTATGGCTTGTTCAGTCCGGCCTATTTGCCACGCAATTTGTACTACTTGTTTCTGCAAGGCTACACGCTGGAATTCCGCGGACAGGATGCGCTATGCGGAATTGAGCCTACGCGGCAGGGGACGTCGTTGCTCTATGCCAGTCCGTTTGTATTGCTGGCGTTTTTCGCGAGGTGGCGAGCGCCGCTGGTCATTGCTGCCTGGGCATCGATCATTCCTTGCTTGCTGGCCGTGGGGATGTGCTCGTACTTCGGTTTCCTGCAGTTGAACTGTCAAAGATATGCATTCGATTATTTGCCGTTGATCTTCCTGTTGGTGCTGTTGGGCTACCAACGCCAGGTACGTCGCCGTCAGACCATTCTGTGGAAAGGGTTGATCGCCTGGTCGGTGGGGCTCAACGTCCTGACCTTGGGGCTGCTCCCCTGGGGAAACCGGTTTCTGACCGATTTTGTCTTGTTTTTCCGGCATTAGGGGGAAGAAGTCAGGCTGTCCGACACCCATCGCCACGCGCAGCAAGCACAACCCTCACGGTCTGCCATAGATCGCGGGGAAGGCTGTTTGACGGGCTGCGAAGCCTTTGATATCGTAAAACTACCCGTCAAGTGTGGCCAGCATCCTGGCGGGGCATGTGCGGCGCGGCGATCTGAGGGGTCAGTTCGCTGCGGTCGCCCCCGAAAGGGCGATATCCCCGCGCCACTCCTCACAGGAACTTCCCATGATTGAAAAAACACAAGCGCAAGGACGCCATGTGTTGGTCACTGGTGGCGCCGGCTATCTCGGTTCCATACTTGTGCCGGCGCTGTTGGACCTGGGCTTTGAAGTTAGCGTCGTGGATTGCTGCTATTTCGGCCGCGATGCTTTGGCGCCCGTCATGGCCCATCCGCATTTGCGATTTTATGAGGACGACATCAACCGGGCCGATCTGCTGCCGACGCTGTTGAAGGATGTCGATGCGGTCGTGCATCTGGCCGGCATCTCGAACGATCCCAGTTCCGATCTGGACCCGAATCTCACGATCGGAACTAACTATCTGGCGACGCGGGCTCTGGCCAAGCGGGCGCGGGCAGAAGGCGTGCAGCATTTCGTTTTCGCTTCCTCCTGCAGCGTTTACGGCGCGTCGAGCACAAGGTTGCTCGATGAACAGTCGCACACCGGCCCCGTCACCCTGTATGCATTAACCAAGTTGGCGTCTGAGCGCGAGCTGCTGGAACTCTCCAGCAACGATTTCCGCGTCACATCGCTGCGCTTCGCCACGCTGTTTGGCCTCTCGCGGCGGATGCGGTTCGATCTGGCGGTTAATACGATGACCAAGCGGGCGCTGCAAGGGCACCGGATCGTGGTCAATGGCTCCGGCGCGCAATATCGCCCGTTCGTGCATGTCTATGATGCAGCCCAGGCGATCATCCTGGTGCTACGGGCCGAGGCCGAACGGGTGCGTGGGCAGATTTTCAACGTCGGCGGCGATAGGCTCAACTACACCATTCGCGAACTGGCCGACGAAGTCTCCAATGCCTTCCCAGGCCTGGGTATTGAGCAGCGTGTCAGCGAGGAAGACATTCGCTCCTATCGTGTTCGATTCCGCAAGATTCGCGAGGCATTGGATTTTGTTCCGCAACGTACTGTGCTCGATGCGGTCGAAGAGATTGGCGAAGCGGTTCGGTTTGATCGACTGACCGAACTCGAAGGGGAGCAATATTACAATCTGAAGGTCATGAGCCGCATTTGTGGTCTGCCCGTGGTCGGCCCGTACCGCGTTCCCAGTGGCTCCGCTGAAGCCGAGCGTCCCAAGCTCAAGAGCGCCGCACCGTGAGTGGATCTCAACCCGGCGACTCCATGGCGAGCAACTCCCTGGCGAGCGGGGGGCGTAAGCCCCCTGTTCTTGTGAGCGGGAGCAACGGAGGGCTTACGCCCCCCGCTCGCCAAGAGCGGCCCAAGATCATCGCCGTGCTGATGACGTATAACTGCGCGCGGCTCGTGCCCAAAGCCTATCAACAGATTCCGCTCCATCTGGTTGACGAAGTATTGGCCACCGACGACGGTTCGCGCGACGGCTCGCATGAGGCCGCTGTGGAATTGGGCATCCCCGCGTTTCGCCACACGCCAAATCGCGGCTACGGCGGCAATCTGAAGGAGGGGATTCGTTTGGCTCTTGCGCGCGGCGCCGACTACATCGTCGAAGTTCATGGCGACGGGCAATTTCATCCGCGCGCCTTGGAGTTGGCCTATCCGCTGATTCTCGAAGGCTATGAATTTATCATCGGCTCAAGGTTCATGATTCCCGGACGGGCGCGAGAAAACGGCATGCCGCTGATCCGCTGGACGGCCAACCGGGGCTTGAGCCTTATCGACCGCGCCGTGCTTGGCTTGCCGTTCAGTGAGTTTCATACCGGCTTTCGCATCTATAGCCGCAAGCTGCTTCAGCGCGTGGCTTGGGAAGACAATGCCGATAATTATCTGTTCAGTTTTCAGATCATTGCCCAGGCCGCCTACGCGCGCGCTCGTGCAGCGGAAGTGCCGGTCGAAGCCGACTATCGCGGTGATCACACTTCGCACAGTCTGCGGGGGGCGTCCGTGTATGCCGTGCGGACGTTCGAAGTGCTTGGCCAATATGTGTTGGCGCGCAGCGGACTCTATCATCCGCGGATCTTTCCGCGGTCGGAGGCGAAGGTGGAAAGCGGGAAGCGGAAAGCCGAAAGCCGAAAAGGGAAAGCGGACAGCGGTGCGGAAACTACTGCGGCGATTGCTTGCCGCGGCTGTGGTCAGCCGGCCTTGTCGCGCATGTTCAGTCTTGGCAACGTGCCGGGCGTCAATGCTTTCTTCACGCCTGAGGAGGTTGGCAGGGAGCGGCCTTATCCACTTGATGTTGCCTGGTGTCGCGAATGCACGCTGGTGCAACTGGAGTCGATCGTACCGCCGGGCGAACTCTTTTCTCATTATCAACATCTTTCCAGCGCTTCACAATCGAACGTCCGGCACCTGGGCGAGCTGGCGGCGCTGCTGACTTCCCGACTCGGAATCAGTCAGCAAAGCAAAGTTTTGGAAATAGGCTCCAATGACGGAACGCTTTTGTCTGCGATTAAAGGGGCTTCGCAGGCCGACGTGCTGGGCGTGGATCCGGCGCGCAACCTGGCCGAATATGCGCAGCAGAAAGGCGTGGACCAGATCAGCGACTTCTTCACACCGGAGTTGGCGGACAAGATCGTCGCCGAGCGTGGGGCGCGAGACTTGGTCGTGGCGCTCAATGTGGTCGCTCACACGCCGGACGTCAGTTCGTTGTTAAACGGGATTGCGAGAGTTCTGGCTCCCGGCGGAACATTCGTCATGGAGGCAGTTCACGTCATGCGAACGATCCTCCACGGCGAGTTCGACACGGTTTACCACGAGCACGTCTATTGCTTTTCGCTGACGGCCTTGGTGCCGCTGTTGCGCCGCGCGGGGCTGACGGTGGTCGATGTCGAGGAAATCCCGACGCAAGGAGGCTCGCTTCGGGTATACGCTCGGCGATCCGACAGTCGTCCTGTCGCGGCAGACTCCGTTGCCAAGCTGCTGCAAACCGAGGCAGGGGAGGGTGTGCGCGACCCGGCCACCTACCAGTCGGTCGGCGATCGGGTGCGCCAGTTCAAGGTCGATCTTTTGGCCAGACTTAAGGAATTGCGGCAGAGCCACGGCCGCGTTTTTGGCCTCGGCGCCCCTGCCCGTGGAGTGGTGATCCTGAACTACTGCGGCATCGGCCCGGAACTGCTAGACGCCGTGGTTGACGACACCCCGCTTAAGCAGGGTCGCCTGGTGCCCGGCGTTCATATTCCCGTAGTCGATTGGAACGCGGTCGAGCGCGACAAGCCAGGCGGATATCTCGTGCTGTCCTGGAATTACGAGCGGGAAATTCTGGACAAGTTGCGAAGGCACGTGAGTGCCGCCGAAGTTCTGGTGCCGTTTCCAGAACTTCGCACAGTGACTTCGTAGGATGGGCTTCCCAGCCCGTCTGCTCCCCACCCGTTTCTCGTATCCTATGATCGTGCGATTTCAAGCGGTTCGGCTTCCACGACGTGGGCCAATGAGCAATGAGTGATGCGTTCCGCCACGCGCGAACCGATGCTGCGAGGCAATCCTATTGCCACAAGCGTCGTCGAAACAATGGCCATCTCCGGGTGGCGGATTTCATAGGACTGCCCATCATCAAGCCGCAGTCGCAACGGGACGAAGGGACGTTCTTCCAGTAATTCAATAAGATCTTCGGCTGTCATGACAAATCTATCCCGGGATTGCGATGTCCACTGGCTGCTTCTACTATACCGAGCAACGGACGACGAACCAAGTCCTTTGAAATTGCAGGCGGTGCTCTCAGAAGGTATATAGCCCATGAGAATCTTTCGGGAGGAAATGATTCGACACATTCCCTGCCGGGACACTCACGCCTCCGAACAAATTCCGTTCCTGTGTGTCATGCAAGTCTAAAGACCCTCTCTCCCCACTCTCCCACCGATCGCCTCTCATGCACCCTGGATTTTCCCGCTGGAAGCAAATCCTGATCATCGCCTGGCCGCTGATCATTGCCAACAGCTTCTGGAATTTGCAACTCACAATCGACCGCATCTACCTCGGCATGCACTCCACGGAGTCGCTCGGCGCCGCCATGGCCGTGATGGGAGTATTCTGGGTGCCGATGGCTTTGCTACAAGGGACGGCGAACTATGTGATGACGTTCGTGGCCCAGTACTATGGCGCCGGTGAGAAAGAGAAGATCGGCGCCTGTGTGTGGCAGTCGCTCTATATCAGCTTCGCTGGCGGGATTGCTTTTCTCTCGCTCATTTTTCTCGCCCCTGCATTCTTCGCCTGGGTAAATCATCCGTCCGCAACGCGAGTCCTCGAGGTTGAGTATTTCAATTCCCTCACCTGGTCGGCGCTCCCGACGGCGCTCGTCGCGGCCGTCAGCGGTTTTTACACAGGACTAGGTAGGACGCGCCTGGTCATCGGCATCAATTTCGTCGGGCTCGTGCTGAACGCCGCTTTGGACTATGTGATGATCTTCGGTAAATTTGGCTTTCCGGCGCTCGGGGCGGCTGGAGCAGGTTATGCCACCGCCATTGCCACGGCTGGCGCCGCGATGTTTGGCCTTTTTCTGCTCTTTCGTCGCGAGCACGAGACGGTCTACCGGATTTACAGCGATTGGAAGCCCAACTTTCGACTGCTCAAGCAGTTCCTTCGCTTCGGATTGCCGAGCGGTTTGCAATGGGCTCTGGAAGGACTCGCGTTCACCGTGTTCCTGGTCATCATGGGTAACCTGCCCAACGGCGAGGCGGTGTTGGCCAGCAGCAGCATAACGGTCACGGTGATGATGCTTTCCGTCCTCCCCAGCCTAGGTATCGCCCAGGCCGTGATGACAATCGTCGGACAGAAACTGGGAGAAGGAGCCCCCGGCAGCGCGGAAGAGGCAACCTGGGACGGCGTGAAAATCGCCTGTTGTTATGCCGCGCTGATGAGCCTGACGTTCTTGCTGTTCCCCGACTTCTACTTATCGTGGTTCAAGAATGAAGCGAACGCCAAACTCTGGACGCAAGTCACCGCTCTGGCGCCGGACCTGCTCCGCATCCTGGCCATCTTCACCGTGCTCGACACGATCTACTTGAATCTCTCGTTCGCCCTGAAGGGTGCCGGGGACACGCGTTTTGTGTCGCTGGTGGCACTGACGGTTCCGTGGCCCATGATGGTGCTCCCCGCGTTTCTCTTGAGGAGTGTGCCGCACGCGGCCCAGTGGTCTTGGGGCTTTGTGGCGATCTACTCGCTGGCAGTCACAGGTGTCATCTTCATCCGCTTTCGCGGCGGCAAGTGGAAATCCATGAGCGTTATCCACCCTGGCGGGGCTTGAATTACTGAGCTGCTTCCGCCTGGGGCAGTGGCGGGGGAGTGTCGCTGGGCTCGGCCAAAGGCTTTTGGGCCGAAACCGGTGGTGCGGCGGCATTTTCAGGCAACTTTTCACTCAGCGGTGGTGGAGGAGTTACCGTCAAAGGGGGCGTGCCGCCAAGCTGAGTCACCATCTTCTGGGCAATGGTGTCCTTCGGCGACAGGGCAACTACCCGGGAGAAGCCGTCGGCCGCTTTCTGTTTGTGGCCCATCATCAGGTTGTGATAGGCCAGCAGGAACTGCGCCTCGGGGGAGTCGCGATGCTCGCGCACGTAAGCAGCCAAGTCTTCAACCTGTTTGGTGTAGCGGCCGATGTCGTCGTAATAGTGATACAGCGTCGGCCAGTCCGCCGGCGGGCCGTAGTTCAGCGCATAATGGGCCTCGATGGCCGCTCCACGGTATTCGCCCATCGCGAACAGAGCCAGCGACAGCACCTCGCGCGGCTTGGCCCCTTGGGAATTATCCACGACGGCATGCTGGGCCAGCCGGGCCGCATCTCGATAGTCTCCAGCGGCAAACGCCTGCATGGCCTGCTCGCCGAATTGGGACGAGGGAGCCGCGGTCTGATCCACTGTCGGTTCCGCCGGCTGCTCTAGCGGCTGCTCAGCGGGCGCGGCGTACTGAGCCTGGTATCGCAGCGGCGCGTCGTAGGCGTACGTGTCGTAAGGATAGCCGTAGTCGTTGTAGTAATACCCTCCGCCGAAGGGAGACCACAGCGGCGCGTAGACGAAGATGCCGCCGCCCCACCAGCCGCGGTTCCAGTTCCCGTTGCCATGCCAATTGTTATTGCCATGCCAATAATTGTTGCCGTGCCAGTTGTCTTTACCGTTCCAGTTTCCCTTGCCTTGCCAATTGCCGTTGCCTTGCCAATTGCCATTGTTGTGCCAGTCGCGGTTTTGGTTGCCGTTCCAATTGCTGGCCTGACCTCTGTCGTTGCCGCTACCTCGTCCTCCGTTCCCATCGCCACCTTGCCACTTCCCGCTATTGCCGCCGGCGCGATCGCCAATCCAGTTGCCACTTTGGCCCTTGTCGCCATTGCCACCCTGCCAGTTGCTTCCGACTGAATTGCGATTGAGTTGCCCCTGTGACGAGCCGCCGCTCACACTTCCTCCGCTTGGCCGCGAACCACCGCTCATACCCCTGCTACCACTAAAACTCCCGCCACCGCGCGAGCTTACTCCACCGCCGCCACCGCCACGAAAACTTCCGCCACCGCCTCCCCCACCTCCGCCGCCACGCGATCCTCCACCTCCGCCGCCATGCCCCCCGCCCCCGCCGCCACCACCACCGCGGGCTGCCAAGGATGCTGTGGGCGCCATGCAGACCAACAGAGCCAAAATGACTGCTGCTGCCCCAACGTGCCCAATAGGCGATGTGATTCTCATCGAATCATCCTCCCTCGAATTGCGTAGGTCAGGTGCGAGACCCTGACAATGAAGAGACTAACTGCCCCAATTCTACACGCGCATCGCAGGAAGGCCAGCTTTTTGTTGAGACAAGTTCGTCGTTTACATTTTCGCGCAGGGCTTGTTGCTGGGCAATAGCGACAGCACAGTGAGCTGATTTTCCCAATTCCGCTCGTGCCCTACACTGCATTGCGCAGCCGCAGTTGGTGTGAGACACTGTCCGCCATCGCGCTGAGCAGCCGCTCCCAGCGCAGCCGGCCGCCGGGCGTTAGCCGGCCTAATACGCACGACGAGGTCGCCCCGGTTACGGCCGGCGGATTGCCGTGTACCTGGTCGATGAACATCAGGCCTAGCACGGCCGCTGCGGCGGCTTCCAGGGTGCCGTCGCTGGCGTTGTCGTCGGTGGCGCGGCGCTGCGCGGTGCCGGGTATTCGCCGCGCGATCTCGGCCAAGAGGAAACCATTGCGGGCGCCCCCGCCGGCCAGCAACACTTCGCCAATCGCGTTGGCGGAGGGCATGTGCATCCCCACGGCTCGGGCGACCGACTCGGCGATGAAATGGGTTGCCGTGCAGAGCAGATCGCGAACCGTCCAGCCTTCTTCCACGGCCATCTGCACAGTCTTGTGAAGCTCGTCATCGGGGCGCACGCCCAGGGGATACCAGCGTGGTGGGGGACGCTGGAAGTAGGGATCGGCGAGCCAAAGGTCGATCAGGTTGCCAATGCAGCGCCCTTGCACGGCCATCGTGCCACCGGGATCGTAGTGGTGTTCGCCATAGGAAAACTGCTCGGACAACGTATCAGGCAGGATCATTCCAGGCCCGACGTCGAACGACAGCAGGCCGTGAGGACCCAGGTCGCGCGGCGGCAAGAAGGTCAGGCGGGCCGTACGCCCCAGGTCGAGCAGCAACCGAGTGCCCCGTCGATCGGCCAGCAGAATCCATAGCGGCATAGCTAACACGGGACCACCTTGGCCTCCGGCCGCCAAGTCGCTGGCGGCAAACGCATCGATGACAGGCAAGCCTGTCCGTTGAGCGAATGTCGCAGGCTCAAAGAGCGAAATGCAGGCCGGCCGAGTCTCACGGCCGACGTGCCACAGTCCCGGCTCGTAGACCCCAGCCGCCAATACTTCGTCGGCCAGCGAGGGGAATCGGCCTAACAGTCGAGTTGTGGCGTCGGCAGCCAAATGCGCCATGGCGGCGGCCAACCAACCGGCCTCACTTGGCGTTTGATGATCGCGGCTTGTCAGGCGCGCATAACACGCCGGCAATGAAGCCTCGGCGGCAACCGTTTCCGCCGCGTCTATGCGCACTCGCATTGTAAGGCCTGTTGCTTCGGCCGAGACGAGAGTCGCCGTGACGCCGCGACAACCGCTGGCGCAGCGCACACCGACCATCAGCCGCCGCCGGCCTTCGCCGACGGCGGCTGGTGAGCCGCTCTGGGTACGCACGCTCGATCGGCCGATCGACATTAAGTCTCCCAACCCTGCAACCTACAGGCTCAAACCTCAAGCCTACAGCCTCATCAAGCCACCATGCGGACGCTGCCGCGAGCAACAACGCCTTCGATGAACTCATCGAAGATGCGCTGATCGAGCGCCGAGGCGGACTCCGCTTCCGGGTGGAACTGCGTTCCCAGGGCGAACCAGTCGTCGTGCTTGCTCTCGATCGCCTCGATCACGCCATCGGGAGCCGTGGCCGTGACGCGGAAACCGGGGGCAACTTCGTCGATGGCCATGTGGTGCATGCTGTTGACGCGCACTTCGCCATCGCCATACACCCGTTCCATGAGGGAATTGCGGGCCACGACCAATCCGTGGCGATGGGCGTTGTCGATCGTGTCCTTGTGGGGAAGTGCCTTGGGCAGGTCTTCCGCAATGTGCAGGAACAGGTTTCCTCCCTGCTGCACGTTGATCAACTGCATTCCGACGCCAATACCCAGCACCGGGATGCGACGCTCCGCAATCAACGGCATGAGCATGCGATCGAACGTCTCGCGGCGTTCCTCGAGCGGACGCACGGCAGGATGCATCATGAATCCGTCGCGATTGGGATTCAGATCGCCGCCGCCAACCAGAACCACAGCGTCCAGCAGGTCGAGCAGCCGAGAGATATCTTCTTCCGCCGTCAGAGGCGCCAGAATGACTGGCAATCCGCCTGCGGCGACAATGGCATCGTAGTAGCCCCGAGCAACAAATGTAAACGCGGTCGAATCTTTCTTGGCCGAGCGGTAATCAGCAGTCAAACCAACGAGCGGCTTGCCTTCCATACGATCAATTTCCTCCTGGGCACTGCATGAAGTGCCCGCGTGGGTGTAGGTCACGCACGTCGAGGGAGGGGCAAAGAGCCGCTAGCCGGACCAGCCTCAACAGAGTCAGCTCGCACCGAATTGGTAATACGACATCCCAAGCGATACCCGACGATCCATGCAAAGGAACGAGGGTGCGCTAAGTGAGATGGCGTCGTGCCAATCTGGCGAAAACCAGACTCTTCGTGGGGCCTTCTGCCGACAGGCAATTAAAACGCCTGCCGGAGCGATGTCCATATCGAGCGGCCTTGGACCTCCCTTTCTCGTGCGCGGCTGCGCCAACGGTTGAGGAATGCAAAGTCGAGGGTAAGTGTAAACAGATGGAAAAAGGCCGCAAGTGCCGGGGCTATTTTGGGTCATGCCAAACCAGCGGCCCCAAAATCTTGTATATGCGGCAGCGCTGATGCGATACCT